>NZ_VFBC01000004.1:0-168087 GCF_011319755.1 Cobetia sp. MB87 | reverse complement strand
TAGCCTGAGTTTCCCCAGGTTGTCCCCCACTATCGGGCAGATTCCCATGCATTACTCACCCGTCCGCCGCTCGACGCCTTCTAGCAAGCTAGAATCGTTTCCGCTCGACTTGCATGTGTTAAGCCTGCCGCCAGCGTTCAATCTGAGCCATGATCAAACTCTTCAGTTGAAAGCTTGATAGTCTGTTAAGCAGACCAAACTTGGTTCAGAGTCAAACTTCTCGTGAGAGGCTTGCTCCGATATTTGGTGACCTTGTCACCACTCATCGGCAAGCGCTCACACGAATTACCTGATCAAATTTTTAAAGAGCGTCGCTGTTAAGCGAGGAGGCATATTCTACTTGGAACGCTTGAGAAGTCAAGCACTTGATGATGAGTCAGTCGACTGCCTCTAAGCATCATCCAGCGGTGAGGAGCGCTGCTCGATCACCTGTTCCGTAAGGAGTGCGGCGTATTCTAGCGAATCGCCCGGGATTGTCAATCGATGATTTCGAAGCGGGCTTCAAAAACATCAAACAAAACAATCACCTGCAAACCTCTTTCACCGCTGGTAACGCCATGCGTCCCCGGCAGCGGATGCGTACTTTACGCACGAACCGCCGTGAGGGCAAGGGCTATTTGGCAGTAATGCCCAAAAGAGTGCAAAGCAGGCCCATGCGTTACCAATGCCATCAGAGCCAGACCTCAAAGGGCCCACATGGAGAGCCCTCTATACCGTCAGTTTTCCACGGGCGCTTCCAGCGCCACCCCATCAAGCGCACCTTCCAAACCCTCAACATGATTCTTCAAAAGCCTCCCTGCAAGACATGTGAGCCGCTGCATGCGCGACGGCATCGGCCAGCGCACTCTCTCGCCCCGCCGCCATCTGACAGACACTGCCCACAATGATGAGGCATGGGGTCGGCAGCAGATGCTTGGCCAGACGTGCCGCCATATTGCCCAAGGTGCCATGTAGAGTCTGCTGCTCGGGAAGGCTGGCATTGGCGACCAGCATCATCGGCCAGTCCGCCGGCAATCCATGACGCTGCAGCTCATCACAGATCACCTCGAGACGATTGAGCCCCATATAGAAGAGAAGCGTTTCATCGCGACGCGCCAGCTGCTGCCATTCAGGTTGCTCGCTCTTGCTGCAGAGCTGAGCGGTCACGAAACGCAGACGCTGTGCATGCGCCCTGTCCGTCAATGGCATCCCCAGGGCAGCGGCCGCACCGGAAGCTGCGGTGATACCCGGCACGATATGACGCGTGATGGCGGCATCATCGAGGGCCGCGAGCTCCTCCCCCATGCGCCCGAAGACACCGGGGTCACCGCCCTTGAGGCGCACGACTCGCATGCCCTCCCCCGCCAGGCGCACCATCAGCGCACCAATCTCGTCCTGCGGCACACTATGATTGCCGCAGGCCTTGCCGACGTAATAGCGCTCACAGTGAACCGGTAGCTGAGCGAGAATCTCATCGCCGACCAGGCGGTCATAGACCACCGCATCCGCGGCATTCAGCATTCGCCAAGCCTTGAGCGTCATCAGGTCCGGATCCCCCGGCCCCGCGCCCACCAGCGCGACCTGGCCCGGAAGAAACGCCTCCCAGGCGGGAGAAATCCCGTTGGCGTCGCTGCGCGCTGGCACATGCCGATTCTCGCCACGCCATTCGCGCCGCGACATCAGGCCATCGGTCAGTCGCGCCATGAGAATCCCGAGAGACTCTGTGCTGCTGGATACCGACATCAGGTCACGCCATTTCCAACGAATCAGTCCGCTCATCGGATCGCTCCTCTTCCACAAGACGTTTGAGTTCAGGCAGGCAGGAACCGCAGCGAGTGCCGCAGGCCAGGCGCGCGCCCAGGGCTTCCACGGAACAATCACCGGACTGGATGGCCTGGCGAATGGTCAGCTCGCCGACCTGATGACAGGCGCAGACCATAGTCCCGACATCCGCCTGTCCCGAGAGACGCCCCGCCAGCAGGCTGCGGCGTTCATGCGCGGAGAGCTGCTCTGATGCGAAGCACTCGCCCAGCCAGGCGATATTGGGCTGGCGATCGAGATGCGCGTCACCCGACATCACCTTCAACCACCAGACAAGGCGCCCATCACGAAAGCCCGCGGCGCTGATGCCACCCAGGGCGGCGTCCTGCGCCCAGAGCCCCGCCGGGACACCCAGATGGCTTTCGCACCAATGCGGCCAATCCGGCTGACCCTGACCTGCCAGCTGGTAGCGCACCAATGCCGATTGCGGAATACGCGCCCAGTAGCGCCCGTCGAGCTGGGCCACGGCATCTGCCAGATCCTCACGCTCAGCCAGGATGGAGGGGGCGATCAACAGAGTGGCCTGCCACTCGCACGGCAATGGCGCGACCTCGACCGCGCCATGCTTGGATTCCGGCTGACCGGAAAAGGGATCAACGAGCGCCGCCAGCAGCGCACCGACCCGGGCATGACTCGCGAAGTGGTCGCTCCAGTGCATCGGAATGAACACCTCCCCGCGACGCTGGCCACTGCTGATGCGCACGCGAGCCCGATAATCCCCACGTAGCCCGCCCTGCTCATCACGCCCCTTGAGTTGCGCGAGACCACCATCCTGCAAATCGCGAGCCGCGGCATCCTGCGGATGAAGCTCCACGAAAGGCTCGGCACGATGATTCATCAGGCGGGCACTGCGCGCGGTGCGCGTCATGGTGTGCCACTGATCACGAATGCGCCCGGTATTGAGGCGCAGCGGCGCCGCATCGCTCAGCGCCTGTTGCGGCAATTGGGGTACTACGGGCACCAGCCGTGCGCGACCATTGGGCGTATTGAAGGTGGCATCTTCGAACAGGCGCGGCGTGCCGACCAGCTCGCCCTTGTCCCCACGGCGTACCGGCCACTGGATCGGCTTGAGCGAGTCGTAGCCCGCGCGATCCAGCTCCGCCAGCGGCGCGATGTTGAACAGCCGCTTGACCGAGGAAGTCGCCGATGGCTTGCGACCGGCCTTGAGACGCGGCGCAGCATTGCGAAACCCCGAAAGACGAGCGTGCTCTCGAAAGATCGCGTGGGGCCCCGAGTAGTCGAAAGCCTCCTGAAAGCCCATGCGCTTGCCGACCTCCGCCAGCTGCCACCAGTCATGACGCGCTTCGCCCGGCGGAGTTAGCAGGCCCCGCTGGCGCGAGATGCAGCGCTCGGAGTTGGTGACGGTGCCATCCTTCTCGCTCCAGCTGCTGGCCGGCAGCACCACATCGGCGTAATCCAGGGTGTCACTGTCGGCCATGCACTCGGAGACGATCACCAGCGGGCAGGCCGCCAGCGCCGCACGCACTCGTGCGCTATCCGGGAGGCTCACCGCCGGGTTGGTCGCCATGATCCACAGTGCCTTGATCTCGCCGCGCCCCAGCGCCGCAAACAGCTCGACCGCCTTGTGACCAGGCCCCTCGGGCAGGTTCGGGGCCTGCCAGAATTCGCTGACCAGCGCCCGCGCGCCCGGCGTGTCGTAATCCATATGTGCCGCCAGCTGGTTGGCCAGCCCCCCGACCTCGCGACCGCCCATCGCATTGGGCTGCCCGGTGATGGAAAACGGCCCCGCCCCCGGTAACCCGATCTTTCCGCCCGCCAGATGGCAATTGATGATCGCGTTGCCCTTGTCGGTGCCGCTGGTCGATTGATTCACGCCCTGGGAAAACAGCGTGACCACATGCAGCTGGGTGGCGAACCAGTAATAGAAGGTCTCGAGACGCTCCACGTCGATATCGCAATCCCGCGCGATCGCCGCAAGCGAGCAGTCGTCACGCTTCGCCTGCTTGAGCGCTGCATCGAAGCCCTGGGTGTGGGCCTCCAGATAGAGACGGTCGGTGCGTCCGCGTTCGGCCATATAGGCCAGCAAGCCATTGAAGAGGCGCGCATCACTGCCGGGGCGAATGCCCAGGTACAGGTCCGCGATCTCGCAGCTATCGGTCAGGCGCGGGTCGATCACCACGATACGCAGCAGCGGATTGTCGATACGTGCCTGCTTGAGACGCTGGAACAACACCGGGTGATTCCAGGCCAGATTGCTGCCGACCAGCACCACCAGTTCGGCACGTTCGAGATCCTCATAGCTGCAAGGCACAGCGTCTGCCCCGAAGGCACGCTTGTGCGCCACGACGGCCGAGGCCATGCACAGCCGCGAATTGGTATCCAGGTGAGGCGTACCGATGAAGCCCTTGAACAGCTTGTTGGCGAGGTAATAGTCCTCGGTCAACAGCTGTCCCGACAGATAGGCGGCGATGCTGTCCCCACCATGGGCGCTGCGCAGCTCACCGAAGCGAGCGGCGATCAAATCCAGCGCCGTATCCCAGCTGACCTCTCGCAGCACACCTGCAGCATCACGTATCTGCGGATGTGTCAGGCGTCCGCTGGGTGACAGTGTCTCGGCAAGCGCAGAGCCCTTGACGCACAGACGTCCGTAATTGGCCGGGTGGTCGTCATCACCACTCAGAGACGCGATGCGCAGACCGTCCGGCGCCTGCTCAAGCTCGACAGCCACACCACATCCGACACCACAATATGGGCAAGTGGTGGTGGCACGACACGAGGTGGGGTCCGAGGTGTGCGGGGGACTCTTGATCTGCATCGATATCACTCCCTGGTGCTTGGAGCACGAAAACATTGGCCACGAAAAAGGCGCCTGACGACCGGACACGAATGTCGGTCATCAGGCGCCTTTGCCTGTTGTTGATAGCGGTCAGACCCTGAACGGGTCGCTGCGAGACATGACAGATATCGCCGCCATTGGCTGGATGAAGCGCTCCGAGTCCTCGTCGACTCGAACCCATATCCCTCGATCATGCCGCACAGGTATTGTCCTGAAGAAGGCAGATACCAGACCAACATCAACACTTCATCATGGATAACAGCGACTTGCGCTACACAGGCTCTGCAAGGTAATGAGAGAACCTGAGCCCCCTCGCTACCTGGCACCCTTTGATGCACCAGCCCTGTGCACCTCGAGAGATGTCTGCACCACACACTGCCGCCGAGGCACTCTCTCATGCCCCTTCCCCTCGTCAAGGTAGCTGCACTCAACTCTCGTCCTGCACACAAACCAATGAAAACAAGAGTTTTTTTATCAATCGGCATCAAATTCGCTGTTGTCTTGGCAGGTTGGGTCAATGACGACCCCGAATCGCAGGTCTCGCAGCGCATCACTCTGATGAGTGACATGCAGCAGCCAACGGTCCGCCAGACCTGCCGCAGTGCCGGGTAACAGCGACATCGTCACCTGATACTGCCACTCGCTATCCAATGCTTAGCCCTCATCTTCCAGGCAA
Organism: Cobetia sp. MB87; assembly: GCF_011319755.1. NCBI lineage: Bacteria > Pseudomonadati > Pseudomonadota > Gammaproteobacteria > Oceanospirillales > Halomonadaceae > Cobetia > Cobetia sp. MB87. The sequence goes on along the minus strand of NZ_VFBC01000004.1, from coordinate 162,814 downwards.
AGGCGCCTGCTTGACGTCGTGATCATCACGGCGGCAAGCAGGCGCTTTTTTTATGCATCTTTTTCATGCGTCAGAACATCAGCGCAAGGAGGCAGCATGCACGCATCATCTCTCACCCGCGGGAATGCGCCAGGTTTGGTCATCATCGGCCATGGCATGGCGGCGCAGAAACTGCTGGAGCAGCTGGTCTCGCTGAGCCCTGATCAGCAACTGCCCTGGCCGGTCACGGTGATCGGCGAAGAGCCCAACCTGCCCTACAACCGCATTCAGCTCTCGCCGTTATTGGCGGGCGAGACACACGCCGATGACCTGATCAGCCAGCAGGCCGACTGGTTCTCGCGGCACGGCATCACACGGGTCAGCGGTGAACCTGTCTCCCAGATCGACCGCGCCGCCCGCTGTGTCGAGACCGCCAGCGGTGGCTGCATCCCCTATCAGCGGCTGGTGATCGCGACAGGCTCACGTCCGGCGCTGCCATTGCCACTCCCAGCTCATCAGCCACAGGCACTCGACACCAATGACTGGCCACCGGGGCTGATGGGCTTTCGCGATCTGAAGGATGTCGAGCGGATGCAGGCTGCCTGCCTCGCCGCCGATGACCAGGGCACTGGCGCGATAGTCATCGGCGGCGGGCTGCTCGGGCTCGAGGCCGCCGAGGGCCTGCGCAAGGGTGGCCTTGAGGTAACGCTGCTGCAGCGCAGCGAGCGCTTGATGAACCGTCAGCTGGATCAGGTCGCAGCCGGGCTGCTGGAGCAGGAACTTCGCGAGCGTGGCCTCGACATCATCACGGCCGCGCACCTCGAAGAGTGGCTCGAGACCCCGGAGGGCCGCATCGGCGGCGTACGCCTCAAGGATGGCCGCGAACTGCGCGCCGGACTGACCATCGCCGCCACCGGCATTCGCCCCGAGATCGAGCTTGCGCGTGCTGCGGGGCTGGCCTGCCAGCGCGCCATCCAGGTCGATGGCCACCTGCTCACGAGCGATCCGCACATTCATGCGCTGGGCGAATGCTGCGAGGTGGATGGCGAGACCTTCGGCCTGATCGAGCCCATCTGGGCGCAGATCGAAGTGCTCGCCCGCCAGCTTCTCGCGCAACCGACTTCGCCCTATCGCAATGCGCCACTGGCGACGCGCCTCAAGGTCAGCGGAATAGACCTCTATAGCTGCGGTGAGCTTGCCCCACTGCCGAATGATGAGGTGCTGGTCTATCAGGACCACGCCCTGGGCGACTACCGCCGACTGCTGCTGCGCGAGAAGCGCCTGGTCGGCGTGGTGCTCTACGGCGACGTCAGTGCCGGCAACGCCCTGTTCGATGCCCTCAAGGCCGGCACACTTCTGACCAGGATTCGCGAAGGCCTCCTGCTGATGCCGGCAGAAGCCCTGGCGGGACTGACGCAGGACGAACCACCGACGGCACCCGATGACCCCAGTGGCAAGTCAGGCACTCAAGACGCTTCTGGTAAGACCGACAAGATCGACACAACAGACAAGAACGACAACACCCCTGACACCTTCGAGGAGGCCGCATGAAACACCTGATCATCATCGGCAATGGCATGGTTGGCCATCACTGCGTCGAACAGCTGATCGCGCTGGGCGCCACCGCGCACTACCAGATTCATGTCTTCGGCGAAGAGCGCCACATCGCCTACGACCGCGTGCATCTCTCGGAGTATTTCACCGGGCGCGATGCTGAATCTCTCGCACTCGGCAGCGTGGAGGATTACGCCAGCGCCGGTATCACGCTGCACCTCGACGAATGCGTCACGGCGATCGATCGCGACGGCGGCCATGTCATCACTCCCCAAGGGCGCTATCCCTACGACAGCCTGGTGCTGGCCACCGGCTCCACGCCTTTCGTGCCGCCCATCCAGGGCCTTGGCGAGCCAGGCAGCGAAGCTGCCGCCAGCAATCGACTGGTCTACCGCACCCTGGAAGATCTCGACCAGATACGCGCCGCTGCCGACGGCAAGACGCGTGGCGTGGTGGTCGGTGGCGGCCTGCTGGGACTTGAGGCCGCCAACGCTCTCAAGTCACTCGGCCTGGAGGCGCATGTGGTCGAATTCGCGCCGCGCCTGATGCCGGTGCAGCTGGATGAGGATGGCGGCTTGGCACTCAAGCAACACATCACTGCGCTGGGGGTCGGCGTGCACCTAAATCGCGCCACCACCGACATCGTGCCCGGCGAGGAGTACCAGTGGCGGATGAATTTCTCCGACGGTGAGCATCTGGAAGCGGATCTGATCGTCTTCTCCGCCGGCATCCGTCCTCAGGATGCACTGGCACGCAGCGCCAGCCTCGAGATCGGCGAGCGCGGCGGCATCATCATCGATGACGAATGCCGCACCTCGGACCCGGAAATCTTTGCCATCGGCGAGTGCGCCCTATGGCAATCGCGCATCTTCGGGCTGGTCGCGCCCGGCTATCAGATGGCACGCGGCGTGGCGTCCCTGCTGGCCGCCAGCACTGGCGATGCCACAAGCGATGCGCAGGAGCGCTTCCGCTTCCAGGGCGCCGACATGTCCACCAAGCTCAAGCTGCTGGGGGTGGATGTCGGCTCCATCGGCGATGCCCACGGCAAGAGCGAGGGTGCGATCAGCTATCGCTACTGTGACGAGGCCGACGGTGTCTATCGCCGCCTTATCGTCTCACAGGATCGCAAGCAGGTACTGGGCGCGGTACTGATCGGTGACAACTCGCGCTACGACACCCTGCTGCAGTACGTCACCAATGGCATCGCGGCGCCCAAGGATCCGGCGGCACTCATCCTGCCGGATGCCAGTGGCGAAGCCATCACCCTGGGCGCGGATGCTCTGCCTGACAGCGCCACCCTGTGCTCCTGCCACAACGTCTCCAAGGGCGATGTCTGCAGCGCCATCGACGCCGGCAACAGCGATCTGGGCGCCATCAAGGCCTGCACCAAGGCCAGTACCGGCTGCGGGGGCTGTGCGGCGCTGCTCAAGAAGGTGGTGGATGCCGAGCTGGAAAGCCGTGGTGTCGAGGTCGATCGCTCGCTGTGCGAGCACTTCGCGCATACCCGTCAGGAGCTCTACTCACTGGTGCGCGTCGAAGGCATCCAGACCTTCGCCGAGCTGATGGCCAGCCACGGTCGCCATCCCGATGCCCTGGGCTGCGAGGTCTGCAAGCCGGCGGTGGGCTCGATTCTGGCCTCATGCTGGAACGCACCGATCACCGAGTCCTCGCACATTCCGCTGCAGGACACCAATGACACCTTCATGGCCAACATGCAGAAGAACGGCACCTATTCCGTGGTGCCACGCATTCCCGGCGGCGAGATCACACCGGACAAGCTGATCGCCATCGGCGAGATCGGCAAGCGCTACAACCTCTATACCAAGATCACCGGCGGCCAGCGTATCGACCTCTTCGGTGCCCAGCTGCATGAACTGCCGGACATCTGGAGCGAGCTGATTGCCGCCGGCTTCGAGACCGGCCACGCCTACGGCAAGTCCACCCGCACGGTGAAATCCTGCATCGGCAGCACCTGGTGTCGCTATGGCGTGCAGGACAGCATGGCAATGGCGCTGACGCTGGAAGACCGCTACAAGGGTCTGCGTTCCCCGCACAAGCTCAAGTTCGCCGTCTCCGGCTGTACCCGCGAATGCGCCGAGGCCCAGAGCAAGGATGTCGGCGTGATCGCCACCGAGAACGGCTGGAACCTCTATGTCTGCGGCAACGGCGGCATGCGTCCGCGTCATGCCGAGCTGTTCGCGACCGACCTGGATGACGAGAGCCTGATCCGCACCATCGACCGCTTCCTGATGTTCTACATTCGCACCGCCGACCGTCTGCAGCGCACCTCCGTCTGGCGCGAGGGTCTCGAAGGCGGGCTCGACTATCTGAAGGAGGTGATCCTCGAGGACAGTCTGGGGCTTGGCGAAACCCTAGAAGAGCAGATGCAGCAGGTGGTGGACCGCTATGAATGTGAATGGGCCAATGCGCTCAAGAGCCCCGAGAAGCTCAAACGCTTCCGCAATTACGTGAATGATCAGCGCCCGGACCCGGCCGTGGTCAACATCGTCGAACGCGACCAGATCCGCCCCGCCAGCCGCGATGAACTGGCCAGTAGCAATCTGATCACCAGCGACGGTGGTGCACGCGAAGCAGTGGCAGAACATCAGCCTCAGTCAACGACCCACCTGGCCACGGAGGTACGCTCATGACATCGCCTGCACCTGCCACGACACGGAACACTGCATCGCCCCACTCCGCCACGGCGACATCATCCCATCGCTGGGTGACACTCTGTCAGCGCGAGGACCTGGTGCCGGGCTCCGGCGTCGCCGCCTGGCTTGAGGCGAATGGTCAGGCCTGCCAGATCGCCCTGTTCACGCTACCGGCCACCGCCGATAGCGACGACCTCACGCTGTTCGCCATCGACCATCATGACCCGGTGTCAGGCGCCAACGTGATTGCCCGCGGCCTGCTGGGCGATCATGCCGGAGAGCCATTGGTGATCTCACCACTCTACAAGCAGCGCTATCGACTCAGTGATGGCCAATGCCTGGACGACGACACGCTCGCATTGACGGTGTGGCCTGTGCGTCTGGCTGGCGGCGAGGTACAGATACAGTGCTAGCGAGCGGGCGGACGATGCCTGCCAGCCACGCCCGCTATCCACACCCACAATCCACATAAGTTATTGATGACGTACGCATATGCTCGAAAAACGGCACATATTTGGTGCATAACCATGCTGCAACGCACCATGAATCGCCCAGCAGTGCGCACGCCACGACTCAGCTGACCGCCACTTGGCAGGCCAGGAACGGACAAAAACTCCTCAAGCTATTGTTTTTATTGAGAACATTGAAAACCTGGCATCGGGCATGCAATCTATACAGCGAGATGGCAAATGGCGGCTATCTCGCATGGCGTGCTCATTGCTGAGTCGAGGATCCGGGACCGGCGTATCCCCCTCGATATACAATGGCATTTAAGTCCACCCACTTGGGTGGACTTTTTTTATGCCTGACGTCATCGGCAAGCCATTGATTTACTTTGCTTGAGAGCAGTACGCGCCACCTGCACCTTCTTGCTGACCGCGCTTCTCATCCCTACCCTCGCCGCTCATTTTTCTTTTCGCTGCTGACGACGCGCGATCCAGCGTTGGCATTCACCGATGATGCCGCTGCGGAAGCTGAGCACACAGACCACGAAGATGGCGCCCAGTATCACGCTGACCCAATCCCCCAGCGCGGATTGCGCCAACTGATGCTGCAGCCCGATGACCAGTCCTGAGCCCACCAATGGCCCGAGTAGCGTGCCGACGCCGCCCAGCAATGTCATCAGGATCACCTCCCCCGACATGTGCCAGCTGGCATCGCCCAGCGAGGCGAGCTGGAACACCAGCGTCTTGGTCGCTCCCGCCAGCCCCGCCAGCCCCGCCGACAGCACGAAGGCGACCAGCTTGTAGGCATCGGTGTGATAGCCCAGCGAGATGGCACGCGGCTCGTTCTCGCGAATCGCCTTCAGCACCTGACCGAAGGGGGAATGCACCACACGGCGGATCAGGGCAAAGGCCGCCACGAAGATCGCGAACACGACGTAATAGAGCGTGTGGTTGTCCGCCAGATCGAACACGCCGAACAGCTCACCGCGCGGCACGCCATGCAGGCCATCTTCCCCATGGGTGAACGGCGCCTGGATGAAGAAGAAGAACATCATCTGTGCCAGGGCCAGCGTGATCATCGCGAAGTAGATGCCCTGCCGCCGGATGGCCAGCGCGCCGAACAGCGTGCCGAGCACCACGGCCCCCAAGGTGCCGGCCACGATGCCCAGCGCGGGACTCAGGCCCGGATACTCCGCGAGCAGAAAGCCGGTGATGTAGGCACCCGTGGCCAGGAAGGCGGCATGCCCGAAGGACAGTAGCCCCACGAAGCCGAGCAGCAGATTGAAGGCGCTCGCGAACAGCGCGAAGCACAGAATCTTCATCAGAAAGACGGGATAGGCGACCCAGGGCGCCAGCAACCCGAGCAGGAACAGCACGAGATACAGCACGCCCAGCGGGGTGATTCTGCGCGGCGCGCTGCCTGCACGCGCGGCCTGGTGGTCCTGTTGCAGTACGGCCATGTCAGGCCTCCTTTCCGAACAGCCCGGCGGGGCGAAGCATCAAGACCATCACCATCACCACGAAGATCACGGTATTGGCGGCCTCGGGATAGAACACCTTGGTCAGCCCCTCGATCAGCCCCATCGCGAGCCCGGTGAGGATGGCGCCGAGAATCGAGCCCATTCCGCCGATGACCACCACCGCGAACACCACGATCAGCAGGCTCGAGCCCATGGTCGGCGAGACGGGATACAGGGGCGCGGCCAGCACGCCGGCGAAGGCGGCCAGCGCCACACCCAGTCCGTAGGTCAGTGACACCATCAAGGGCACATTGATGCCGAAGGCCTGCACCAGCTCAGGATTCTCGGTTCCCGCGCGCAGATAGGCACCGAGACGCGTGCGCTCGATCAGGAACCAGACTCCGAAGCAGACCACCAGTGCCGCCACCAGCACCCAGGCGCGATAGGTGGGCAGGAACATGAAGCTCAGCTTGAAGCCGCCACTCAGCGCCTCGGGAATCGGGTAGCTCGACCCCGAGACACCGAACAGATTCACCAGCGTGCCCTCGAAGATCAGCGCTAGACCGAAGGTCAGCAGCAGGCCATAGAGGTGATCAAGATGCTGGATGCGGCGCAGCAGGAAGCGCTCGACAACAATGCCCAGCGCCCCCACCACCAGCGGCACCACGATCAGCGCCGTCCAGTAGTTGAGCCCCAGATACTGCGCCCCCAGCAGCGCCGCGAAGGCGCCCAGCATGTACTGGGCACCATGCGCGAAGTTGATGATGCGCAACAGACCGAAGATCACCGCCAGCCCCAGACTCAGCAATGCATAGAAGGCACCGTTGATCAGCCCCAGCATCAGCTGACCGAACAGCACCATCAGGGGTATTCCAAGAATCATCGTCATCCGCTCAGTCCTTTTCAGCGCCCACTTGCGTCAGCCGCTCGGCGCTGCCGATCATCTGACCGGCAGCGCCATGCCATACGTCTCAGCGACTCGACTGACGTTCGCCTTCAGCCCTTGACCAGCTCGCACTGGCTGTCCGCCAGCGGTCGGTAGGCCTCAGCGCCGGGAATGGTGCGGATCACGTCATAGACGTCCCACTCGCCTTGGGACTCGGTGGGCGTCTTGACCTTGACCAGGTACATGTCGTGCACCATGCGCCCATCGGCACGGATGGTGCCGTTGTTGGCGAACATGTCATTGACCGGCGTCTCGCCCATCTTCGCCCGCACGGTGGCGGTGTCATCGCTGCCGGTGGCCGCGACCGCATTCAGGTAATGCAGGGTGCTGGAGTAGATACCGGCCTGCACCATGGTCGGCATGCGCGCATTGCGCTCGTGATAGCGCTGGGACCAGGCACGCGTCTCGTCATTGAGGTCCCAGTACCAGCCGGTGGTGAGCTGCAGCCCCTGCGCGACCTCAAGCCCCAGGGCATGCACGTCGTTGAGGAAGATCAACAGCCCCGCCAGCGACTGCCCCGACTGCACCACGCCGAACTGACTCGCCGTGGTCAACGCATTGACGGTGTCCGCCCCGGCGTTGGCCAGCCCCACGATCTTGGCCCCGGAGCCCTGCGCCTGCAGGATGTAGGAGGAGAAATCACTGGTCGGGAACGGATGACGTACCTTGCCGACGATGGTGCCGCCGTTCTCGTTCACCACCTTTTCCACATCGCCTTCCAGGGCATGACCGAAGGCGTAATCCGCGGTCAAAAGGAACCAGCTGTCGCCGCCTTCATCGACGATCGCCTTGGCCGTGCCGTGCGCCAACGGATAGGTGTCGTATACCCAGTGGACATGATTGGGCGTGCAATGCTCATTGGTGATACTGGAAGCCGCCGAGCCGGAAACGATTCCCAGCGTGTCCTGTTCGGCGAGAATCCGCGTCACCGCGATGCTCACCGATGAGGCCACCAGGCCTGCGACCATGTCGACATTCTGCTGATCGATCCAGCCGCGTACCGTATTGGCACCGACATCGGCGCTGTTGCGGTCATCGGCACTCAATACCTCGATCGGCATGCCGTTGACGCTGCCACCGAAGTCCTCGACGGCCATCTTGAGCGCATCGAGGCCGCCGGGGCCGGCCAGGTCACGATAGGTGCCCGACATGTCGGCCAGATAGCCGATCTTGATCACGCCATCGCTGATATCGGCCTGCGCGATTCCCGCCGACAGCAGTGACCCCATCATGAGCGCGGACAGCGGCAACAGGCGCCGGCGTGTGGCCGCCGTGATGCGGCGTGACAACGGTGACGCGACAGGGGTGACGTTGGATGAAACGGTGGCGTTGGATGAAGCAGTGGCGTGCATGACATCTCCAGACCGGTTTCCCGGCAATATTGTGATTGTTGTGGCGAGACGTACGGACTTCAGATTGGCGAGTGCAAGGCTGTGCATGGCGGCCAGCCCTGTGCAGCTCAGCTCGAGCGGGAGCTCAGACCCCCAGTACCTTGTGCAGATATTCGTGGCGGGCCGGCAATTCGGCCGCGCTGATCTCTTCCAGAATGGTGCCGTGCTCCATCAGGTAATGACGGTCGGCCAGCGGTGCGGCAAAGCGGAAGTTCTGCTCCACCAGCACGATGGTCATGCCGCGCGCCTTCAGCATCATCAGCACTTCGGCCAGCTTCTGGTTGATGACCGGCGCCAGCCCCTCGGTGATCTCATCCAGCAGTAGCAGGTCTGCCCCGGTGCGCAGGATGCGCGCCAACGCCAGCATCTGCTGCTCGCCACCGGAGAGGCGCATGCCCTGACTGGTGCGCCGCTCATGCAGATTGGGGAACAGCGCATAGAGCTCATCCAGCGACATGCCCTGGCCTTGGCTCCGGCCCTGGTCATGTCCTGTGCTCTTGACCAGCGGTGGCAGCAGCAGATTCTCCTCGACGCTCAGGCTGGCGAAGATGCCACGCTCCTCGGGGCAGAAGCCGACACCGAGATGGGCGATGCGGTGCGGCGCCAGCTCCATGCTGTCCTGCCCCTTGATGAGGATCTCGCCGCTGCGCCGGCCGACCATATTCATGATCGCGCGTAGCGTACTGCTGCGACCGGCCCCGTTGCGCCCCAGCAAGGTCACCAGCTCGCCGCGCCGCACCGTCATGTTGACGCCATGCAGCACATGGGACTCGCCATACCAGGCGTTCAGCTCGCGCAGGCAGAGCTGCTCTTCCCCCAGCGGCGAGTCGGCCGCCGAGGCTTGCCTGTCCGTCGCCTGCTCCATAACCACCGTCATGAAACCTCCTTGTGCTCATCCGCCGTGGACTCGGGCGCTTCACTGCCCAGATACGCTTCACGCACCTCGGGGTTGGCCGACACGCTGGCGTAATCGCCTTCCGCCAGCACCCGGCCGCGCGCCAGCACGCTGATGCGATCGCACAGACGGCTGACCACGCTCAGGTTGTGCTCGACCATCAGCACCGTACGGCCCCGCGCCGCGACACGAATCAGCTCGACCACACGGTCCACATCCTCGGCGCCCATGCCCTGGGTCGGCTCGTCCAGCAGCATCAGCGTGGGCTCAAGCGCCAGCGTGGTCGCCAGCTCCAGCGCCCGCTTGCGGCCATAGGGCAGACTGGCGGTCACACGGTGGGCGTCATCGCGCAGCCCTACCTGCTCCAGCAGATGCAATGCCTGCTCGTTCAGGCTGTCGAGGCTGCGTTCCGGCTTCCAGAAATGAAACGAGGTGCCCTGCGGGCGTTGCAGGGCGACCCGCACGTTCTCGAGCACCGTCATCTGGGAAAACACCGCCGATATCTGGAAGGAGCGCACCAACCCAAGGCGCGCGATCTCATGCGACTTCATGCGAGTGATGGATTTGCCGCGATAGAGAATCTCGCCGCGGGTGGCCGGTAGAAAGCGCGTCAGCAGATTGAAGACTGTCGTCTTGCCGGCACCATTGGGGCCGATAAGGGCATGGATATGCCCTTCCTGCACCTGGAGATTGACGTCATCGACGGCCGTGAAACCCCGAAAATCCTTGCTCAAGCCACGCGTCTCGAGAATCGGGGCTGTCGCTGATGCGCCCCCGCTGGCACGCGGCCCCTGAATGGGCGGTGATGGCATGTCAGTACTCCGTCCTGACCGGCAAGCCGGTGGTCTGTGTCTTCCAAGAGACATGAGGGCTGTTCGTCAGCGTGGATGCCCGCAACATCGCGGTTCGTCATCGATACACAGCATCAACAGGCGCTATCCACAGGCCCTTGATATGCGCCATCGTTGCGACCGACGCAACTGACGTTAACGTAAACTAGAATAGCGAGAGGCGCGCTGCCAGCGGCAAGCGCGCTCACTCGACCAATAGCCGATATATCAGCGAGTTCTTTACAAAGTAGCTCTCCCGAGACATCTCGAGGCCGGCAGCTTCCCCCAGCAACCCGAGCCGAACAGTCGAGATGAGCGCTATTTCCGCCATAAAAAAGACGCCTGCCCGTCGCGGAATACCGCGCCGAAGAGGCGTCAACGAGGGTTGCCGAGATCATGACCTCTGGCCGGAGATCATGTACCTGACAAGAGACAACGGGTTTGGCCGGAGGCGGCTGGCCTCCGGCGGAAAGTCATGGCAGTTCGACTCAGGCTCACATCACACAGGTTCACATCGCGCAGACTCAATCCAGTCAGAGCCGGTGAACCTGTCAGTGGCCACTGGGCGCATCAGCATTCGATGGCGTTGACCGCGAGACCGCCCTTGGAGGTCTCCTTGTACTTGTCCTGCATGTCGCGGCCGGTGTCACGCATGGTGCGGATCGCCTTGTCCAGCGAGACGAAGTGATCGCCATCGCCACACATCGCCATCTGGGCGGCATTGATCGCCTTGACTGAGGCAATCGCATTGCGCTCGATGCAGGGAATCTGCACCAGGCCGCCGATCGGGTCACAGGTCAGTCCCAGATTGTGCTCCAGACCGATTTCCGCCGCGTTCTCGACCTGCTCCGGCGTCGCGCCCATCAGCTCGGCAAGCCCGGCGGCCGCCATAGCGCAGGCGGAACCCACCTCGCCCTGACAACCGACTTCCGCGCCGGAGATGGAGGCGTTCTTCTTGCACAGGATGCCCACCGAGGCTGCCGTGAGCAGGAAGTCGACCACGTCCTCCTCGCGAGCATCTTCCTGGAATTTCATGTAATAGCTGAGCACCGCCGGAATGATGCCGGCCGCGCCATTGGTCGGCGCCGTCACCATGCGACCACCGGCCGCGTTCTCTTCATTGACCGCCAGCGCGAACAGGTTGACCCAGTCCATCGCCGAGAAGGTCGAGGTGATGATCGACTTGCTGGATTCCACATCCAGCAGACGCGCATGCAGACGCTTGGCACGGCGCTTGACGTTGAGCCCGCCGGGCAGCACGCCTTCGTGCGTCAGGCCGTTGTCGATGCACTCGTTCATCACTTCCCAGATGCGCCATAGCCCACGTCGCACCTGGGTCTCACTGCGCAGCGCACACTCGTTGGCCATCATCAGCTCGCTGATGCGCATCTTGTGCATGCGACACAGCGCCAGCAATTCATTGGCGGTGTTGAATTCATACGGCAGACGCAGGCTTTCATCTTCCAGCAGCGGGTCACGCGCGGCCTCGACTTCGTCGACCACGAAACCGCCGCCCACCGAGTAATAGACATTGCGATACAGCTCATCGCGATGGCCGTAGGCTATCAGACGCATGGCATTGGGGTGATACGGCAGCGGCGCATCGTGCCACTGCATGTCACGTACCCACACGAAGGGCACCGCGATGCGGTTGTCGAGCAGCAGTGTCTGGGACTCCAGCAGCTCTTCGATGCAGGGATCGATGATCGCAGGGTCGATCGTTTCCGGCAGCTCGCCCATCAGGCCGAGAATGGTCGCCTTGTCGGTGCCGTGGCCCACGCCGGTGGCAGACAGCGAACCATGCAACTGCACCTCGATGCGCGCCACGCGCTCCAGCTGGTCACGCGAGCGCAGGGTCTCGACGAACTGCGCGGCAGCACGCATCGGGCCGACGGTGTGCGAGCTGGAGGGGCCGACACCGACCTTGAACAGATCAAATACACTGATGGACATGACAACACCTCATCTCGGAAACTCGCCGCGCCTGAGCGCCTGCCAGTGGATGAGGCAATGATGATGGATGGGGACGGGACGCGACAAACCATAAAAATTGGTCGTGGGTTTAGCCTGACTAAACTCTATGCATCAAAAACGGCGTAAACTATGCTCTTCACGCCACCTTGTGCCCTGATGCCTTTAGCTATCACCGCCATCTGCGTCTGGCCATCGCGGTTTCGCCCTCTATCTGCCTCCAGCGCTTGCATGAGACCTGCCCATGACGTCTTCCCTCGACAACTCGCCTGGCACTGGCCCCGTCGTGCCGCCGGCGGCGACCGGCACGCCCGCCACCACACCGAGCCTGCGCCACCTGAATGGTCAGACCCATGCCTGGCTGCAGGTCTTCGCCTGCGCCGCGCGCCACGGCTCCTTCACGCGTGCGGCGGAAGAACTGCACGTCACCACGGGCGCGGTGAGTCAGCAGATCAAGCAGCTGGAGGAGCGGCTGGGCTTCAAGCTGTTTCTGCGTCGTTCACGCGGACTCGAACTGACAGGGGAAGGCGCGCGACTGGCGCGCGTGGTGGAGCAGTCCTATAGCGCGGTGGGACTGGAGGTCAAACGGCTGCGCAGCGGCTTGATGAGCGGTGTACTCAGGCTGCGTTCGGTGCCGTCATTTCTCTCCAAATGGTTGGCGCCCCGGCTGCCGCGCCTGCAGGCACGCTTCCCGGATATCGAGCTGCACGTGCGCGCCGAAGACAGTGACTCGCCACTGCGCGAGGGCGATTTCGAGCTGGCGGTCGACCTCAACGATGGTCACTACCCGGGCATGCAGGTCACCGACCTGATGGAAGAGGAGATCTTCCCCGTCTGTCATCCCGGTCTGATGCGCGGCCGCCCACCGCTGCGCAGCGCAGAGGACCTCGCCTGGTATCCGCTGCTGCACGACATCACCGCCTGGCGCGGCAGTCACGATCACGCCGAGTGGGAATTCTATCTGGCCAGCATCGGCGCTCCCGAGATCAACGTTCAGCGTGGCTATACCTTCAACCGCAACCATCTGTCGATGGAAGCTGCCATCGCCGGCATGGGAGTCGCGATGGCAAGGCGCACGCTGATCACCGACGAGCTGTCCCGCGGCACGCTGATCGCGCCCTTCACGCAGCGGGTACTGACCGGCAAGCGCTACGTCATCGTCCACCCCCACGGCACCCTGGATGATGGCCGTATCCAGGCCGTGCATGACTGGATCGTCGAGGAGGCCGAGCGTGATCGGTTACGTCAGAACTGACGAACATTTCCGCTCGGCGCAACATCGATGCTGAAATGGAATCTCACAGTTTTCTTACCAGAATATTAACTGAGCACCTTTGCATCGTTATAATGAGCAGGCAAACAACACCCTCACCCTGACAGGCAGTCCATGGACTGTCCGGAGAGTCCCTTGTCTCGCCTGACTTCGCATACCCAGCACCATAACGCTGTCCCGCTCCCCATCAGCGCCGAACAACCGCTGTATGGGCGCAAGCCCACTTCGCTCTTCATGCAAGCCTGCCTGCGCCTGGCCATCTATGCGCCACTGGTAGCCGCGATGATGTCGCTGGTCATGCATGATGCCCACCACTTCGGTGATGTCGGCTTCAGCGAAGCCAGCTGGACAGAACACATGCAGAGCACTCTGCTGGCCTTGAGCGCAGCCACCATGTGGCTGGTACATTCACGCCTGCCGGACCTGCGTACCATCAGCCTGCTGCTGTTCGGCCTGTTCGCGGCGTCCCTGATCCGTGAACAGGATGCCCTGCTCGACGGCATGATCGGCGATGGCAGTTGGCAGTTCCTGGTCAGCGTGGTCGCGATCCCGGTCATCATCGGCGTATGGCGCAACCGCAGCCGCTTCATCGCCGAGTTCGAGCACTTCGGGCGCAGCTTCGCGTTCGGCCTGTTCGGCGCCGGCTTCCTCGCGACCTACGTCTTCTCACGACTCTATGGTCGCTCGGAATTCTGGGAAACCCTGATGGGGGACTCCTACCTGCGTTCGGTCAAGAATGCCGCCGAGGAAGTCACCGAACTGTTCGGCTACACCCTGATGGCCATCGCCGTGATCGAGATCGTGCTGCTGGCGATCCGCATGGGCCGCCAGCGCCGCGCCCTGCTGCGTGAGCTCAACGCCAACGACTGAGCCCGGCAGCAAAACCCTCTTGCCGAGCTGCATGCAAGACCTGTCGCACGACCGTCACTTCGCGCTGCCCCATGAAACAACGCGAAGTGACGTGACATGACATGAAGCACAGCACGAAGCGCAAGAGACAGACAGACCCGTGACTCTCCCGAAAGCCGCTGCTCACCAGAGCCGCGGCTTTTTTTCGTCTTTACTTTCAACAGTCTTCTCTCGACAGGCTTCGCGAGACAGCCGTCTCTCGATAGCCATTGCGCGAGACGCTGACAGGAAACGACTGGACATCAAATGAGAATGATTATATTTTACTAAGCAGTGGATACAATTCAACTATCGCCACTGCCACAGGAAAGCACCGACAGGATCTTGACCGTGTCATGCCCTCATTCTCAAGGAGCCTCACATGCGCTGGTTCAGTAGCTACCGCTTGCACGGTCATAGTCTTGCCCCCAGTCTCCCGCAGCACAGCCTCATCATCAGCATGCGCTGGCCCAGCCGCTGGCGATTGACACCCGGCGCCACCGTCGTGGTGGAACATCCCAGGCTGGGCCAGCTGGTCAAGCGCCTGCATCGCATCGATGACAACGGCCGCCTTTGGCTACGTGGCGAGCATCCCGACGGCTTGAGCAGCGAGCAGATGGGCCCGGTTTCCCGGCAGTGCATCAAGGGCCGTGTCGTCTTCAGCGTGGCGGCAACGCCTTCGTCTCATCAGCTGCGCCACGGCGCCTGACAGCCCCCAGGGCACATCACTCAACTCTGGAACGACACAGTTCGAAGATGGCATGGCCCGTAGAGCAAGCCCGGCAAAGAAAAGCCCGTAACGTAAAGCCCACAAACGACAACGCCCGCCTCCCATTCACATGGGGGCGGGCGTTGTCTTGTCAGCGGAGCCAGCAGTTGAGGCGTGGCCCCGAACGCTTCAGATCACTCTTCCATGAAGGAACGCAGTGACTCGGAGCGCGACGGGTGACGCAGCTTGCGCAGCGCCTTCGCTTCGATCTGACGGATACGCTCACGGGTGACATCGAACTGCTTGCCGACTTCCTCGAGGGTATGGTCGGTGTTCATGTCGATACCGAAGCGCATGCGCAGCACCTTGGCTTCACGTGCGGTCAGGCCGGACAGGATGCCGCGGGTCGCTTCGATCAGGCCTTCGCCAGTGGCGGAGTCGATCGGCGAGACCATGGTGCCGTCCTCGATGAAGTCACCCAGGTGCGAATCATCATCGTCACCGATCGGCGTCTCCATGGAGATGGGCTCCTTGGCGATCTTGAGCACGCGACGCACCTTGTCTTCCGGCATCTCGAGACGCTCGCCCAGTTCTTCCGGCGTCGGCTCGCGACCCATTTCCTGCAGCATCTGACGCGAGACACGGTTCAGCTTGTTGATGGTCTCGATCATGTGCACCGGAATACGGATGGTGCGTGCCTGGTCCGCGATGGAGCGGGTGATCGCCTGACGGATCCACCAGGTGGCGTAGGTCGAGAACTTGTAGCCACGACGGTACTCGAACTTGTCCACGGCCTTCATCAGACCGATGTTGCCTTCCTGGATGAGATCCAGGAACTGCAGACCACGGTTGGTGTACTTCTTGGCGATGGAGATGACCAGACGCAGGTTGGCCTCGACCATTTCCTTCTTGGCACGACGCGCCTTGGCTTCACCGATCGACAGGCGACGGTTCACTTCCTTCAGCTCGCTGACCGGCAGCTGGACCATGTCCTGCTCGAAGGCGATCTTGCGCTGGGCACGCAGCACGTCGGCACGGAACGGCTCGAGCTTGTCGGCGTACTTCTTGCTGCCACCGATGAAGCTGTCGAACCAGTCCATGTCGGACTCATGACCCGGGAAAGCCTTGATGAAGCTCTTGCGAGGCACCTTGCCGCGCTTGACGAAGATCTGCAGGATGACCTTTTCCTGCTCGCGCACCTGCTCGACGGACACGCGAACCTGGCCGACCAGGCGCTCGAAGTGCTTGGGCACCAGCTTGATCGGCGAGAACAGCTCGGCAAGACGGTCCTGCTCGGCTTTCGCTTCGGCAGAGCCGGAGCCGTACTTCTCGATGGCGGCCTTGGTCGCCTCGTTCTGCTCACGGATCTGCTCGAAGCGGACGCGGGCCAGCTCGGGGTCCGGGCCGCCTTCAGAAGCGGAATCGTCATCTTCGTCTTCGTCGCCTTCGGACTCTTCGCCCTCGGGGATCTCTTCGACTTCCTCGACTTCGACTTCGGCGACACCCGGCACGCCTTCGTCAGGGTCGATGAAACCGGAGAAGAGATCGGACAGACGTCCGCCGTCTTCGCCCAGAGTGCCGTCGTAGGCTTCCAGGATGGAGTCGACTGCCCCCGGCAAGAATGCCAGCGACGACATCACCTCACGCGTGCCCTCCTCGATCCGCTTGGCGATCTTGATTTCGCCTTCGCGGGTCAGGAGTTCCACGGTGCCCATCTCACGCATGTACATGCGGACAGGGTCGGTGGTGCGTCCCACATCGCTTTCCACCGCGGCGAGGGCAGCAACGGCCTCTTCGGCGGCAGACTCGTCAGTGGAGGAATCAGACATCATCAGGGTATCGGCATCGGGCGCTTCTTCCGCGACCTTGATGCCCATATCGTTGATCATGCTGATGATGTCTTCCACCTGTTCGGGATCAGCGATATCCTCGGGCAGGTGATCGTTGACCTCGGCATAGGTCAGGTAACCCTGTTCCTTGCCGCGCGCGATCAACTCCTTGAGACGCGACTGCTGCTGCGCATTACCAGCCATAGAACCCCTATCTCGACGAAGAAGAATGAAGCACCTGGACGCGACGCGGCTCAGCAAGTGAGCATGGCGCCGGTATAGGGACGAAGAGAGCATCAAGCGCACCAGTATAGCGTGCCATCAGGAGATGCTGCCAGCGGCGTATTTGCCGGACCATCCAGGTGTGTTAGCGTTATCGGTTACGTTGCGGCAGTCCGCATCGGGAGCTACCTCATTAAATAGTGGGCATGAGTGCGTCTTTCAAGGCCATGGGACGTATTTTCCTGCGCCATCACCTCAGCTCTCACGGCATTTCCACCATTGTCGGCCTTCCTGGCACCGAGACTGCGTCAGCGCCGTGTTGCCAGCTCCATCAGCAGGGCCATCAGCCGCTGCTTCTCTTCTGCCGACAACTTCTCGCCACGCTTTTCCTTGGCCAGCAAGGCCTGATATTCCGCTTCCGGCGTCGTGCGCGCCTGCTGATGCTGGCAATGCTCCACCAGACCCTTCAGCTCTTCGCTGCGCACGTCACGCGGAATCAGCAATTCGCGGGCTGCCAGCTGCTCAAGTCTCGGTCCCTGTGCGGTGCCGAGGAAGTGTGCCAACAGCACCTGTGGCGAACGATACTGCCCCGCCTTCAAGAGACGCACCACATCGTTCAACAGCTGCGCATCCTCGCTGTCGACCGGCTCGCCCGCCCCCTCTATCCACTCATTGGCGTCAGGCAGCTCGGCGACCAGCTGCGGCTCGTGCACCAGAAGATGCAAGAGGCGCGTCAGCATGCTGACCGAGGTGCGCTTCTGAGACCTGGCCGGCGTCGCGCGCGAAGCTTGAGCACCCTGGCCCGCTGACATCTCGCCGTGCGATTGCCAGTCATCCGGCTGCCAGCCATCGGACTCGCTATCGCCGAAGCCGGCATCTGCCATCGCCTCCAGCGACGACCACTCATCCTGTGCGTCACTCAGCGTCGCGCCGTCCTGAGGACTGGCAGCGGGCGCTGAACGCGGCGCGCCGGGCTGACGTTGTTGCTGTTGCAAATGCTGCGGTTGCTGACGTAGCTGCTGGTGCTGACGCAGCCGAGCCTGCTGGGCTTCACGCGCCGCGGCGCGCTCGACCAGCATGGCATCCAGCCGTTCACGCTCCAGACCACTGCGCCGCTCCAGCTCCTTGAGCAGCAGCGAGCGCAGCACACCCTCTGGCACGCGCGAGATCCACTCCAGCGCCTGGGTCACGAACCGCTCGAGCTGCTCCATGCGCTTGAGGTCACGTCCTTCCGCGGCCTGTTCGAACAGGAACTCGGAGAGCCCGGAGGCGCAGGTGACACGCTTCCCGAATGCCTCCTGCCCCTCGCTGCGTACCAGGGAATCCGGGTCCTCGCCTTCGGGCAGGAACAGGAAGCGCGCCTGACGTCCATCGATCATGACCTCGAGCACGGTCTCCAGCGCGCGACGCGCCGCCTGCCGACCGGCCTTGTCGCCGTCGAAGCAGAACACCACCTCATCGACCAGGCGATACAGACGCTTGAGGTGCTCCTCACTGGTCGCGGTGCCCAGGGTCGCGCAGGCATTGCGAATGCCGTACTGCGCCAGCGCCACCACGTCCATGTAGCCTTCGACGATCAGCATGCGTTCCAGCTTGCGATTCGCCTCACGGGCTTCATACAGACCGTAGAGCTCGCGTCCCTTGTGGAAGACGGGAGTCTCGGGAGAATTCAGGTATTTGGGCTTGGCATCGCCCATCACGCGACCACCGAAGGCGATGGTGCGGCCTTTCCAGTCACGGATCGGGAACATCACGCGATCGCGGAAGCGGTCATAGCGGCGACCGCTTTCCTCGTGGTGAATCAGCAGACCGTATTCGATCTGCACATCCTCGCTGACACCCAGCTTGCTCAGGTGATGCTTGAGATGCTCCCAGCCTTCCGGCGCGAAGCCGATGCCGAAATCACGCATGACCTCGCGCGACAGACCCCGCCCTTCCAGATACTCACGCGCCGGCTGCGCGGCCGGTTCCGTCAGGCGCTGACGATAGAAGTCCGCGGCCGCCTCGAGCAGATTGACGCCCTCTTCGCGGGCCTGCTCACGACGCTGCCGCTCACGGCGCTCGTGCGGACTCTGGTTGCCGCCTTCGCGCGGCACTTCAAGCGCCAGCCGCGAGGCCAACTGCTCGACGGCCTCGGGGAACGGCAAGCGATCGAATTCCATCAGGAACTTGAGGGCACTGCCGCTCGCCCCGCACCCGAAGCAGTGATAGAACTGCTTGTCCGGGATGACGTTGAACGAGGGAGAGTTTTCCTGATGGAACGGGCAGAGGCCGACATAACTCTTGCCGGCCTTCTTCAGCTGGACGCGCTCACCCACCACCTCGACCACATCGGTGCGGGCCAGCAGATCGTCAATGAAGCCTTGAGGGATGAGACCAGCCATGATTCGCCAGAAGTCGTGGAAAAACGGACTGACCGCAAGATAGTGTCGGCTCAGTGGAGTGAGCGGCTACCTTCGGGTCAGGCCATTCCTCGAGTTAGCGACATGTGCCAGGCAACGGCACACGGCTCGAGAACAAACGGACCACTAGAGACAAAAACAAGCGGCCACCGTGAGGCAGCCGCTTGGTGTCCTTCCAGAGAGCAGAATATCACTCCCCAAAAGTACGGATCAGTAGAGACGCTCGAAACGCTTGCGCTCACGCTGAACCTTCTTGGCGTGGCGCTTTACAGCGGCCGCCTGCTGACGCTTGCGAACAGCTGTCGGCTTCTCGTAGTGCTCACGACGACGCACTTCGGAAAGAACACCGGCTTTTTCGCAGGAGCGCTTGAAACGGCGCAGGGCGACGTCGAACGGCTCGTTGTCACGTACTTTAACTGAAGGCATTAAACACTCACCTACCTTGAGATCATGAGTTCGGTTTGAACGCACATCCGGTGCAGCCACTCCTCAGGAGCCACCAGCCAGCGACGGTAAACCGCCACCTGCAGGTCGATCCAGCATCAATCAGTCGCCTGCGACACCACCGGTGAGGGTAGCCGTCGCTGGCTGGAATCATGATTCGGGGAGCTTTTGCGGGGTGGTCGGATGCACGACCCAGTCTTGCAGAGTGCCATATTCTAGACACCCGCCCCCGGCTTTGCAAACGCGGAAACCGGAAATCCTCTCTCCCTCAACGCCAGCTGGCGCGACACCCGTGCTCACAGCCAGTAGAATGTCGCGCATTCACGGCACACACGCCTCTCGGGCTCGCTCAGGCAGCCTCGCTGGCCGTGCCGCCCTCTACTTCTGATATTTCCTGAGAGTCAGCCATGCGTGTGCTCGGCATCGAGACTTCCTGCGACGAGACCGGCGTCGCCATCTACGACACGGACCAGGGCCTGCTTGCAGATGCCCTCTACAGCCAGATCGCCATGCACGCCGAGTTCGGCGGCGTGGTGCCGGAACTGGCGTCGCGTGATCACACTCGCAAGCTGCTGCCGCTGATCCAGCAGGTCATGGACGAAGCACAGCTGAAGGCCGCTGACATCGATGCCATCACCTATACCGCAGGCCCGGGCCTGGTCGGCGCGCTGATGGTTGGCGCGTCCACCGCGCATGGGCTCGCCAAGGCTTGGCAGGTACCGGTGCTCGGCGTCCACCACATGGAAGGCCACCTGCTGGCACCGATGCTGGAAGACGATGCACCGGAATTTCCCTTCGTGGCGCTGCTGGTATCCGGCGGACACACCCAGCTGGTCGCGGTGCGCGGACTGGGCGAATACGAGCTGCTCGGCGAGTCCGTGGATGACGCGGCCGGCGAAGCTTTCGACAAGGCCGCCAAGATGCTGGAACTGCCCTATCCCGGCGGCCCGCAGGTCGCGAAGCTGGCCGAACAGGGCGACCCCGGGCGCTATCGCTTCCCGCGCCCGATGACGGACCGCCCGGGCCTCGACTTCAGCTTTTCCGGTCTCAAGACCCACACCATGGTCACGCTCAAGAAGGCCAAGGCCGCGGACAACCTGGATGAGCAGCACTGCGCCGATATCGCACGCGCCTTCGAGGAAGCCGTGGTCGACACTCTGGTCATCAAGTGCCGTCGCGCGCTGGACCAGACCGGCCTCAAGCGCCTGGTCGTCGCCGGCGGGGTGAGCGCCAACACCCGCCTGCGTGAGCGCCTGAGCCATGAGCTGACCAAGCGCAATGCCCGCGCCTACTACCCGCGCGGCCGCTTCTGCACCGACAACGGTGCGATGATCGCCTACGTGGGCGCGCAACGCCTGAATGCCGGCGAGCAGGACACTGGCCCGATGAAGGCCGTGCCGCGCTGGCCGCTGGACAGTCTGGCGGCCCCGAGCACAGCGCAGGACTGAGGCTAAGTCCTGCCAGACGACAACGCCCTGCTAGACACCAGTGCCCTGCCAGACGACAACGCCCTGCCGATGAGAATCGGCAGGGCGTTGTCATTGAGGGGCCGGTCAAGCTCACCGCCGGTCACTGACACCGGCAACGTGGTGCCTGATGGCGTCAGACCATGGCACCAGCGCGCGAGATCATGCGGCAACGCCAACTGAAATCCACCGGCCACAAAGGCTGCTGTTCGGCGCGCCCTGCGGCCACGAACGCCTTCCACAGCGAGGCGTAATCCTCGCCGGTGACGGGGTGGCGCTCCTCACCGAACGACTCGGCCAGCGGCAGCAGCACGAAGGCATTGCGATCGACCTCATCGCGCGGCAGCATCACGCCATCGACCTCTCCGGTCAGGGTACCGACGGTCAGCAGGTCCAGATCCAGGGTGCGCGGGCTGAACTTGGCACTGTTCTTGAGGCGACCATTGGCCAGCTCGAGCTGCTTGCACCAGGCCTGCAATTCGCCGACGCTCCAGTCACTCTCGAAACCTGCGACCAGGTTGAGGAAGTTGCGCCCGTCGACGAAGCCCACCGGCTCGCTCTCGTAGACAGAGGATAGCGTCAGGTTGCCGAAGGTCGCTTGCAGGGCATCCAGGCAGACCCGCACATGATGCTCGCGCTCGATATTGCTACCGATGGAGATCAGTACCAGACTCATGCCGGCGCATCCGAGGCGGTCTCGAGGCTGCCACGCACGATGCGAACGCCAACGGCGGCGGCTTCCGGCACGGCGCCCGGCTTGCGCACCGTCATGGTCAGCCAGCGAATGCCGAACTCTTCACGCAGCAGCGCTGCCAAGCGCTCGGCGAAGGTTTCCACCAGCTCGAAACGGCTCTCTGCGGCGAAGGTCTGGATGCGCGCGCTGATGGCGGCGTAGTCCAGGGTGTGCGTCAGGTCATCGTCGGCAGCTGCGGCACGAATATCCGTGGCCATTTCCAGATCCATCACCAGACGCTGGCGAATGGTACGCTCCCAGTCATAGACACCAATCACGGTTTCCACGGCCAGAGCCTCGATCAGCACACGATCCACGGCGTTACCTCTATGCTTGTCGAATGAACGAATAAAAACGACGCCCAAGGCCCCGCCATCATGCGACTGATTCTACTGCACCCGGCCCCTGCTTGGCCAAGCTGCCAGCCCCTCTCTCCCTGCCTGTGCGCGACACCTCGGGCTCGCAGCGAGTCGACATCATGCTGACGGGCCTGATCGAGTGGACCGCGCAACTGGCCTCCTGGCAACAGTTGAGCCTGCTGATGGCCGTGGCCTATGCCAGCGGTTCGGTACTGGGCGCGGTGTGGATCTGTCAGCGACTGGGGCTGCCCGACCCACGCCTGGCGGGGTCCTTCAATCCGGGCTTCTCCAATGTGCTGCGGTTGCATGGCGCACTGCCCGCTGCCCTGGTGCTGGTCTTCGATGCCGCCAAGGGCATGCCGGCACTCTGGCTGGGGCTGGCGCTCTCGCTGCCACCCTGGGCACTGGGATTGATCGGGCTGGCCGTGCTGATCGGCCACAGTCTGCCGCTGTGGCACCGTGGTCATCGCGGCGGCAAGGCCGTGGCCGCTGCCTTTGGCGTGCTGCTGATGCTGGCTCCGGGCGTCGCCTTGAGCTGCGCCGCGCTATGGGTCGGGCTGGCCTGGCGACTGCGTACGGCGGCCATCGCCTCACTGGTGGCCGGACTGGCGGCGCCCCTGTTCAGCCTGTGGCTGGCGCCGCAGATGAGCGGCGTGATTCTGGTCTTCGCCAGTCTGATCGTGATTCGTCATGCGCTGAATCTGCGCCGCCTGAGCGATGGCAGCGAACCGCGCCTGTAAGCATGCTCTGCTCACACACTGCGTTCTTCTTGAAAAATACGCTCGCTCTCTCACACCCCCTTCCTGCAACCAAAACACAAAAGCCCCAGCGCAGGGCCGGGGCTTTCGGGGTCAGGTACTCAGCAGCGAGCAGGTGATCAGTGACTGTGTCCGCAGCCGCAATGAGGCGCGTGCACTTCCGGCATGGCCTGCCATTCGCACAGCGCCTGCTCGATGGCCTGCTGGCGCTGTTCACTGAGCGCACGCCCGATCTCCGCCCCTTTCAGGCCCTGTTGGACCAGAGACTGCGGCGACACCGCCGTCGCGGCTTGCCAAGCGGCATTGCCCAACCGTGCCAACCCCTTGTCCTCGACGGCCAGCAGGGCCACCAGCACCGACTGGCGCTCGCCACGCCGCCAGGCATCGACACCATCCAGCCAGGCCTTGAGATCGGCTGCGCTCACGCCACCTTCCCGCCGCGAGGCCTCGTTCAATTCCCGGCACAGACGCGCCTGCTGGGCGGCGTCACGCACGGCGCTGGGCAGACGCAAGTCCTGCGCCAGGGCATCGATCTCGTCGCGTGACAGGTGCTCCACCAGGCGCGCCATGCGCCAGCAGACCATCTCCGCCTCATCGACCAGCTGTCGCGGCAGGCGGTCCAGACGCGCCAGCGCCGCTGCCAGCTGCTCGGCATCGCGGGTCAGCGGCGGCATCAGCACCGTCAGCGCCCCCAGCTCATCGAGCAGCTGGAAGTAGGCCTCGGGACTGGCCTCGCCCAGCGCCTTCTCGGTCTCCTTCCAGACCCGCTCGGCCACCAGATGCGAGACCTCGCCGCTCTCGACCATGGCGACCATCATCTGCCGCGTCTCATCCGCGACGGTGAAACCGAGCCCCTGATAGCGCGCCAGAAAGCGTGCCACGCGCAATACGCGCAGCGGGTCTTCGCTGAAGGCGCTCGAGACGTGACGCAACACGCGCGCCTCGAGATCCGCCAGGCCACCGTAAGGGTCTATCACCTCGCCCTGCCCCGGCGTGCTATCGAGCGGCTCGGCCATGGCATTGATGGTCAGGTCGCGACGAATGAGGTCCTCTTCCAGCGTCACATCGGGGCTGGCATGCACGCTGAAGCCTGCATAACCGTGACCGGACTTGCGCTCGGTACGCGCCAGCGCGTACTCCTCCTGGGTCTGCGGATGCAGGAAGACCGGGAAGTCCCGCCCGACCGGCCGGAAGCCACGCGCCTGCATGTCTTCCACCGTTGCCCCCACCACCACGAAGTCACATTCGTGCCACGGCCAACCCAGGCGCGCATCACGCACCGCGCCGCCCACGCGATAGACCTCAAGCCCGCTCAACAGGCGGT
This sequence comes from Cobetia sp. MB87, assembly GCF_011319755.1. NCBI lineage: Bacteria > Pseudomonadati > Pseudomonadota > Gammaproteobacteria > Oceanospirillales > Halomonadaceae > Cobetia > Cobetia sp. MB87. Next base: position 138,281 of record NZ_VFBC01000004.1, on the reverse strand, counting down.
CACGCGAATCGGTCGGTGAATAAGGCGTCGTCTGAGTCATGCGAGTGTCCTTGCCCTGCGGCACGAGATACAAAGCTGAATGAGGAAAGTGAGGAAGTACGGCCAGTGACGGCTGTCACGTGTAGGCGGCGTCAGCTACCGCTCTCGACGTCATCGCCATGCGTCAATTGGTACTGGGTAAAGCCACCATCGAGGGAATAGACCTTCTCGAAGCCCTGCCCCGCCAGCCAGGCGGCGGCCTGCTGGCTGGAATGGCCGTGATAGCAGACCACCACCAGCGGCTTGTCACGCGGGGTGTCTTCCAGGATGGCACCGGCACTGGCGTTGTCCAGATGACGGCTGCCCGGGATACGCCCCTGCGTGAAGCTGAGCGGATCGCGGATATCGAGTACCACGAGCGACGGGTCGCGTTGGCGCCAGTCACTGAGGGTTGCGAGATCAAGATGTTCGAAACTCATGCGGACTCCGCTTGTTGAGTAAGGGGAAAGGCATTCGCCAGCGACGGCAGACCTGCTGTCACTGGCGACGGGAGGGCGCTCAGCGCGAGGTCAGCGCCGGCTCGAAGACGCGCTCTTCCGTCTCGAGATTGAGCGCCGTCAAGCCACCGCCCCACACGCAGCCGGTGTCCAGCGCCTCGACATCCTGACGCGCCGCCGGTGCCTCGCCCTCCAGAGCAGCCCAGTGGCCGAACAGCAGGCGCGGCGAATCATCCCAGGCCCCTTCGGGACGTGGGTACTGGAACCAGGGGCGACATCCCTCCGGCGCGCTGTCCAGCCCTTCCTTGGCCGCGAAATCCAGTCGGCCATCACTGTGCAGAAAGCGCATGCGCGTGAAGACATTGACGATGCAGCGCAGGCGCGGCGTGCCTTCGAGCTCCTCCTGCCAGCGGTCCGGCGTATTGCCGTACATCTCGCCGAGAAAGCTCCGATAGTCGTCTCCCGCCAGCACAGCGTGCGCTTCGCGGGCATAGCCGGCCGCCTGGTCCAGCGTCCAGCTCGGCAACACGCCGGCATGGCTCATCACCGTGCGGCGATTGCCGACCAGCGCATCCACCATCAGCGGCTGACGACGCAGCCAGTCCAGCAGCTCGTCGCGATCCGCCGCCTCGAGAATCGGCGTCAGCGTATCGGAGCGCTTGTGACGGCTGAAACCTTCCGCCACCGCCAGCAGGTGGAGGTCATGGTTGCCCAGCACCACCCGCGCATCATCACCCAGCGACTTGACCAGGCGCAGGCATTCCAGCGAGCCCGGCCCGCGATTGACCAGGTCTCCCGCCAGCCACAGCACATCGCGCCCCGGCGTGAAATCGAGGCGCTGCAACAGCCGTTCGAACTCTTCGTGGCAGCCCTGCAAATCGCCAATCGCCCACTGCGTCATGCCCACTCCCTGACCGCCGTGGCGGTCTGACTTGCTGTCTTGAATACGAAACACTGCATCACGCGGCCACCCTAGTGAACCTGATGCGGCCCGGCGAGCCGGAACGGTGCGATGGCGACCTCGAAGGTGCGCGCATGGGTCGCGTCACAGAAGGTATAGGCCCCCTGCATCACACCGACCGGCATGTCGAGCACGGCGCGCGAGGTATAGCGAAAACTCTCGCCGGGCGCGATCAGCGGCTGTTTGCCGACCACGCCCTTGCCACGCACTTCCTGCTGATCGCCGCTGCCCTGGGTGATCTTCCAGTAGCGCGCCAGTAGCTGCACGGTCTCATTCGTCCCGTTGTGCACGGTGATGGTGTAGCGGAACACGTGCCGGTTCTCGCTCGGACGACTCTCGTCGGCGCAGTACTCGGGTACGGCGTCAATACGGATGTCCGCCACGCTACTCATGCGTCGTGGTCGCTGGCGTTGCGGGCGTCGCCCTTGGCATCGCTCTCGGCATCGAGGCGTTCGCCGCTGGCGCTATCACGATGACTATCACTGGCACTGTCGGCTGCCGGCGCACCGTGGCCGACATTGCTGCGCGGACGCTTCTTCGGTGCCTTGTTGGCCTTGTCCACAGTCATGCCCTGCTCACTGAGGTGGTTGCTGATCATCACCAGCTCAGCGACGGTCAGTGTCTGCGGACGACGCGAGGGATCGATGCCCAGCGCGGTCAGCTGGTCGGCATCGATGCGGCCCTTGAAGTTGTTGCGCAGCGTCTTGCGGCGCTGGGAGAAGGCTTCGCGCACGATGACGGCGAGCAGCTTCTCGTCCTTGGCCGGATGCGGCAGTTCACGGTGCGGCACCAGACGCACGATGGCGGAATCCACCTTCGGCGCCGGGAAGAAGGCGCTCGGCGGCACCAGGAACAGATTTTCCACTGCGCAGTAATACTGGGTCATCACCGACAGGCGGCCCCAGTCGGTGCCACCCGGCTCGGCGGCCAGACGCTCGACGACTTCCTTCTGCAGCATGAAGTGCATGTCGGAGATCGCGCCGCGTGCTTCCAGCAGGTGGAAGATCAGCGGAGTGGAGATGTTGTACGGCAGATTGCCGACCACGCGCAGTGCCGGGCCATCACCGACCAGCTCCGGGAAGTCGAAGCGCAGGGCATCGCCTTCATGGATCACGAAGTCCGGGTAGTTGAAGAACTGCACGCGCAGGCCCGGAATGAGGTCACGGTCCAGTTCGATGACTTCCAGCTTGCCTGCCGCTTCCAACAGCGGGCCGGTCAAGGCACCCTGCCCCGGACCGATCTCGACCAGGCGCTCGCCTTCCGCGGGACGAATGGCATTCACGATGCGAGAGATGACGCCAAGGTCCTGCAGAAAGTTCTGACCGAAACGCTTGCGAGCGCGATGCGCGGGGAAATGTTGGGACATGGGACTGACCTTCCTCCTGGGAATCCGTCGGGATTCCCGACAACAAGACGCCGCCATGGCCTGCAGGGACACAGGCAGACCGGGGCGGCGAGACCATCCTCGATGGTCGAATGACTGGGGTAGCGAGACGCCACGCTGTGGCGCACGCCTGACGTGCCGCCATGCGGTCACGCCCGAGTGATGCGGGGATTATCTCAGGCTCGCGCGGCGGCTGCCATCTCGATGGCGACACGCACGGCCTGCAACAGGCTGCCGACGTCGGCACGCCCGCTGCCGGCGAGGTCCAGCGCCGTGCCGTGATCCACGGAGGTACGCACGATCGGCAGGCCCAGCGTGATGTTGGCGGCTTCACCGAAGCCAGCATACTTGAGCACCGGCAGGCCCTGGTCGTGGTACATCGCCAGTACCGCATCCACGCCCTCCAGATGCCGCGGCGTGAACAGGGTGTCGGCCGGCAGCGGGCCATCCAGCTGCATGCCGGTCGCGCGCAGGGCATCCAGCGTCGGGGAAATCACCTCGATCTCCTCATGCCCCAGGTGCCCGCCCTCGCCGGCATGCGGATTGAGCCCGCACACCGCGATGCGCGGTGCGGCACAGCCGAAGTAGCGCGTCAGGTCCTTGGCGAGAATCTTCATCACCCGCGTCAAGCCCTCGGGCGTGATGGCCTCGGCCACCTCGCGCAGCGGCAGGTGTGTGGTGGCCAGCGCCACCCGCAGCCCGGGGCACGCCAGCATCATGACCACCTCCTCCACCCCGCAGACATCGCGCAGGTATTCGGTGTGGCCGGTGAAGCCCGCATGCCCGGCCTCGATCACGGCGGCCTTGGACAGCGGCGCCGTCACCATGGCACTGGCATGCCCCGCCTGGCAGGCGGCGATGGCGACATCCAGCATCGCCAGCACATGATCGCCATTGCGCGCATCGATCACGCCCGGCTCGCTGGGCACTGCCAGCGGCACCGGCCACACGGCAAGCTCACCATTGCGAACCGGCGGCAGCGGATCGCCCGGCGACAACTCATGCACCACCAGCGGCAGACCCAGCAGGCGGGCACGACTGACCAGCAAGGCGGGGTCTGCCACGGCGACCAGCTGCGCAGGGAACGCTTCCGCCTGACCGGCGAGCATCACCAGCAGCTCGGGACCGATGCCCGCCGGCTCACCGGCGGTCAGAGCGATGATATCGGGCGCAATCTCTTCGCGACGATTCATGACGGTGTCTCGCTGCTCCACTCGGACTTACTGCTCATCGAGACGGTTGTCGACGTAGGCCTCGGCACGCACCTGCTGCTGCCAGGCTTCGAGCTCATCATTGAGCTTGCGCTGGAACAGGGTCTTGCGGACCTTGTCACGCTGGCTGGAGTTGGTCACATCCTGCTGGCGACGCTCCTCGACTTCGATGATGTGGTAGCCGAAGCGACTCTTGACCGGCTGGCTGATCTCGCCCACGTCCAGACCATTCATGGCCGTCTCGAAGGAGGAGACCGTCTGGCCCGGGCTGACCCAGCCCAGTTCGCCACCCTTGAGAGAGCTGCCCTTGTCGTCGCTGAACTCCTGGGCCAACGCGGCGAAGTCCTCGCCCCCCAGCAGACGGCGACGAATGGACTCGGCGCGCTCAAGCGCCTGCTGATCGCTGAGGTTCGGGTTGGGCTGGATCAGGATGTGGCGTGCGCGCGTCTGGGAAATCAACGCCTTGCCCGCGCCACGCTTCTCGATCAGCTTGACGAGGTGATAGCCACTGGCACTGCGCAGCGGCTCGGAGACCTGGCCGGCCTGCATGTTCGGAATGACATCGGCGAACACCGTCGGCAGCTCACCGCCGGAACGCCAGCCGAGATCACCGCCGCTCAGTGCCTGACTGCCGGCAGATTCGGCGGCAGCCAGCTGGGCGAAATCGGTGCCCTGCTCGATCTGCTGGCGCAGGCTGTCGGCCTTGGCGCGCGCGGCCTTGACCTGGTCCGGCGTCGGCTCCTGGGGCAGTGCCACCAGCAGGTGGGCCAGATGGTACTGGACGTCGCTGCCGACATTCTGCTGATTGAGATAGCGATCTATCTCACGATCGGAGATCCGCACCCGACTGGCGACGCTGCGCTGCTGGATCTGCTGCACCAGCAGCTCACGACGCACCTGATCGCGCACCTGGGCCAGTGACATGCCGTCCTGCTCGAGCTTGTCGGCGAAGGCTTCCAGGCTCATGCCGTTGTCCTTGGCGATGCCGCGCAGGGTGGCGTTGAGCTGGGTGTCATCGATGCTGAGGTTGGCCTGTTCCGCCAGCTGCAGCTGAATCTGCTCATTGACCATACGATCAAGAACCTGACGCTCCAGCACGTCGCGCGGCGGCAGGTTGATGCCACGGCTCTGCAACTGCTGACTCGCCTGGGTGACGCGCTGCTCCATGTCGCTTTGCATGATGGCGTCCTTGTTGACCACGGCAACCACGCGGTCGAGCAACTCGGCGGCACCGGCCGGCAGACTCGCCAGCACAAATGCCAGCCCCAGCGGGGCAATCAGGGTCTTGCGCATCACATGTTCTCTCGGCGTAAAAATGTTGATGGCGCCGCCCTGCGGCGGCGCCTTGGCGTCATCGTTCACGGCCTGGCGCGGCGACTCAGAAGCCCGCGTTGCGATAGCCCGGTACGGCCTGTTCCAGGTAGCTGTCAGCACTCTGGCCAACGCCTCCCAAGCCCTTGAATTCAAAGGTCAGGAAGATGCCATTCTTCTCTTCGTCATCCGAGATGGTGTTGGCGGTGTCGTTGTCATCCTGCCATTCACGCCAGGTGACCTGCACGCCGTAGCAGCAATCGTTGTACTGCACGCCCAACACCTTCTCCAGTGAACGGGAATTGGTGCTGTCATACATGTAGCGGCCCAGCAGCGACCAGCTCTCGCTCATCGGCGTCGCGAAGGAGAAATCCCACTCGTTGCGGGTATAGCCCAGCACGTCATCCTCGTCCTCATCGTCGTAAGGCACGAAGCCTTCGATCTCACGATTGAAGCCAAAGTTCAGTACCGTGCCCTGTTCCGCACGATAACGCAGCGAGGTCTGGGCACTTTCGGTCACGCCACGATCGAAATCCTGGAACACGGCCTGGGAGGCGGTCCACTGGTCGTTGAGCACCACATCGGCCTGGAAGACCACCGGCGAGCGGTCACGCGTCGCACGATAGTAGTCGGAGTAGCTGTCGAAGTCGGAGCGTGAGGTCTTGTCCGGATCACCGTCCATGTCGATGTTGCGGTCCGACAGGTAGCTCGACTGGCCGACGCCCAGCTTGAGGCGTTCACGGCCGCTTTCATCGCTGATGAAGCGTGACGACACGCCGTAGGAGACCTTGTTGGTATCGCCGACACGGTCACCTCCGCTGAAGCGGTACGGAGACCACAGCTGATTCCAGCTGAAGGCGTCTTCCGAGGTGTCGAAGTCGGGCAGATCGGACTGATCAACCTCCGGCACGTAGGCGTAATAGAGGCGCGGTTCCAGCGTCTGGGTATAGCCGTCGCCGAACCATTCGGTCTCGCGATCGAAGATCAGGCCGCTGTCCAGCGACAGTACCGGGATGGTGGCGGACGGGCTGGTGCTGCGGTCCGTCTCGCGGTCACCATAGTCCAGGCTGTATGACAGGCTGACCAACTGCGCGCGCGGCTCGATGAAGCTCCAGCTCTGGTCGCTGCGCCAGCCCAGCGCCGGCGCCAGTCGCAGGCGCGAACCATTGGCGGCCTGGTCTTCGTCGATGTCGGTATCCGTCTCATCGACGTCACGCCAGAAGTAGGTCGCGTTGGAATTCCACTCTTCGTAGAAACCGTTGGACTGACTCCAGCGACCATCCGCGGTCAGGCTCGGCAGACGGTAGAACGGCTTGTCATCGTTATCCAGCGGGTAGTCCATGCGCTGATAGCCCTGCGCCTTGAACTGCAGGTCCCAGACATCGCCGTGGTAATCGAGCTGTGCCAGACGTTCGAGGCTATCGGTTTCCGTTTCCCCGAAGTTGCGCCCGAAGTCGTCGAAATAATTGCCATCGGAGGCGGCGCCGTACTTCAACTGGTAGTCGGTACGGGCATCATAGCGGCCAGCATGCTGGTAGTTGATGTACCAGCGGTCCTCGCCGATCAGGTCTTCCTCATCATCGTCGGGATCGCTGCCGCCATCGTCATCGGCGAGCCAGGCGCCCTCGATGCTGCCTTCATCGCCACGCGGCAATAGATAGCGGAACTCGCCTTCCAGCATCTCGCCACGCTCGGAGATGTAACGCGGCGTGAGGGTGGCGTCGTAATTGGGGGCCAGATTCAGGTAGATCGGCTGGGCGTAATCGAAGCCGCTGGAGCTAGTGTAGCTGAACTGCGGCCACAGCAGGCCCGTGTGGCGGCGGTCATCGACCGGGAAGCGCACGTAGGGCCAGTAGAAGACCGGCACGCCGCCCATTTCCATGCGCGCATGCTTGGCCGTTCCCCAGCCGGAATCCTGATCGATGGTGATGTCGCTGCCGACCAGGCGCCACAGGCTGTTGCCCGGCTCACAGGAGGTGAAGCTGGCATCCTTCAGGCGGTAGCGACCATCCTCGAGACGTGCCAGCTGCACCGCGTCGCCGCGCACATGCTGTTCGTGAAAGACGTAGTGACCGTTGTCGACGCTGGCCGCATCGCTGTTGAGCGAGACCCGCGCGTCGTCGCCGCGCAGCAGGACCCCGGGCTGACGATAGGTGACAGGCCCCTTGGCGGTGGCGGTGTCACGCGCCTCGTTGACGCTGACCTCGGGCGATTCCAGCTGGGAATCGCCGCGGCGCAGCACCACCTCCCCCATCAGGGTGGCGACGCCATCGTTGCCGTAATTAGCCTTGTCAGCCGAGGTCGTGACCTGCTCCGGCGTGTCGCCCGCCTCGATACGGTAGGCCGGCGTGACATAGCGCCCGGAGCACAGCTTGCCCCGCGGCACCTCATCATAGGGCTGCCAATCGAGCTGACTGGCTGACAGGGGCTCGGGCGGAGCGGCCTGTGCCATCAGAGGGGCGCCGGCGGCCAGTGGCGCCAGCGTCCACAACAGACGGAAAACCAGTGGCTTGAGCTGCCAGACCGGGCGGTCATCGCCCAATCGGGCTATCGGTGCCTGCCGGGAATGAGCAGACAGAGAGGGAGTCGCGAAGCGACGCTGACGTCGCCCGGGAGCGGTCGTCGGCTTGCCCGGATGGGATGAATGGCTGCGCTGGGCCATGGCTGCTCTGTGTCCTTGGCTGGGGGAATCGGTATTATACAGGCCCAGCAACCGGCCTTCCTGCTTGCCGGTTCCGCCTGCCTTCTCGTCACCACACGACAGCATGCGGGGCCGCGGCACAGGCGTCAACTGACAGCCGGCCCCGCACACGCCGACAGGAGCCCAAGCCCCATGACATCCGACGCCCGCCGCCAGGCGCTGCACGCCTGGGCCGCCGCCCGCCACGACCTCACGCCAGAGGCCGTGCGCATGAGCGCCGTGGCTGACGACGCCAGCTTCCGCCGCTATTTCCGCCTGCACCTCGAGGAGCTCGACCCGGCCACGCCGGCGCGCATCCTGATGGATGCCCCGCCCGAGAAGGAAGACAGCCACGGCTTCGTCGCCATCGCTCGCCAATGGCGCGACGCCGGCCTGCCGCTGCCCGAGATCTTCGCCTTCGACGAGTCACTCGGCTTCCTGGAGCTGGAAGACCTCGGCGACACCCCGCTGATGACCGCCCTGACCAGCACCGAGCACGCTGACCACTACTATGGCGAAGCCATCGGGCTGCTCGAGCAGCTGCATCAGCTGCCGCCCGGCAACCTGCCTGCCTATGACGACGCCCGGCTGTCTGCCGAACTGGCGCTGTTTCCGGAGTGGTGCCTCGGCCAGCTGCTCGACATGCCACATGACCGCCGCTACGCCGCCTGGGACAAGCTGACGGGGCAGTTGCTCGCGGCCGCCAGCGCGCAACCGGTGGTGACCGTGCATCGCGACTTCCATGCCCAGAACCTGTTCCTGCATCAGTCGGCATCCCAGGACCAGCCGCGACTGTGGATCATCGACTTCCAGGACGCCGTCAGCGGCCCCGAGAACTACGACCTGATCTCGCTGTTGCGCGACCGTCACTGGCGCTGGCCGGAACCCGCCATGGCGCGCTGGATCGAGCAGGCGCGTCTGGCCGCCTTGCCACGCTACGCCGCGGCCGGCCTGCCGGCACCGAGCCCGCTGGAATACCGCCAGAGCGTCGAGCGCATGGGCGTTCAGCGCAATCTCAAGATTCTCGGCATCTTCGCGCGCCTGACACTGCGGGATGCCAAGCCACGTTACCTGACGCTGATGCCGCGCTTCCTCGGTCACCTGCGCGAGGGTCTGGCCTTCTGCCCGGAACTGATCTCCTTCACCCACTGGCTGGATGAGGTGCTGACGCCGGCACTGTCGCTGCGCCTGGCCGAGGAATGCGAGGCGCGCGACCTGCGTCTCGCCAATGGCGAGCGCCCCGAGATCAACCTCGATGATTACGATGAGCTGGCAGCACTCGCCGATCGCGCTGCCCGCCTGCAGCGCAATGCGGCCGCCGCGGATACGGCGAAGAGCGCTGCGGCAGGTGGGGAAAGCAAGGACAGCGCAGCAAATGCCGATAACCAGCCAGGGAGCCACTGATGCGCGCGATGATTCTGGCGGCCGGTTTCGGCACGCGCATGCGCCCGCTGACCGACCACACCCCCAAGCCGTTGCTGGAAGTCGCCGGGCTGCCATTGCTGGAGCACCACCTGCTGCGCCTGGAAGCGATCGATGTGGACAGGGTCGTCATCAACGTCGGCCACCTGGCCGACAGGATTGTGAGCCACTTCGCAGCGAAACCGAATGCCCGGGGCCAGCTCGAAGCTTGCTGGCAGGGGCGCAAGCGCTTCCTGACACTGATCTTCTCGCGCGAGGAGACGCCGCTGGAAACCGGCGGCGGCATCGCTCGCGCCCTGTCACTGCCCGAGGCGCTGACGCAGGACGCAGGCGATGACACGCCCTTCCTGCTGATCAATGGCGATGTCTGGTGTGACGTCGACCTCACGCTGCTGACCATCCAGGCGCTGGCGAGCCATTCACTTGCTCCACTTGCCGATCAGCCCCAGGCGCTGGCGGGGCTGGTGCTAGTGGATAACCCGCCACACCATCCCGAGGGGGACTTCCTGCTCACCCCGACGGGGATAGTGAAGGATGACGCCCGCGCCGAGAGCGACGAACAGGACGAGAAGGACGTGCAGACCGGCAGCCGCCTGACCTTCTCCGGTGTGTCGTGGCTGTCACCACGACTGATCCGCCGCGCCATCGCCGAGACACCGGCCTACCAGGGCCCTGACAGCGTCTTCAAGCTGGCGCCACTGCTGCGTGAGGCCATGCAGCATGGCGAGGTGCGCGGCCTGCATCATCGCGGCGCCTGGATCGATGTCGGCACCCCACAGCGTCTGGCCGAGCTGGATGAGCTGCTGAGCCACGACAAGGCTTGAGTCAGCGAGATATAAGCTCAGCGCTGGACGTTCCTCCGGGCGCGCCGATGACAATGCTACCCTGTGCGCCATCGTGCTCTCCGCGCTCTTGTAACTGGAGCCCCCGGCCCTTGAAACCACTGACCTCGGGCCGGCAGCACATCAACGACTTATCAGAAGGAGACGTTCCGACATGGCAATGAACGCCAGCATCAAATGGACCGATGGTCGCCAGTTCCTCGCCGAATCCGGCAGCGGCCACAGCGTGGTCATGGACGGCAATCCGGACAACGGCGGTCGCAACACCGGCCCGCGTCCGATGGAAATGATGTTGATGGGTCTGGGCGGCTGCACCAGCTTCGATGTCATCCAGATTCTGGAAAAGGCCCGCCAGCAGGTCACCGACTGTCACGCCGAACTGAGCGCCGAGCGTGCCGATAGCGTGCCAAGCGTGTTCACGAAGATTCACGTCAAGTTCGTGGTCACCGGTCGCAACCTCAAGGAATCCCAGGTCAAGCGTGCCGTCGAGCTGTCCGCCGAGAAGTACTGCAGCGCCTCCCTGATGCTGACCGCCGGGGGTGTCGAGATCACCCACTCCTACGAAGTCATCGACATCGCGGCCTGATCACGCCTCACCCTCCCGCCCCTCAAGGCCCCGCCGACGGCGGGAGGGAGCGTACCACTCACGACATCTCGCCGGGATCGGCGGGAATTGTCGCTGGCGTGTCAGCCCTGCCTGTGCATAATACGCCCCTCAAACCGGTCGTCTCACCGGTCGTCTCGTGGCAAGGATGGTATGCAATGCTCCCTGTGAGTCATGCTGCCAGCGGCCGGGACGGGCCTTTCGAGATGTCCTCTTCGGCCCGATGCCTGCCTCTCTGACTGAATGCAATGGCGCATCGGATGTCATACCACCCTCCCATTTCAAGGAGGCCTGGACGTGAGCGATCAACTCCGCCTTCACGGGTTCAACAACCTCACCAGTTCGTTGAGCTTCAATATCTACGACATCTGCTACGCGCAGACCGAAGAGCAGCGCACGGCGTATATCGATTATATCGATGAGCTCTACAATGCCGAGCGTCTTACCCAGATCCTCAAGGATGTCACCAACATCATCGGTGCCCACGTGCTGAACATCGCACGCCAGGACTATGAGCCGCATGGTGCCAGCGTGACCATCCTGATCGCCGAGCACGAGCTGGAAGAGCAGGACGTGTCCCAGACCGCGCCGGGCCCGGGCCCGCTGCCGGAAACGGTCGTCGGCCATCTGGACAAGTCTCACGTCACGGTGCACACCTATCCCGAGTCCCACCCGGACAACGGCATCAGCACCTTCCGTCTCGATATCGATGTCTCGACCTGTGGCATGATCAGCCCGCTGAAGGCGCTGAACTATCTGATCCACAGCTTCGATTCCGATATCGTGACCATGGACTACCGCGTGCGTGGCTTCACGCGCGACGTGGATGGCAAGAAGCTGTTCATCGATCACGACATCACCTCCATCCAGGATTACCTGGCGGAAGACACCAAGCGTGCCTACCAGATGGTCGATGTGAACGTGTATCAAGAGAACATGTTCCACACCAAGATGCTGCTCAAGGACTTCGAACTGGACAACTACCTCTTCGGCACCTCGCGTCGCGAGCTGACCTTCGAGGAAGCCACCAACATCGAAGGCCGTCTGCGTCGTGAAATGCTCGAGATCTTCTACTCGCGCAACTTCGACTGATCATCGCCCGGGTGATGCACGGCAGTCGCAGCGCCTGTGTCTGCTTGCCTGACGCCTGATGACAGTATGTAAAAAGCCCCTGACACCTCACGGTGCCAGGGGCTTCTTTGTTGGTTGGTTGGCTGCCTGCCTGCCGACTCAGCGCTCGTCGACGGGGCCCTTGCGGTCTGGCGGGGCGGCATCCCCCAGGCGCTGTTCCATCTCCTCATTCACCTGGCGATGCAGCGCCTCGCGGTGGCGTTCGCGCTCAGCCAGCGACTCGCCCCGCTCCTGCGCGACCTGATCCAGTCGCTCACGCAGCTCGCGCACCTCTGTCGTCAGCTCGCTGATCTGATGGTAGAGCGCACGCGTCATGTCGCGCTGGGCACGCGCTGCGCGCGCCTCCTGCTCACTGTCATCCTCGATGAAGATCGAGCTGATATAGGCGGCGAAACTCCCGAACAGCCCCACGCCCCCGACCATCAGCAGCACCGCCACCACGCGACCGAGTGTCGTGATGGGGTAGTAGTCGCCATAGCCGACGGTGGTCACCGTCACCACTGCCCACCACAACGCCTCCTCGGCGGTATTGATGGGGCTGTCGGGATTGGGTGTCTCCACCATCAGCATGGTCAGGGCGCCGAACACCACCAGCAGCACCGTGGCAGTGGCCGCCGAGGCGAAGACCCCCTCGGCCCGGTTGCGAAACAGCAGCTTCCAGATCATTTCCATCGACTTGATGGCGCGCAGCACCCGCAGCACCTGCACCACGCGAAACAGCCTCGCGCCCTGGAAGAGCCCCGCCGGAATACAGGCCAGCAGGTCGATCCAGCCCCACTTCATGTACTCGCGCTTGCTCTTGGCACTGGCGAAGCGCTTGCAGAAATCGATGAAGAAGAACAGGCAGACCACGTAGTCCATGTACTCCAGCAGCCGCTGGACCTGCGGTGACAACTCAAAGACAAGGTCCACCACCATGGCGCCGATCACATAGATCGACAGCACCAGAATGAACAACTGAAAGGGCGTGACGCGTTCCTGCATCCGAGGGTTCTCCGTGAATGGGCTCTGGAAAGCCTACCCCATCCTCGTCGCCCTGACAGTGTGAAGACACCGCCGTCATACTTACGATGATTCATGCGTCCCGTGGTTCATGCGACCGGGACTTCATGCGTCCGATGGTTCATGCATTAGCTTCATGCGGCCAGTGGTTCATGCATCAGCCTCATGCGCCCGCATTCATGAAGCCTTGTTGCGCGACTCCTCGTCACTCGGGGGCTGGAAAGTGGACTGCTCGCTGATGTCTTCCCCACTGATGCGATCCAGAAGCTTGCGCAACTTGTGACGCTGCCTGCGTGATGACAGGCGATTGGAATCCCAGCGCTCCGGTACCAATGCGCATTCTCCATCGGCATCGTGCAGGCGGAAGGCACGCTCGACACCGATCGGATGGTCTTCACTGCCATAGATGCCGATGATACGCAGCGTCAGGCGCTGGAATTTCAGCTGCTCATTGCTGGGCCAGTGACCCTCGAGCGAGATGCCATTGCGGCGCGCCATGCGCTCGATGACTTCCGCAAAGGTACCGATATGCAGGAAGTCGCCCGAGCCCAGCGGCCCCTGACGCGTGGTATCGGAGATGCGCCACTCACTGCTGCTGGAGGCCTTTTGAGCGGACTGCTCGCTGTCGCCGTCCTGCTGATTGTCACCCTGCTCGTCACCTTCCTGATAGCTGCGTTCGAACTCGGTGACATCCATCAGCAGGCTGCCATGACTGGTATCCAGCCGCGCGATGATGTGCTCGATGAAGATCGATTCGGCACTCATGTTGCTGACGATGCACAGACTGTCGATACCCTTGGACTTGCCGCGATTGATCAGCACTCGCGGGCGACGCTGGCGACGGAAGTTGTGATACAGCAGCTGCGCGTAGACCAGCCAGATGAAGAACGAGCCGATACTGGCAATCGCCGAGATGGTTTTCGAGTGATTCGCGATCCACTCCATCATGCTGACCTCCCCTGTCAACGTTGTCTGGTGCCCCCTTTCTTGGGGACAGCGACAGGGGATTGCGAGCATTGATTTGGCGTTAAACCCCCTCGTGACTGACCTGATCTTCGCCCAACAGTGACTGCCAGAGGGTGATGACCCGCTCACGATGGGCGGCAATCACCGGGTGCTGCTCCAGCCGCATCAGGCTGCCGTGCTTTTCCAGCGCCAGGCGATGACTGACATCGCGGTAGGCCAGATAGGCCTCGCGCAGCTCGCCGGCCTGCTCGCCCGGCAGCCGTCCGCAGGACTCGAGGGTTTCCAGCAGTCGCATGTTGTCGCTCCACTCGAGCAGAGCGGGCACCTGATGACTCAGCGCCAGCACGCAGTACTGGGCGAGAAACTCGATGTCGACGATGCCGCCGGCGTCCTGCTTGAGATGGAACTGGCCGGCCTCGCGGTCCTTGGCGCTGCTGCCCAGGTGATCACGCATCTTGTGGCGCATGGTGATCACCTCCTGACGCAGCGTCTTCTCGTCCCGCTGCTGACCGAGCACCTCACGGCGCACCTCCTCGAAGGCCAGCGCCAGTGCCGGGTCTCCCGCCACGGCCCGCGCACGCACCAGCGCCTGATGCTCCCATGTCCAGGCTTGCGTGAGCTGATAGTCCCGGAAGGCCGCCAGACTCGAGACCAGTAGCCCCGAGTTGCCTGACGGACGCAGGCGCATGTCGACCTCGTAGAGCGCACCGGCCGGCGTCACCGCCGTCAGCAGGTGGATGATGCGCTGCCCCAGACGCGTGAAGAACAGTGGATTGTCCAGCGGGCGCGGGCCATCCGTCTGGCCCTTGCTGGCCGCATCATGCAGGAAGACGAGATCCAGATCCGAGCCATAGCCCAACTCGATGCCACCCAGCTTGCCGTAGCCGACGATCACGAAGCTGCCACTCAGGCTGTCGCCAGTGATCGGCTGGCCATCGCGCCCGATGGGGAAACCATGCTTGCGGGTCAGGGTCTTCCACGCCATCGCCAGCACCTGTTCCAGCACCACCTCGGCGATGAAGGTCAGATAGTCGCTGACCTTCATCAGCGGGCGGGCACCGGCGATATCGGAGGCCGCCACGTGCAACACCTGGGCGTGGCGGAACACCCGCAAGGCCTCGAGCAACGCCTCTTCATCATCTTCGGGAATACGCGAAAGCGCGGTGCGCAGCTCATCGGCGAGGCGCGTCTTGTCGGCGGGTGAGTACAGATTGTGCGGGTGCAGCAACTCATCGAGCAGCACCGGATAGCGCGCCAGCTGTTCGGCGATCCAGGGGCTTGCCGCACACAGGCGCATCAACTGCGCCAGCGCATCCGGATTCTCGCGCAGCAGCGCCAGATAGGCCGTCCGCCGCAATACCGCCTCGATCAGCGGCAACACGCGCTCCAGCACTCGGCTGGCATCGTGCTCGCCGGGCTTTTCCGGGTCGCCCGCCGCCGAGCCCAGCGCCTGCAGCAAAGGCGGCATCAGCGCATCGAGACGATCAAAGCCGATGCGCTGCATGCCCTGTACCGCCCGTGACCGCCGCAGACTGTCGAGACGCCGGAAACTCTCGGCCGCACTCTCAAAGCCGCTCTCGGCGAGCAGTGCCTCGCCCTCCTCCGCCGTCAGCTCGCCACGCCACAGTGCTCGCCACTCATCCAGCGCCTGCTGGCCTTCGCCCTGCTCGGCCTCGTCGTCTTCCGGCGCGGCAATCACGTTGTCGAAGTGATGGCGGATGCGCTTGCGCACTTCTTCCAGCCGCGCGGTGAGCGCCTCCCAGTCGGGCAGGTTCATGGCCAGAGCGAGGCGCTCGCGACCCAGCGGATCCAGCGGCAATGTCTGGGTCTGGCGGTCGGCCTGGGCCTGCAGGGCGTGCTCAAGATCGCGCAGGAAGACGTAGTCCGGCACCAACTCATCCACGACCGCCTGCGGCAGCAACCCCAGGGCTGGCAGGCGCGCAAAGGCCTGCTTGAGCGAGGTGACCTGCAATTCCGACTCACGCCCGCCCCGAATCAGCTGGAAGGCCTGGGCGACGAATTCCACCTCGCGAATGCCGCCGGAGCCGAGCTTGATGTTGTCGGACAGTCCGCGCCGCTTGACCTCGCGATTGATCATCGCCTTCATCTCGCGCAGCGACTCGATGGCGCCGAAATCCAGATACTTGCGATAGACGAAGGGCCGCAGGTGCGCGATCAGGCGCTCGCCGGCAGCGACACTGCCCGCCACCGGGCGCGCCTTGAGCATCGCGTAACGCTCCCATTCGCGGCCCTGATCCTGGTAGTAGCTGGCCAGCATCGAGAAACTGCCGACCAGTGGCCCGCCGTCCCCCAGCGGACGCAGCCGCATGTCGACGCGGAACACGAAGCCATCGGCGGTCATCGCGTCCAGCGCGGCAATCAGCTTCTGGCCGAGACGCGTGAAATATTCCTGATGATCCAGAGACTTGCGACCGCCCGATGTCTCGCCCTTGTCGGGGAAGGCGAAGATCAGATCGATATCGGAGGAGAGGTTGAGCTCGCCGGCGCCCAGCTTGCCCATGCCGAGCACCACCAGCCGCTGCGGCTCGCCGAAGCGGTCCGGCGCGGGGCGGCCATAACGCGGCTCAAGCGAGGCTTCCAGCCAGCCAAGCGCGCCCTCGAGAGTGACTTCGGCGAGGTGCGAGACCGCCGCCGCGGTCTGCCACATGTCGGCGCCGTTGAGGTCGCGCCACACGATGCCCAGCATGCGCAGCTGGCGGAAACGCCGCAGCACCTGCTGCATCGCCTTCTCATCTTCGGCACTGATGAGACCTGCGGCGAGGCGCTCGGTGAGCTGCGCGACCGGCAAGGCACGCTCCAGCTCGCCGCTCTCGAGCAGCTCGGACAGCAGTTCAGGGCGGCGGCACAGCGTCTCCAGCGCGAAGTCGGACAGCGTGATCAGACGTCCAAGCTGGCTGCGCTGACGCTTATCGAGGGCCAGAAAGGTCGCCAGCGGAGAGCTGTCATCGCCACGCATCTCGCTGAGGTTCTCAGCCTGGGTCAGGCTCTCTTCGAGGCGCTCTTGGGCTACGTGCAGGGCGCTCTCGAGCGTGGCACGGCTGTCAGCCGACTGCTCGGCCAGCAGCGATGACGGCGCAAGGAAATCAGCGGGCAACAGTGGGCGGGACTGCGCGGGGGATGGCTGGGGCATGGTCGTCTCCTTCGATCCAGCCCTCAGCATAACGGAGGCCGCAGGCACATGACACGACCCAGCCCACTGAGCCTCCAATGATGAGATCGGGGCGAAGTCGCTCAGCCGAACAGCTTGTCGTAGAGCAAGGTACCCCAGGTCAGGCCAGCGAAGATCAGGCTGATCATCACCGCCGCCGAGCCCATGTCCTTGGCGCGCCCGGACAGTTCATGGAATTCCGGGCCGATGCGGTCAATCGCGGATTCCACCGCCGAGTTGAGCAGTTCGACCATCAGCACGATCAGCGTGGAGCCGACCAGCAGCAGCCACTCGACATGCGAGTCACCGATCCACCAGGCAAACGGCAGCAGCAAGGCGCACAGCACGATCTCCTGGCGGAAGGCCTCTTCGTTGCTCCAGGCAGCCTTGAGCCCCTTGAGCGAGTAACGCGCGGAATGCTTGAGGTGGGTCAAGCCGGTATGCCGTGATTTCATCTTCGGGTCTCGTACAGAAGCAGCACGGAGGCTGCAAAGGCCGATCTTTCAATCGGACGACGTCTGCCAGCAACACGCCTCGGGAGAGCTCGCAGCACACCGGCCAGCGACAGCGCAGCGCTGCCTGCGCGATTTTCACGACCAAAGGCTACCCGAGACCTCACCGACGGGCGTGCTCTAATACCGCCAGGCGCTCGATGACGGCGGCGATGATAGCAAAGCACACGCTGAAGCGGCATTGCCGATCCCGTCCTCCAACAACAAATCAACGCCGGAAACTGCCCATGTCTTCGCTATCACATGACACACGCCAGACACTCAGCCGCGGACTGGCGCGCAACTTCCTCGGCCAGTCGCCACGCTGGTACAAGCAGTTGATGTGCCTGTTTCTGATCACCAATCCGCTGCTGCTGTGGTTCAGCGGCCCGCAGGGTGGCGTGATCGTCGGCTGGCTGCTGCTGGGGGAATTCATCTTCACGCTGGCGATGGCGCTCAAGTGCTATCCCCTCCAGCCGGGCGGTCTGCTGGCACTGGAGGCCGTCGTCATCGGCATGGCCTCGCCGGAGGCCATCATGCAGGAGATGGAGCGCAACCTGCCGGTGATCCTGCTGCTGATGTTCATGGTGGCCGGCATCTACTTCATGAAGCCGCTGCTGCTGTATGCCTTCACCAAGATCATCCTCGGCGTGCGCTCCAAGACCTGGCTGTCGCTGATGTTCTGTCTCTCCAGCGCCCTGCTGTCCGCCTTTCTCGACGCCTTGACGGTGACGGCGGTGATCATCGGTATCGCGGTGGGCTTCTACTCCGTCTACCACAAGGTGGCCTCGGGCAAGCATTTCGATACCCAGCATGATCATGCCAATGATGTCAGTGTCGAAGCCGTGCACAGTGAAGACCTCGAGGATTTCCGCGGATTTCTGCGCTCGCTGCTGATGCATGGCGCGGTGGGAACCGCCTTGGGAGGCGTCAGCACCATGATCGGCGAGCCGCAGAATCTGGTGATCGCCAAGGCCGCCGAATGGGACTTCGTCGACTTCTTCCTCGCCATGGCGCCGGTCACCGTGCCGACCTTCTTCGCCGGCCTCGCCCTGTGCGTGCTGCTGGAACGTGGCCGCTGGTTCGGCTACGGCCAGCGCCTGCCCGCCAGCGTGCGACGCATTCTCGAGGATTATGACCATCATCAGGATTCACGGCGTACGCCACGGGAGCGCGCCGCGCTGATCGTGCAGGCCGTGGTAGCCGTGCTGCTGGTATTGGCGCTGGCATTGCATATGGCAGAGGTCGGGCTGATCGGACTGGCGGTGATCATCCTGCTGACCGCCGGCAATGGCATTACCGATGAGCACCAGATCGGCCGCGCCTTCCAGGAATCGCTGCCCTTCACCTCACTGCTGGTGGTGTTCTTCACCATCGTCGCGGTCATCCACGAGCAGCATCTGTTCCAGCCGTTCATCCAGTGGGTACTCAGTCTGCCCATCGAAGAACAGGCCGGCGCGCTGTTCCTGGCCAACGGGCTGCTGTCGGCCATCTCGGACAATGTCTTCGTGGCCACGGTGTACATCACCCAGGTCAAGAACGAGTTCGTGGCCGGCAACATCAGCCGCGAGCATTTCCATGCGCTGGCGGTCGCGGTGAACACCGGCACCAACCTGCCCAGCGTTGCGACCCCCAACGGCCAGGCGGCGTTCCTGTTCCTGCTCACCTCCGCCATCGCGCCGCTGGTCAGACTCTCCTACGGGCGCATGGTGTGGATGGCGTTGCCCTACACGGTGCTGATGACGCTGGTCGGGCTGGCCACCGTGCGCAGCTTCATCTGATCAGCGGCCCCGGTTGCGTCAGTCTCATCCCAATGTCGATATCCCGAGACTTCCCCGCAGCGTCGCTTGCAGGCACTGTGAGATGGCGCATCTCACGCCAGACGCCGTGACACCTTCACGCAGGAAGAGCGCCAACACCAACGCCAATCACGAGGAGACTGCCATGTCCCGCGCACTGATGCTGCACGACGAGACCCCACGCGCCCGAGTCGTCGAACTCTCCGATGATCAGCTGCCTGACCTGCCTGTCACGGTGGCCATCGAGCGTTCCGGTCTCAACTACAAGGACGCGCTGGCCATCACCGGCCGTGGCAAGATCGTGCGCGAGCTGCCCTTCGTGCCGGGCATCGATTTCGCGGGACGCGTCGAGGCCTCCGACTCGCCGGACTATCAGCCGGGCGATGAGGTCATCCTGACCGGCTGGGGCGTGGGCGAACGCCATTGGGGCGGCCTGGCCGAGCGCATGCGCGTCAAGCCCGAGTGGCTGGTCAAGCGCCCTACCAATCTGAGCGCCGAGCAGGCCATGGCCTTCGGCACCGCCGGCCTGACCGCCATGCTGTGCGTGATGCGTCTCGAGGAGGCCGGTCTGACGCCCGAGCAGGGCCCGATCATCGTCACCGGCGCCACCGGTGGGGTCGGCAGCTGGGCCGTGCAGATGCTGGCAGGGCAAGGCTTCGAGGTTCACGCGGTCAGCGGCAAGGCCGAGCAGCGTGAATGGCTTGAGTCACTGGGCGCGAGTGAGGTCCATCTGCGCAGTGATTTCGAGGACAAGGGCCGTCCGCTGGAAAAGAGCCGCTGGGCAGGCGCCGTGGATACCGCCGGTGGCCAGGTGCTGGCCAATCTGCTGGCGCAGATGAATTACGATGGCAAGGTGGCGGCCGTGGGCCTCGCGGCGGGCGCCGACCTGCCCACCAGCGTGATGCCGTTCATCCTGCGCGGCGTCTCGTTGCTGGGCGTCGATAGCGTCATGATCAACGCAGAGCGCCGTCAACAGGTCTGGCAGCGTCTGGCCGACCTGCCGGACGAGATGCACGCCCAGATGCAGCTCAAGACGGTCGGTCTGGAAGGCCTGGCCGAACGTGCCGAGGCGATGATCGACGGACGCGTCAGCGGTCGCGTGCTGCTCGATCCGACGCGCTGAAGGCACTCGACGCACGACCCGCGACGGAAAATTTGCCCTCGCAGCGCCAGAAACGCTTCAAGTCCTTGATTGTTGCGGTGCAATAGCGATTTTGGCGTTAGCCAACACCGTCACACAACGCTATGCTCTTGTTATCTCGTTGCGCCCTGTCGAGCGTCCCGAGTGCCCTCCCCTCAGCCATGCCGGGCGTGTGGAGGTCCACCCCGCCTTCGGGCGGGGTTTTTTGTGTCTGTCACTCAGGCCATGAACACGAAAGCCCCGCCGATTGGCGGGGCTTTCGTGTTCATGCGCGCGATCAGGAGCTCAGTTACGCTCGATCATCGCGGTCAGGTCCTCGGCGACCGGGTCCAGCACCTGCGGCCAGGACAGATAAGGCACCGCCGCCCGCCCATTGACCATCACCGCGAAAGCACCCCAGCGGCCACTTTGCGTGCGGAAGTATCCCGAGATGGCCCGCACCGGCACCGGATTGTTGAGCGTGCCCGTCTTGACCATCACGTGATTGCGGAAGGTCTCGCTGCCACGCCGGATGAAGCGCATCGGGCCATTGACCGGTGCCTGCAGGCCCGCCACGAAGGTGGGGAACAGCGCCGGGCGGTGATACATGCTGTCGAGCAACGCCACCAGCCCACTGACGCTGGTGCGGTTCTGGGAGGTCAGGCCGCTGCCGGAATACATCGTCAGCGGGCCGTGACCGGGAATCGCGCTGGCGAAGGTCTCGAGCTTGGCGCCGCCCTGGCGCAAGGTGGCCTGACTGCCGCCGACCAGCGCCAGCGTCAGCTGGTCCGCCATGAAGTTGTTGGAGTAGTTGAGCATGCGCGTCAGCAACTCCTGCATCGGCTTGCCTTCGACGCTACCGAGCTGCGCGGCGCTGGAGGGCGGCGCCGTCGAGGTGATGTCCACCCCGCCGGTCACCGTGATCCCGGCGCGCGCCAGGATGTCGCGCATCAGCTCACCGGTGTACAGCGCAGGATTGGAGACGGCGCGGTAGATGCTGCGCGGCTGGCTGTCGGCGGCGATGGTGCCGGTGACGACCAGCGTATCGCGACCATTGCTGGTGGTACGGCGGGCATTGATGGCGCTCTTGCCTCCCGCGCCGACCGTGGTGACCTGGTTGTCGAAGATCTCGGTGGGCTGGGTGGTGTCGCAGCTGGCCAGTCGCGCCGGCGCCTGACTGCCCGCGCCCGGCATCACCTTGACGCACCAGCTGGCATAGTTGCTGGCCGCGGACGACAACAGCGCATCATAGGCATTGCTGGAACGACGCGAGGCATTGCAGCGATCGGTACTGATGCAGGGCACCGGCCCGAAACGCCACTGGCTGATCAGCAGGCGCCCTTCGACACGGCGAATGCCCCGAAAGCGCAACTCCTCGGTCAGCCGCCACAGCTCTTCACTGGTCAGCGCCGGGTCGCCGCTGCCCTCGAGTACCAGGTCACCGGTCAAGACGCCGCCGCTGATCGTGCCCGTGCTGCGCAGACGCGTGGAGAAACGGTACTGCGGGCCGAAGCGGTCCAGCGCCGCACCGGCGATATAGAGCTTGGAGAGCGAAGCCGGCGTCAGTTGCTGGTCGGGATTGACCGAGGCCAGCGTCTCGCCGGTATCGAGCATGCGCGCCTGGGCACTGACGATGAAGCCCTTGTCAGTCAGTCGCGTCAGGTTGTCAAAACCCGCCGCCTGCGCCGGGCCCGCCACGACAAGCGTCGCACCGGCCGCCATGGCCAGTCGGCGCAGCGAGCGCGTGAAACGTAGCGACTTGCCCGCTACTGCGAGGCGCGCCGCCTTCAGCAAGGGCAACAGGGGAGACAGTCGGGAGGGTCGCGCAGAGGTCGGTGCAGTGCGAAATAGGGGCATGAGGCATCCAGTGACGTCGTCGGTGAGCATCCATGTCACAGCCGGGAGGCGCCGTGATGCCCCTAGCTTAATGAGGACTGGCGCTGGAAAACAGATGCAGGACGGCGACACCGCCCACGATCATCGCCAACCCCAGGATGGCCGGCAGGTCCGGCATCTCGCGATAGACCACCGCACCGAACACGGTGACCAGCACGATGCCGAGCCCGGACCACACCGCATAGGTCACGCCCAGCGGCAGGTCACGCAGTACCAGCGTCAGGAAATAGAAGGCGATGCCGTAGCCCACCACCACGATCATGCTGGGGCCGAGTCGCGAAAAGGACTCGGAGGCCTTGAGCGCGCTGGTCGCGACGACCTCCGCCAGTATGGCCACTGCCAGGAAGACATAACTCATCGAATCACCTCGTATTGTGGGGTGCCAGCTGCTGCTCACGCGCGGCCTTGCGCGCCAGCAGACGACTCATCACGGCATCGAACAGCGGATTGAAGATCATGGCCCAGACCAGGAAGAAGGCAACGAAGCCCAGATCCAGCAGCAATGCCTGCCACAGCCCCAGGTCGAGCCAGGCGGACACGATGAAGACGGTCACCAGTACCAGGCCGAGCTCGAAGCCGAGCGCCTGAACGATGCGCTGGGTCGCGCTGCGCTGGCGGGTCGGTACCCAGCGATCGAACATCCAGTTCCAGACCGTACTCCAGATCACCGCCAGTGTGGACATCACCACCGCCAGACTGCCCATGCTCGCCAGGTCATGCCCCGTGACCAGCGCCGACAGCGGCGCCACGAGCAGGATGCCGCCCAATTCCAGCAATCCTGCCTGGGCCAGACGTTCTTTCTTGGAACGCATGTCATACCTCCTCTCGATCACCGCGTGTGATGCCGGATGGGCTGGACGACGCGGATGGAGGAGGCATTCTAGAGAGATACAAGATGGTTTAAAGTTGGTATCCATCCATTATTCAGATGGATCAAGGCGCGAGGCGAGGCAATGAACTGGACACTGGAGCAACTGCAGACACTGCGCTGCGTGGCGGAGACAGGCTCGTTCTCGGCGGCAGCGCGGCGTCTGGGTCGCGCGCAGTCCGCGGTCAGCACCGCCATCGCCAACCTGGAGCTGGACCTGGGCTGCGAGCTGTTCGATCGCCGCCCTCGCACGCCGGTGTTGACGCCCGCGGGCGAGGCCATGCTGCATGAAGCCAACAGCGTGCTGATGCAGTGCCAGCGCCTGGAGGCACGCGCCCGCACCCTCAGCCAGGGGCTGGAAGCCAGCCTGACGCTGGCGATCGATGAGGCGCTGGTGGAGATGCCGCCGGTGATGGCGGTGCTGGAAAAGATGGCGGTGCAATACCCGACGCTGACGCTGAATCTGCTCAATGGCGCGCAGGATGAGGTGGCCCGCTGGGTGGAGCAGCACCAGGCCAATCTCGGCATCCTGTTCTATCAACCGCTGGGTGTCATGGCGCTGGAGCGCGAGGCGTTGGGACGACTGGAGCAGGTGCTGATCGTGGCACGCGATCACCCGCTGGCCCAGCTCGAGAGCCCGACCCACAGTGACCTGGCCGATCACCGACAGCTGATGATAGGCCAACGCCAGCAACTGGAACCCGGCCACGAGGGGCCGCGCTCACAGCGCTTCTGGCAGCTCAACAGCTTCTATGCGATGGCTGAGCTCACGACGCGCGGACTGGGCTGGGCGCAGGTTCCGCGCCATATCGCCCACTACCCGCCCTTCCAGCAGCGTCTGAAGATTCTGGACTTGAGCGCACTGGGCGCCACCGCTGATATCGATATCGAACTGATCTCGCGTCGCGACAGCCCTCGCGGCCCCGCGGCCAGCTGGCTGCGCCAGTCCCTGCGCGACACCTTCTACAACAGCCACGCCGCTATCGCCAATCAGAACCTGCCACCGGCGTGATTCGCGTCAGACCTGCAGCGGGTAGCGCTCGGGCGTGTGTTCCAGCTGGCATTCGAGTCGCCACAGCGCCTGGCCAGACTCGTGATACTTGCGCTCGAAGTGCGTCAGATAATCGCCCTGCGGCTCGAAGGCGTACGCCGTCACCTCGATACCGGTGGCATACCCGATGGCCTGGGCGAATTCCCGAGCGTAGATCTCCCAGTTGGTGCGCAGCTCCAGCTGACCGCCCAGCGCCATGATGATCGGGAATACCGGGTGGCCCTGCCAGCGCATCTTGAGATGGCGCGCCTTGGGATAAGGATTGGGGTACAGCAGGGTGTGGTGCGCAGGTGCCCAGCCCGCAGCGAGCGCCAGGCGCCAGAAGTCGACGAGGTCCGCGCGCACCAGCAAGGCGTTGTCCGGCAGCTCGCCATGCTTGCGACTGAGACGGTCTTCGCTGCGGTCCACGCCGATGACGGCATGATCCGGATGCGCCAGTGCCAGTTGACGCGTCGATCGCCCGACGCCGCAGCCACTGTCCAGCCACAGGGGCTTCGCCTGAGCCGACAACCACTGTTGCGCTTGCAGGAACGCTGCGCGGGTATGTTCCGCCACGGGTTTGCGCAGCGGGTGCGCCATCGCACGGCGCACGCGACGCTCGATATCCTCGTGGGGGCCGGTCTGGGGAGAATCGATCTGGCGGGAGTTGGCGTACATCAGCAGTTCCGATAGCAACGGGCAGGAAAATCACGCGCGGAGTCTAGCAGATGCGCCTGCATCGGGCTGCGCCATATGGCGTACAGCCCATCTGATGCTGTCGGTACAAAAAGGCCTGAACACAAAAAAAGGCGCCTGCCTCGCGGCACGCGCCTACACCAACTCAAACAGCCACGACAGAATGGCAGCTTGCCTCCCGAAAATCAAACAAACGTTTAATCACAATCCTCCCCGAGGCATGACGAGTGCAAAAAGAGACCAATGGGACTCGCACTGAGTGCAGAGATATCGCACAGTGTTCGCAGCAAGCGCTCGCTGGCGCGCCCGCGTAGAGGCGGGGGTGCATGACGCCTGTATTGAGGGGGTGTTATCATCCGCCCATCATTTGGACGAATATCCGCAGAGGTATCGCCCAGACCAACGACTCACAGTATTTTTACGAGGAAAGCGGCTTGTCACACTTACCGGTGATCGTCGGCATGGGCGGCGTCAATGCCGCCGGCAGAACTTCGGGCCATCAGGCGTTCCGACGCACGGTGCTCGA
Source organism: Cobetia sp. MB87 (assembly GCF_011319755.1). Lineage (NCBI taxonomy): Bacteria > Pseudomonadati > Pseudomonadota > Gammaproteobacteria > Oceanospirillales > Halomonadaceae > Cobetia > Cobetia sp. MB87. Next base: position 112,696 of record NZ_VFBC01000004.1, on the reverse strand, counting down.
CTCCCTGCCGGAGACAGACCGTCAAGAGACCCTGCTGGGTCTCGCGTCGCTCATGAACCTCGCCCGCTGCGATGATCAGGGCCAGTGGTTCGATGCCGAAGGCCAGCCCGCCGAGGCTCAGGCGCTTGCGGAGCGTCTGGCAGACCAGGTGCTGTCCCACACCCTGATTCGTCGCATTGAAGACGAGCGCTTCAACGCGACCGGCATTCCTGCCAATCGTCAATCAAAGCTGACGCTGGGCCAGGACCTGACCTTCACGCTGCGCAGCCGCCAGCTGCCGGAACAGCCGCCCGCCGACTGGCAGATACGCGAGCTGGACAACCGCCATGTCGAAGTCACGGTACCGGCCGGCGAATTCGATGTCCTGCTGCCCGATCATCGTCAGGCGCTGGTGCGCGCCGCGGGGCAGCTGCCCAGCGGCTTCGCGCCGGAGCAGCTCTATCGCAGCGTGCATCACCCGCGCGGCCTGTCGATGACCATCTTCGGTGCCAGCGATTGCCTCGGCGACAGCGGCCTGGACTGGGATGCGCTGCGCGATAGCCTCGATCCGGACGATATTGCCGTCTACGCCGGCAACTCCATCGGCCAGATGGATGCCGAAGGCTGGGGCGGACTGATGAAGTCCTTCGTGGCCGGCGAGCGCGCCACCTCCAAGCAGATGCCGCTGGGCTATGCCCAGATGCCCGCCGACTTTCTCAATGCCTACGTGCTGGGCAATGTCGGCGGCGCCGGGGCCGCGATGGGCGCCTGTGCCAGCTTCCTCTACAACCTGAAGCTGGGCCTGAACGACATCCGCAGCGGCCGTCGCCGTGTGGTGATGGTCGGCACCGCCGATGCGCCGATCACGCCGGAAGTCATCGAGGGCTTCCGCAGCATGGGTGCTCTGGCCGATGACGAGAGCCTCAAGGCCCTCGACGCGCTGGAAGTGCTCACCGACAGCGATTACCAGAAAGCCTGTCGCCCGTTCGCGCGCAACTGTGGCTTCACCATCGCGGAAGCGACCCAGTTCGTGATCCTGATGGCAGATGATCTGGCGCTGGACACCGGTGCTCGCATCATCGGCAGCGTGCCGGACGTGTTCGTCAATGCCGATGGCTGGAAGCGCTCCATCTCGGCACCCGGTGTCGGCAATTACATCACCCTGAGCAAGGCGGTGGCGCTGGCGCGCGATATCGTCGGCGATGAAGGCGTGCGCCAGCGCAGCTTCGTGCACGCCCATGCCACCTCCACGCCGAAGAACCGCACCACCGAATCCCACGTGCTCAATGAAGTGGCTCGCGCCAACGACATCCAGGCTTGGCCTGTGGTGGCGGTAAAATCCTTCGTCGGCCACAGCCAGGGCAGTGCCGCGGGTGATCAGGCGGTATCGGCGCTCGGCAGCATGGCGGCCGGCATCCTGCCGGGTATCCCGACGCTGGATGCCATCGCCGATGACGTGCATCACAGCCACCTCGACATCCGTCGCGAGGCACGCGAGTTCGCAGCAGACGTCGCCTTCATCAATGCCAAGGGCTTCGGTGGCAACAATGCCAGTGGCGTGGTGCTGTCGGCAGACGTCACCCTGAAGTTGCTGGCGGCGCGACATGGTGAGGAGGCACTGGCTGCCTGGCGTGAGCGCAGCGGTCTCTGTGAACAGCGGCGCGCCGACTATCTGGACAAGGCACAGCGCGGCGAATTCACGCCGACCTATCGCTTCGGTGAGGGCGTGCTCGAAGGTCCGGAGCTGGAGATCACGGATCGCGAGATCCGTATCCCCGGCTATGCGAAGCCCGTCTCGCTCAAGGTCGACAACCCCTTCGGTTCGCTGTAAGCCAGGCTCACTGCAAGACCGGCTCGCTGCAAGACCGACTCGCTAACCCCCGGGGTGCGCACTCGGTGACGAATCCCCTCCCGCGACTGGCAAGCCGCGCGAGGGGTTCTACACTCGGCGTACCGGGGGAGCCGGCGGCGCGACAGCCACTGCGTCCCGGTCTGCTGCGGCTCCTCATCCTTCGTCGTCCACTGCAGCCGGTCACCAGGCTGACCCGCTGCCGACAGAGCTCGAGTTCGTCATGCCCAAGAACATTGCCGTCTATCCCGGCACCTTCGACCCGATCACCAATGGCCATACCGACCTGATCGAGCGCGGCGCCCGCCTGTTCGACAAGGTGGTGGTCGCGGTGGCTTACAGCCCCAGCAAACGCCCCGCGCTGCCGCTGGAGATGCGCATCGATCTGGCACGCCGGATTCTGGCGCATCTCGACAATGTCGAGGTCATCGGTTTCAGCTGCCTGCTGACAGAGCTGCTTGAGCAGCAGAATGCGCGTATCATTCTGCGCGGCCTGCGTGCGGTCTCCGATTTCGAGTACGAACTGCAGCTGGCCAACATGAACCGGGCACAGGCACCGCACGTCGATAGCCTGTTCCTGACCCCGGAATTACAGAACTCCTACATTTCATCGACCATCGTGCGCGAGATATCGCGTCATGGCGGTGATGTGTCGCGTCTGGTGCATCCGCTGGTGGCCGAGACCCTCGCCCGGCATTTCTCCGCTACCGACGACGACACCGCCACAAGCTGAGGACAGCATCATGGCCCTGATCATCACTGATGAGTGCATCAACTGCGACGTCTGCGAGCCGGAATGTCCCAATGGGGCCATCTCGCCGGGGGAAGAGATCTACGTCATCGACCCGGACCTGTGCACCGAATGCGTCGGACACTTCGATGAGCCGCAATGTCAGCAGGTCTGCCCTGTCGACTGCATCCCGCTCGACCCGGCCAACAAGGAAAGCCAGGAAGAGCTGATGGACAAGTACCACATCATCACGGCCGCACTCGGCAACTGATTGCCGCCTGCTCCGGCAGCCGTCACGACGATGACGTGGCCCGTACTGCGCCACATCCGTCGTGACGGCCGCTGCTTGCGTCTTGCCTGACACCTCCTGCCTTCTCCGCAAGCCCTCTCTATAAGCCTTTTCCTCAAGCCGTTTCCTCAAGCTTGGCCCTGACAGGCGCTTCAGCGCCAGACTCGCCAACGCGGCGCCTCTTGCTGCAAGACACCAACGGGTAACGTAACCGACTGGCATTAACACCGATTGGCAAGGACGTCGGCTGTTAACATACCTCGTTCTCGATCAAGCACTCCCGCTGTCCCCGTCATTGCCTGCTCCCGCCGCCCCCTGCTGGCGCCAGTGCTGACGCGAGAAAAGGATCGCGGCTGCCTGCTAGCGGCCCCTGCCTAAATGGCTACGCAATCAATACCAAGCGCTACGCCAGGTTATTTTCTGTTAGGGTAATGTAAACAATCTATTCTATCCTGTAGTAATAAAGTCACCGGTCGTACTCTTACACGCGCACGGATTGCCCATGTCCTCTCGCTCTCTCTCTACCGTTCTCAAGCGCCCTTTCCAGGGGACACGCATCCAGCTGCCCAATGCCGGCACGGGGATGCTGCTTATCATGCTGGCGATCATGGTGGCCTTGATCGTGGTACCGCGTCCGCAGCTGTTCACCTCGGTCGGACAGTACCTCGTCCCGCATTCACTGCTGGAAATGGGCGCGATACTGGTCGCTCTGATGTCTGCCGTCTCCATCTTCCAGGGGCACCGTCGGACACTGCCGACCAGCTTTCTGGTCATGGGCTGTGCCTTCATGCTCTCCGCCTTCTTCGACATGGTGCATATCTTCAGCTATGACGGCATGCCCGACTTCGTCAGCGAAGCCTCCGTCAGCAAGGCCATCCATTTCTGGTTGGCAGGGCGAACCGCCTTCATCATCGCGCTGCTGGCTCCCTGCCTGCTGACAGCCCGCCCCGTTCCGAGCCGCTATCTGCCCGTGGCCTTTGGCTTGACGCTCGCCATCGGGCTGGTGGTGAGCTGGATAGGCCTCTTTCATTTGGACTTCCTGCCAGAGACCTTCATCGTCGGCAGCGGCCTGACCGCCTGGAAGATCGGCTACGAGTGGGCCCTGGCGCTGAGCGCTGCGCTGGCCGCGGTACTTCTGCTCGGCGCGCGCCGACTGCCTGAAGGCACCAATGCCGGCTGGCTGGCGGTCGCGGCGCTGGCCACGGGGATATCCGAGCTGTGCTTCACGCTCTATGCCACTGCCTTCGATGTCTTCAATCTGCTCGGGCACCTGTACAAGGTGGTGGCCTACGCGATGATCTATCACGCCATCTATTCATCGCGCATGGTCTACCCCTACCAGCAGCTGCAGAAGATGAGTGATGCCCTGGGCGAGGCCGAACAACGCTGGCAGTTCGCGCTGGAAGGGTCAGGTGCCGGCGTCTGGGACTGGAAGCAGGATACCGATCATGTCTTCTACTCTGCGCAGTGGAAGGCGACGCTCGGCTTCCAGGAACACGAGATCGGCAGCAGCTTCGATGAGTGGAAGTCACGCATCCATCCGGATGACATGCCGCGTACCCTCGACGACCTGAAACAGCACTTTGAAGGTCACAGCGCAGAATATCGCAACGAGCACCGCATGCTGACGCGCAACGGTGAGTGGAAGTGGATTCTCGATCAGGGACGCGTGGTGGAACGTGCCGAGGATGGCAGGCCCCTGCGCATGATCGGCACTCACAGCGACATCGACTGGATCAAGGAGCAGCAGCAACGCCTGATAAGCAGCCGTGCCCGTCTGCGCTCCATCTATCATTCCGCCCCGGTGGGCATCATCGTCGCCGACCGGGATGGCACCATCGCGGACGCCAACTCGGCCATGCATGCCCTGCTGGGCAAGAGTGATGCCGAGCTTTTCCAGCAATCGCTGTGGGGGCTGTTCTCACTGGACGAGATCAGTCGCATGAAACGTGCCTGGGGCCAGCTGCAACGCGAGGGCGGCAGCTTCCAGGACGAATATCACATGCAGACCGACACGGGTCAGATGTTCTGGGCAGAAGTCACCCTCACGCCGCTGGAGGGCGAAGAGCGCACCCTGGTATTGATCAACAATATCGAGGACCGCCGTCGCGCCATCGAGCTGCTCGAGGAGAACGCGACCCTGTATCAGGAAGTCTTCAGCACCGGCAACGCCATCAAGCTGCTGATCGACCCGGAGCTTGCCGAGATCATCGATGCCAATCCGGTCGCCGCCGACTTCTATGGCTACAGCATCGGCGAGATGTGCGGCATGCCATTGGGCCGTATCAACGTGCTGGCCAGCCAGTCGCTCTCCAAGCGCATCCGTGCGGTCGTCAACCGTACCGACAACCACTTCGAGGCCAGCCACCAGCTTGCCAACGGTGAATTGCGTGATGTCGAGATCTTTACCGGCCCGGTGGACCTGAACGGCCGCACCCTGCTGTTCTCCATCGTTCACGACATCACCGATCGCAAGCGTGCCCAGCGCGACCTGCAGGCTGCCAACCTCAAGCTGTCGCGACTCTCCGAGAGCCGCAGCCAGATCCACCATCTCGCGGAATGTCTGCTGACCTGCTCTCAGCTCGATGAGATCATCACCCAGCTCAACGTTCGTCTGCCCAGCCTGTTCGCCGGCTGCGAAGGCAACGTGACCCTGCATGACCCGAATGACATCAATCAGACGATGCATATCAACTGGGGAGCACCGCCCACCGACGCTCGTCATCTCAAGCAGACGCTGACGGTCGGGGATGGCCAGGTGGGAGAGTTCGTGCTGCTGATCCCGCCGGAAGAGGACAGCCTGGAACGCCTGCAGCCCCTGGCGGAAGATGTCAGCCACCTGGTGATGCTGGCACTGGCCGACCTGCAGCTGAAGCGGGGTCTGGCACATGAGGCGCGCAAGGACACCCTGACGCGCCTCTTCAACCGCCGCCACCTCGATGAGGTGCTACCCCAGAAACTGGCCGAGGCCAGCATCGGCAACCCGCTGTCCCTGGTGGTGATGGATCTCGACCACTTCAAGCAGGTCAACGATACCTACGGGCATGAGATGGGCGATCAGGTCCTCACGCGCCTGGCCAACCTGATACGTGAGTCGCTGCGCAGCTCCGATGAAGCCTGTCGCTACGGGGGCGAGGAGTTCGTGATCCTGATCCCCGGGGCCAGCGCAGCGGTGTCACGCGCACGCGTCGAAGCCATTCTCGAAGCCTTCCACGAAGAAGTCTTCGAGCATGAGACACTGGGGCCGCTGACCGGCTTGAGCTTCTCCGCCGGGGTCGCCAACGCGCCGCATGACAGCCAGGCCACCGACGCGCTGTTCAACATGGCCGACAATGCGCTCTACCAGGCGAAGCGCGCTGGACGCAAACGCGTGCTGTGCTTCAACTCACTGCCGCCCGCAGCCGATAGCCACGCCAGGCAACCCGCGCACTGATCGCCGCTCTCACCGTCCTTCAGATACGACAACGCCGACCCTCGAGGTCGGCGTTGTCGTGTCCAGCCATGAGCGGCGCGCGCTCACCAGCCGCGATCAGGACATCAATCCCAATCGACACGCGTGGTCTTGCAGCCCAGACAGCGAGCGAAGGTCGCCTGCGCCGGGGTCGCGACCAGTACGCGCGCCGTCTCATCGATATTCTGCCCCATGGCCGCGAAGGGAGCCGACACGACAAAGATGGCAGCACCGACGACGGTCGTGGCCAGCAACAGTGGACGTCCGATGAGGGCATCGGCCACCATCATGCCTGCACTGGGCGTATCATCGCCCTGCTCGCTGGGCAGCTCGATGGCCTGCACCGGCGTCGCCAGCACCAGCATCATGCCAGCTGCTGCAAGGCCAGTGCGCAATCGCGTGCTTCGCTGAAGAATCGTGCGTTTCATAGTCAGTTCCCTTGCGTCCGGACGCTCCATGCGTCCCTATTATGGGTCTTCGCGCCAGTGAATCTCTCGGCTGGCGCATGGCAAGCCTTGCCATCAAGTCACCAGAACTAGATTAGCGCTCTAGCGCCATTACGCCCAGCCCTGCCAGGTCTTATCCTGATCAACGCCATGGCTCGCCGACCGCTCCCGGCCGACGTTACCTTCACCCTTCATTCGGACCCATCATGCCCGTCCCCTCCCTGAAGACCGCCACACTGCCTTCCGCCGATCGCCATATGTGGCGCCTTGCATGGCCCATCATCCTTTCCAACATTTCCGTGCCGTTGCTGGGACTGGTGGATACCGCCGTGGTCGGGCATCTCGAGGACGCGGTGTATCTGGGGGCGGTCACGCTGGGCGCTGTCCTCTTCAGCTTCCTGTACTGGGGCTTCGGGTTTCTGCGCATGGGTACGACCGGCATGACGGCACAGGCCCATGGCCGGGAAGACCACGATGGCCTGCGCACCTTGCTGGGCCAGGGCATCGGGCTGGCACTGGCCATCGGACTGGTGTTGATCATCGCCGGCTCACCGCTGATCACTCTGGGACTATCACTGATGGAGGCCAGCGAGACCACCCGCGCCCTGGCCCATGACTACGCCAGCATCCGTCTGTGGTCGGCTCCGGCGGTGCTGATCAACTACGTGATTCTGGGCTGGTTCCTGGGGCTGGGGAATTCGCGCGTCACGCTCGGCATCCTCGTACTGACCAATGGCGTCAACATCCTGCTCGATCTGGCTTTCGTGCCCGGGCTTGGCATGACCAGCGATGGCGTGGCGCTGGCCAGCGTGATCGCCGACTACTGTGCGCTGGCCACGGGCCTGTGGCTGGTCGCCCGCCAGCTCAGACGCATGCCGGGGCGCAGTGATCGCGCAGCACTGCTATCTCTTCCTGCCTGGGGCGCGCTGATCCGCATCAATCAGCATCTGTTCGTGCGCACCCTGTGCCTGCTGGGCGCGACGGCCTATTTCACCTCGCAGGGGGCCAGCTTCGGGGATGATGTTCTAGCGGCCAATGCGGTACTGCTGCAGTTCGTGATGATGACGTCCCATGCATTGGATGGCTTCGCCCAGGCGGCGGAGTCAGAGGTCGGGCGAGCCGTCGGCCAGAACGACTGGCAACGCTTCGCACGCAGCGTGGGGGCGGCAACCCGCTTCTCCCTGATCACCGCGACAGCGGCCAGCGGCCTGCTCTGGCTCTGCGGGCCGGCGTTGATCCACCTGCTGACCGACATTCCCGAAGTCCGCGCCCTGGCCACCCTCTATCTGCCCTGGATGGTCGCCATGCCCCTGGTCGCGGTGTGGAGCTACCTGCTGGACGGCATCTTCATCGGCGCCATGGCGACGCGTGAAATGCGCAATACATTGGTGATATCCCTGCTGGCCTTCATCGGCCTGTGGCCGCTGCTCGAGGGCTTCGGCAACCATGGACTGTGGCTGGCCTTCCTGTTGTTCACCAGCGTGCGCTCTGCCGTGCTCGGCGGCTATTACCTGCATCATCGCCGCCATCATTGGCGCTGATGCCTTGCCAATTGGAGACTTCAACAGGTTGATGCAGCGCTGAAAGGCTTGCCGCTGGCACTGGCGTGCCACTCGACCATCGCGCGATATTCTCCTGATAGCGAATAGACTAATGTGAGCGTGCCAACCCGTTTCCCATACCGATAAAAAGCCAACAGGGACTCTCACATGCTGCAATCGCTATCACGGCCAGCCGTCAAGCTGGTTGAGCGCTATCTGCCTGACCCCTATATCTTCGTCTTGTTGCTGACCGTCGTTGCAGCGGCAGCCGCCATGCTCATCGAACAGCGCTCCCCCGCCGAGGTGATGCGCTATTGGGGCGACGGCTTCTGGAATCTGCTGACCTTCTCGATGCAGATGCTGCTGGTGTTGATCTCAGGCTTCATGCTCGCCAACACCCCGCCGGTGAAGAAAGGCCTGGCCAGCATCGCCTCGCTGGCCAGAACGCCCGGCAGCGCCATCATGCTGGTCACCTTCGTGTCGCTGATCGCCAGCTGGATCAACTGGGGCTTCGGGCTGGTCATCGGGGCACTGTTCGCCAAGCAGCTGGCCAGGATGATCAAGGTCGATTACCGCCTGCTGATCGCCAGTGCCTACTCCGGTTTCGTGATCTGGCATGCGGGCATCTCGGGCTCGATTCCGCTGACCATCGCCACCGCGGGCCACTTCACCGAGGACAGCATCGGCATCGTGCCCACCTCGGACACCATCTTCGCCTTCTTCAACATCGCCATCGTCGCGGCGCTCTTGATCATCATGCCGCTGGTCAATCGCGCCATGATGCCCTTCGAGAAGGAAAGCGTGTACGTGGACCCGGCCCTGCTCGAGGAGAAGCGCACCGAGATCAGCGACCAGCCTCGTCCCGCCGAACGTCTCGAGAACTCGCCGATTCTCGCCTGGGTCGTCGGGCTGTTCGGCCTCGCCTGGCTGGTGGATCACTTCGTGATTCGTGGCGGCGGGCTGAACCTGAACGTGATCAACTTCAGTTTCCTGTTCCTGGCCATCGTGCTGCATGGCACGCCGCGCAAGCTGCTGGACAGCCTGAATGAAGCCATCAAGGGTGGCGCAGGCATCGTCATCCAGTTCCCCTTCTACGCCGGCATCATGGCGATCATGGTGCAGTCGGGACTGGCCGCCACACTGTCCGAAGGCTTCGTGTCGATTGCCACCGCCGACAGCCTGCCGTTCTGGTCCTTCATCAGTGCCGGTATCGTCAATCTATTCGTACCCTCCGGTGGCGGCCAGTGGGCCGTGCAGGCACCGGTCATGATTCCCGCCGCTCAGGCATTGGGTGCCGACCTGTCACGCGTCGCCATGGCCGTCGCCTGGGGCGATGCCTGGACCAACATGCTGCAACCCTTCTGGGCACTGCCGGTGCTCGCCATCGCCGGCCTCAAGGCCAAGGACATCATGGGCTTCTGCCTGGTGCAGCTGCTGGTGACCGGCATCATCATCTCGCTGGGTCTGACGCTGCTCTGATACCTGCTTGACGGCGGCGTCCGCTAGCCTTTTCAGCCAGCCATTCAGATAGCCTGGCTGATGCCCCCGCAAGCCCCTTGCCCCCACAGGCGACTGTGGGGGCAAGGTCGTTTATAGATAGCTGATATGCCGCTCACGGGGTGCCAAGACGTCACGAATCCCGCAGACTAGCCATTATCCCTCTCTGCGCAACATGCCAGAGCCATTGCTTCACCTGAGAGCCCCTGACAGCTCCCACTCACCTGACAGGCCCGTGCCTGAAGGACGCCCCCATGAGCGAGAACCAGCCAGAACAGACCGCCCTCAACGAAGCTCTGCCCGGCCAGCATCAGTTGATCATGACCGAGCTGATGACCCCCGACATGGCCAACTTCAGTGGCAAGGTGCACGGTGGTGCCATCCTCAAGAAGCTGGATGAAGTCGCCTACGCCTGTGCCAGTCGCTACAGCGGCAGCTACGTCGTCACTCTGTCGGTGGACCAGGTGCGCTTCAAGCAGCCGATCCACGTCGGCGAGCTGGTCACCTTCCTGGCCTCGGTCAATCATGTCGGCCGCTCCTCGATGGAGATCGGCATCAAGGTGGTCGCCGAATCCATCCAGGGTCGCCTGATTCGCCATACCAACAGCTGCTACCTGACCATGGTCGCGGTCGACACCAACGGCCAGCCGGTGCCGGTGCCGCCGCTCAACCTGGAAACCCAGGAACAGAAGCTGCGCTTCCACAAGGCCGCCATCCGCAAGAAGCTGCGCAAGCAGGCCGAAGAAGAAGAGAAGCGCCAGGAATCCCTCGAGTTCTGAGCGACTCCCGGCAAGCGCTGCGAGCGCAATCCTGACAGTCAGCACAAGATACGGAGTGCACCGCCCCGAGCGGATGGCGATACTGATCGTGAACCTTGCACAGCGAGATGAACGATGACATCAGTGTCCGGCGAAGAGACAGCGGCAGGGATGACGGCACCACCTGCCGCTGGCGGCGCTCAAGGGTGCGATGAGGCCATCTGGCAGCGTCTGCTGGCGCGCCAGCCGATCGCCGGGGAAGCGCTGCGCTACGGCGTGATCACCACTGGCATCTTCTGCCGCATTGGCTGCCCATCCCCTGCGCCACGCCGCGACAACCTGCGCCTGTTTGCCGACGCCCACGCGGCGCAAGCCGCGGGCATGCGCGCCTGTCGGCGCTGTCATCCTGAGCAGTCCGACAAGCCTGATCGCCCTCAGGCCGACAAGCAGACTCGCCATCCCGCCAGCGCCACGTCTGGAGCACCGACGATGCCGGAATCGAACACCTCATATTCATGCGCCTCCATTGCCGCCCGCTCGACACCTGCAAATGCTGACTCAACCCCCGCCTCGCCCTGGCCGCTGACGGTGTGTCGGCAGCTGGAGCAGGCCGTCGCCGCAGGCGAGCCCACCCCAACACTCGCAAGCCTGGCGGCGAAGCACAGGATAAGTGCCTCGCATCTTCAGCGCCGCTTCACGGCACTGCTGGGCCTGTCACCATCCGAGTATTCGGCGGGTCTGCGCCAGATGCAGTTCCATGCGCTTTTGGAAGAGGGCCATGGCGTGACCGAGGCGATCATCGCCGCCGGCTATCGCTCCAGCAGCCGTGCCTATGCGCGCAAGGATGGCATCACGCCCAGAGCCCGTCGTTCTGGCGGCCAGGGAGAAGACCTGCTGGCATTGCATTGGCCATGTCGCTTCGGTGTCCCTGAGCAATCCTGCTGGCTGAGCGCAGGACTCAGCGCGCGCGGCGTGGTCGTCATTCAGCTCAGTGACAGTCGTGAGGCAGGCCAACAGGCGCTGGAAGCACGCCTGCCCAGAGCCAGTTGGCAGCAGATGGAGGCAGAGACAGACGGGCAGAACGGCAACGCTCACGCGGCCAGTCGCCTGCTGCATGCCTCACTGGGGGCACGGCTGCTCGCCCTGTGTGAGCAACCGGATACCAGTCATGCGCTGCTGCTCGAACTGCCGCTGGATGTGCGTGGCACCGCCTTTCAATTGAGCGTCTGGCAGCAGCTCAACGCCACCGTGTGCGGCGATACCCTGACCTACCGCCAGCTGGCCGAGGCGCTCGAGCGGCCGACCGCCAGCCGCGCCGTCGCCAATGCCTGTGGTGCCAACCCGCTGGCTCTGCTGACGCCTTGCCATCGTGTGGTGCGCGGCGATGGCGGGCTCGGCGGCTATCGCTGGGGCGTGCCACTCAAGCAGGCCAGATTGGCGCAGGAGTCCGGCACCAGCAAGGAGTGAGCGCGGCGAAGCGCTAGAGCGTCATGGGGCGCAGCGCAGGCGGCGCCTGCAGCTGCTCGCGCACGATGCCCAGCGCATGGGTCAGCGCCTCACGGCTCTCGGCGGCGCTCAGACACAGCCGGATGGCCTGCGGCGGCGGCTCATTGCCGACACAGAAGGGCTCGGCGCTGGTGACATGCACACCCCGCCCGGCCAATGACGCGACCATCGCCTGACTACGCTGCCCTTCCGGCAACTCGAGCCACAGATCGAACGAGGACGGCCGCGCCGCCGGCGCCCACTCCGCCAGCAGCGTGCGGGCCAGTTTCTGCCGCGCGCGCATCTCCTCCATCTGCCACTCCACCAGCTGTGTCGCGTTGCCGCTGGTCAGCCAGGCGCAGACCGTTTCCATCAACAGCGGCGCCACCATCCAGCTGTGGCTGCGCAGCACTGCGCCGATGCGTGTCAGTACCTCCACCGGCGCTCGCAATACGCCCAGGCGCAGGCCGCCGGCCAGCAACTTGGAGGTGCTGAAGACATACAGGGTGCGCTCCGGCGCCATCTGATAGAGCCGCGTGCCGCACTCCTCGTCGGGCAGATACTGCACCCCATCTTCCAGAATCCAGAAGTCATGCTGGCGCGCGAGGGCGACCAGGGCCTCGCGCCGTGCATGAGACAACTGCGCCGCGCCCGGATTGTTCTGCTCGGCCATCACATAGACCATTCTGGGCGCCTGCTGACGACACAGCCGCGCCAGCGCCTCGACATCCATGCCGTCCTTGTCCAGCGGCACCCGCAACAGCTTGAGGCCACGTTCGGCGCTGGCGACGATCAGCCCGGGATAGGTCAGTGCGCCGGTGACCACGGCATCCCCGGGTGCCAGCAGCGCCGACAACGCCAGCGTGATGCCATTCTGGCCGCCCTGGGACAGCATCAGCTCCTCGGGGTCGACCGGCATGCCGAGCTCGCCCATCCAGCTCGCCAGCAACTGCCGGTGGCTGGCGTCCCCGAATTCATTCTGATACTCGACACTGCGCAGCAAGGCCTCGGGTGACTGGCTGATCGCGGCCAGCGCCGCCGCCATTCCCTGCTGCCGCGCGGGGTGAGGCGGTGGCAGGCTCATGGTGAGATCGATCACGCCGGACGCTGCCGGCAGCGCGCCCTCCTGTTCTGGCGCCAATCCGTAGGCCTTGCTGGCACGCAGGGCATGCCCGAAGCTGCTGAAGGATCCATGCGCGCTCCGGGTGGCGCCGTTGATATAGGTACCGCTCCCGACACGCGCCGACACCAGGCCACTCCGCTCGGCCTCGGCGTAGCCTCGCGTCACCGTGCCGATGGTCACGCCCAGCGCGTCCGCCAGTCGCCGCTGAGGCGGCAATCGCTCGCCTTCCTTGAGTTGACCCGAGGCGATATCGAGGCGGATGGCCTCCGCCAGCGCACGGTAACGCGGCATGGCGGGGTCCAGGGTCGGAGTCCACATTGTCATGGTGACAAAAAACCTGTTGACGGTAATTGTCATCAGATTATGCTCAAAACATGCCGCCAACAAGCCACAAAACACGCGAATGTGCCGGCACCTGCAAATTGAACCCATACAATCATACGAGCCACCTCGACAACGCCCACCACGCTGAAGGACACCCATGGAATCCCTCGCCTTTCTGGCCCCCGCCACGCTTTTCATGCTGTCGATGACCCTGACGCCAGGCCCCAACAACGTGATGTTGACGGCCTCGGGGGCCAACTATGGTTACTGGCGCACCCTGCCGCATATCTTCGGCATCCTGATCGGCTGCCTGGTGCTATTCATCGCCATCGCGCTGGGGTTGGGGCTGGTCTTCGAGCGATATCCCATCGTGCAGACGCTGCTGAAGGTACTGGGCAGTGCCTACCTGCTCTATCTGGCCTGGAAGATCGCCACCGCCCCGCCCCCTGACTTCGCCAGCCAGCAGGATGCACGCCCGATGACCTTTCTCGCGGCGAGCCTGTTCCAGTTCGCCAATCCCAAGGCCTGGGTGATGGGCATGGCATTGATGGCGGGGTTTCTCCCCGAGGAAGGCCCCGCATTGCTCAATGCCGTGCTGCTGGCAGGCTTCGCGGAACTGGTGGCACTGCCATGCATTTCGCTGTGGGCGGGTTTCGGTACTGCCATCGGGCGCCTGTTGAACACCGAGCGCGCCTGGAAGATCTTCAACCGCGTGATGGGCGTACTGACCGCTTCCTGCGTGGTGATGATCCTCGGCTGATCTCGGCTGTCCCTCGGCCTGCGTCCGGAGTACACGAATGACGCCAGAGCGTCGAACACTGTTCGAATAATCACTGTTCATGCGGGCGAGGTTGGTTAGACTGTCGAGACGCCAATTCCACGCTCGCACAGGACGCCCCCTGCATGCTGACACTCTACGGTGATCGCCGCTCCGGCAACTGCTACAAGGTCGAGCTGCTGCTGCACCTGCTCGAACGCCATCATCACTACATCGAGGTCGACATTCTGGCCGGCGACACCCGCACGCCGGAATTTCTGACCCGCAACGTCAATGGCAAGATTCCGCTGCTGGAGCTGCATCGCGGCGAGACGCTGTCAGAGTCGAACGCCATCCTGAATTATCTCGCCGATGGCAGCGACTACCTGCCGAGTGACCCCTTCCTGCGCGCCAAGGTGCTGCAGTGGCAGTTCTTCGAGCAGTACAGCCATGAGCCCTACATCGCCACCGCCCGCTTCATCAATCGCTACCTCGGCCTCCCCGATGAGCGCCGCGCCGAGTACGCCGCCAAGCAGGAGGGCGGCAAGCGCGCCCTGCGCGTGATGGAGCACCACCTCGCCGAGCATGACTGGCTGGTCGGGGAGCGATTCACGATCGCCGACATTTCCCTTTATGCTTATACGCATGTTGCCGATGAAGGCGGCTTCGCGCTGGATGACTATCCCGCCATTCAGGCGTGGCTGGCACGTGTCGCGGCGCAGCCTGGGCATTTCGATATCCCGAGGGACTGATAGGATATGGCATCCCCGACGACCGCCGTTTGCCAGGACACACGATGCCAACCTTGACCTATCGCCCAATGACACCGGAAGACCACCCTGCCTTCATCGCCATGATGGAGGCGACCCCGGGAGTGGTCATCCGCGATGCCGACCGCCATGCCCCTGTCGCCCGCTATCTGGCGCGCAACCCCGGCATGAGCCACCTGGCCTTTCTCGATGAACGCCTGGTCGGCTGCGCCATGGCGGGCCATGACGGCAAGCGCGGCTATCTTCAGCATGTGATGACGGCGCCGGACATGCGTGGCCAGGGCATCGCCAGCACGCTGGTCGACCGCTGTCTGGCAGCCTTGGCCAGCGAAGGCATCGACAAGGTGCATCTGGATACCCTGCACGACAACCATGACGCTCATCGCTTCTGGGAGCGCCTTGGCTGGTCCAACCGCAATGCCGAGATCGTGCGCTTCTCGCGCATTCTGGTGGACAACCCCAACGCCTGAGTCAGCCGCCTTGTGTCCCGAGGACCGCTAAGCAAGCCCGACGACTACTGAGCAAGCCCGACGACCGCTGAGCAAGGAGCTCTATCGTGCAATTTCTCGAAAATGACGACCTCGGCAAGCTGATCCTGCGCCTGATGCTGGGCCTGCTATTGCTGTTTCATGGCCTCTCGAAATTGCTTGGTGACGGCGGCACGCTGAGCTGGATCGCCGGCGAGCTCGAGAATCTGGGCATCCCGGGCGTGGTGGCCTATGGCGTCTATATCGGCGAGATCATCGCGCCCATCATGCTGGTACTCGGTGTGCACTCACGCATCGCCGGCCTGATCGTGTTCGCCAACATGTTGTTCGCCTTTGCCGTGGCGCACATGGGCCAACTGTTGAGCCTGTCGCCCTCCGGCGGCTGGGCGCTTGAACTGCAAGGCTTCTTCCTCGCCAGCGCTCTGGCCGTCGTCTTTCTCGGCAGCGGCCGCTTCGCGGTACAGGAGGACTGATGGCCGACGTCGTCACCGCCAGCACCTATTGCGAGAATGCTCCCCAGCACCCGATTCATGGCCCATATCATGACCATGAATACGGCTTTCCGGTCAGCGATGACCGAGTGCTGTTCGAACGCTTCGTGCTCGAGATCAATCAGGCCGGTCTCTCCTGGCTGACGGTGCTCAAGAAGCGCGCGGCCTTCCGTGAGGCCTTCGAGGAGTACGACATCGCGCGCATCGCCGCCTACGGGGACGAGGATCGCGCGCGCCTGCTCAGCAATGCCGGCATCATTCGCAACCGGCTCAAGATCAATGCCGTGATCCACAACGCAGGCGTGGTGATGCAGCTCAAGGATACCCACGGCAGCTTCAGCGCCTGGCTGGATGCCCATCATCCACAACCGCTGTCCGCCTGGATCAAGCTGTTCAAGAAGACCTTCCGCTTCACTGGCCCCGAGATCGTCAACGAGCTGCTGATGAGCTGCGGCTATCTGCCGGGCTGTCATCGTGATGACTGCCCGGTGCAGGCACGCGTGCTGGATGCCGGACCGCGCTGGGCCGAGCCGGGCGCCTTGGCGGCGATCCGCGCAGATGACTGACGCCTCAACCCACGACTCCCGCCCTCTTCTTCCTCACAGGTAGCCCACGCATGGACTCCCTTACCCAGATCTGTCTCGGAGCCGTCGTTGGCGGCGCCGTCATGACGCCGGCCATTCGTTGCCTGCCCAGCCCGAAACGCGGCGCGGCCATCCGCTATGCACTGCTCGGCGGTGCGGCGCTCGGCACCCTGCCCGACCTCGACGTGATGATCGACTACGGCGACGCGGTCGCCGATTACACCCATCATCGCGGCTTCAGCCATTCCCTGCCGGTGCTGGCGCTTTTGGGCATCGTGCTCGGCTGGCTGCTGGCGCGCCTGCCACGTCTGGCGAGTCTCGGCCGTGGCCGGCCGATCGTCTACTGCGTGCTGTGCCTGGTCACCCACCCGCTGCTGGACAGCTTCACCACCTACGGCACCCAGCTGCTGTGGCCGTGGCCCAGCCGCCCCATCAGTCTGGCCAGCGTCTTCATCATCGACCCGCTCTACACCCTGCCATTGCTGATCACCGGCCTGTGGGTGGCGATTCGTGGTCGCGCCGGGCACCTGTTGACCGCGGGCCTCATGCTCTCGAGCCTCTATCTGGGCTGGGGGCTGGCCGCCAAGAGCTGGGTCGAACATCGCGTGGCGCCGCTGCTGGCCAGCCAGGGCTTCGCCGACGCCCCGCGCATGGTGCAGCCGACTCCCTTCAACAGTCTGCTGTGGCGTGTCAGTGCAACCACGCCGCAGGCGGATCACGAGTGGATGGTCAGCGTGTTCGACTCCGATGCGCAGCTGGCGTCTCTCGCACGCCGTGATTTTCCGCGCCAGCCAGCGCTGGATGCCGAGGTCGCGAAGCTGGAGGACGGCCAGCGTCTGCGCTGGTTCGCGGCGCCCTATCTGCGAGCGGAACGTGAGAAGACGCCACAGGGAGAGACCTTGCTGGCCGTGACCGATACACGCCTGGGCTCGCCCGGCTATCACCCCTTCCGCTTCGCTCTGGCTCGCGAGACCTCGGACGGGGACTGGCAGGCGTTGCAGGACAGCCAGCGGCTGCCCAGCCAACGCGTCGATCGCGCCGCTCTGCTGAGCCTCTGGCAAGCCATCCATGACCCGGCATCCCGCATGCAGCCGAGCCAACGCACCGTCTCTATCACGCCCTCCAGTCCCTCGGCCGAGACAAGATAAAGCGCCGCTGATGAAGGCCCCAGATACGACAACGCCCGCCATGATAGCCATGGCGGGCGTTGTCGTATCAGTGCTGCAAAGACGATCAGCCGAGGTACTTGATCATCACCCCCGCGGCAACCGCCGAGCCGATCACGCCGGCCACGTTCGGCCCCATGGCATGCATCAGCAGGAAATTGTGCGGGTTGTACTCGAGCCCGACCTTGTTGGAGACACGCGCCGCCATCGGCACCGCCGAGACACCGGCCGACCCGATCAGCGGGTTGATGGGCGTCTTGGAGACCTTGTTCATCAACTTGGCCATCAGTACCCCGCAGGCCGTGCCGATACCAAAGGCGACCACGCCGAGGGCCAGAATGCCCAGCGTCTCCACCGCCAGGAACTTGTCGGCCTGCAGCTTGGAGCCTACCGACAGTCCCAGGAAGATGGTGGTGATGTTGATCAGCGCGTTCTGGGCGGTATCTGACAGACGCTCCACCACACCACACTCGCGCATCAGATTACCGAAGCAGAACATGCCCAGCAGCGGTGCGGCGTCCGGCAGCAGCATCGCCACCATGATCAGCAGCACCAGCGGGAACAGGATCTTCTCGGTCTTGGACACCGGCCGCAGCTGGGTCATGACCAGGCTACGTTCCTTGGCGGTGGTCAGCGCGCGCATGATCGGCGGCTGGATCATCGGCACCAGTGCCATGTAGGAGTAGGATGCCACGGCGATCGCGCCCAGCAGCTCCGGCGCCAGCAGACTGGCGACATAGATGGAGGTCGGGCCGTCCGCACCCCCGATGATGCCGATGGCCGCCGACTGTTGCAGGCTGAAGTCCATCAGGCCCATCGAGGTCAACGCCACTGCGCCCAGCAGGGTCGCGAAGATGCCGAACTGTGCCGCCGCGCCGAGGAAGAGGGTCTTGGGATTGGCCAGCAGCGGGCCGAAGTCCGTCATCGCGCCCACGCCCATGAAGATCACCAGCGGCGCGATGCCGGAAGCGATCGCCACGCTGTAGAAGCTGTAGAGCATGCCGTTGGAGAAGCCGCCATCCAGCGCCATGTTGCTGGCCTGCTGCTTGAGCGCGGCGGGAATCTCGCCATGCAGCGCCTGCTCCACCGCGTGGCGTGCCTCATCCAGCGGCAGGCTGGCGATGTTGACGTTGAGCAGATTGGCCATCGCAGCCAGCAGCTCCGGCTTGCCGAGATGGGCCGCCTGCTCGGCGGCAGATAGCGCCAGCCCCGCTTCCGGGATGTTGGCCAGAATGCCGCCGAAGCCGATCGGCACCAGCAGCAGGGGTTCGAAGTTCTTGCGGATCGCCAGATAAAGCAGGCCAAGGCCGATGACGATCATCGCCAGCTGGCCGAAGCTCATGTTGTAGAGCCCCGAGCCGTGCCAGAGGTTGAGTATCTTGTCCATGTCGTGTCGCCTTGCAGAGGAGCATCACCGACCGGCCCGCCGTGCATGACGACGGGCCGGACACACCGGCTCAGAGGGTGATCAGAACGTCGCCAACACTGACACTGTCGCCTTCCTTGACCTTCACCGCGGAGACGGTACCAGCCTGGTGGGCACGGATCTCGGTCTCCATCTTCATCGCCTCGAGGATGATGACCACATCCCCTTCGGCCACGCTGTCACCGACACTGACATTGACCTTGAAGATGTTGCCCGCCAGCGGCGCACTCACCGGCTCACCGGAGGCGGCCTGTGCGGCAGGTGCCGTCGCTGCGGCTGCCGGAGCAGGCCCCGCTGGCGCGTTGGCCTGCACCTGGGTGATGTCTCCGCCTTCGGCGACCTCGACCACATACTGCTTGCCGTTGACGTTCAGGGTGTAGGTCTGCGGACCGCTGGACGCGGCAGGAGCACTGACGGCCGGAGCACTGGAGACCGGCGCTGCGGCGGCCTTGGACGCCTTGTCATCGACAGCCTGCGGCGCGGGCTCGAAGGCATCCGGGTTGCCACGGTTGCGCAGGAACTTGAGGCCGATCTGCGGGAACAGCGCGTAGGTCAGCACGTCATCGGTCTCGCGCTCGCCGCCTTCCAGCGTGATGCCTTCTTCGCTGGCCTTGCCCTTGAGCTCCTCACGCAGACGCTCCATCTCCGGCGTCAGGTTGTCTGCCGGGCGGCAGGTGATCGGCTCGGCGCCTTCCAGCACGCGGGACTGAAGCTCACTGTCGAAGGGCGCCGGCGCCGCGCCATATTCGCCCTTGAGCAGCGCCTGCACTTCCTTGGAGATCGACTTGTAGCGCTCGCCCATCATCACGTTCATCACCGACTGGGTGCCGACGATCTGTGAGGTCGGGGTCACCAGCGGGATGTAGCCCAGGTCCTTGCGCACACGCGGAATCTCGGCGAGCACGTCATCCAGCTTGTCACCGGCGCCTTGCTCCTTGAGCTGGCCTTCCATGTTGGTGAGCATGCCACCCGGCACCTGGGCAACCAGAATACGCGAGTCGATACCGCGCAGGCTGCCTTCGAAGGCCGCGTATTTCTTGCGCACTTCGCGGAAGTAGGCCGCGATATCCTCGAGCTTCTCGAGATCGAGCCCGGTATCGCGCTCGGTGCCCGCCAGCATCGCGACCACGGATTCCGTCGGGCTATGGCCGTAGGTCATCGACATCGAGGAGATGGAGGTATCGACATTGTCGATGCCCGCCTCGATGGCCTTGAGGGCCGTGGCGGTGGAAAGCCCGGTGGTGGCGTGGCACTGCATGTGGATCGGGATCGACAGGCTCGCCTTGAGGCGCGAGACCAGTTCATAGGCGGTGTACGGCGTCAGCAGGCCCGCCATGTCCTTGATCGCCAGTGACTGGGCGCCCATGGACTCGATCTTCTGTGCCAGCTCGACCCACATCTCCAGAGTGTGTACGGGGCTCACGGTGTAGGAGATGGTGCCCTGGGCATGCTTGCCCTGATCCAGCACCGCCTTGAGCGGACGCTCGAGGTTGCGCGGGTCATTCATGGCGTCGAAGACACGGAAGACATCGACACCGCTGATCGCGGCACGCTTGACGAAGGTATCCACCACATCATCGGCGTAATGACGATAGCCGAGCAGGTTCTGGGCGCGCAGCAGCATCTGCTGCTGGGTCTTGGGCATCGCTTCCTTCAAGGCACGAATGCGCGCCCAGGGGTCTTCGCCCAGGTAGCGAATGCAGGCGTCGAAGGTCGCGCCGCCCCAGCTCTCCAGCGACCAGAAGCCGATGTCGTCCAGCTTGGCGGCGATCGGCAACATGTCATCGAGGCGCATGCGCGTGGCCAGCAGTGACTGATGCGCGTCGCGCAGTACCACATCCGTGATGCCCAGCGGTTGCTTGTCCATGAGTGATCCCTTGTTCTTTATATTGTGGATATCGAGTTCTGCGCGCGCTGCAGGCAGCCTGTTGCGTCAGCCTGAAGCACAGAATATTGCACTCGGGGGGAGGTCTACCCACCGTACTGCTCGTGATAGAATCGCCGCCTGCTATTCTTGGCAGTGGTCAGACGCTATCGGCGAAGCCGCGAAAGCGTCAGTGCCGGTGCTGGTCCTGCCGGAAGCGATGAATCGCCGCGGCCATGACGGCCGTCAGTTCGCTGTCGTCCTCTGCCGCAGGGGCCGGGGAAGCCGGCGCCCGCGCAACACCTGGCGCTGCGGGCGCTGGTGCGGGCGCGAAGCGATCCACCAGCTTGGCCATCGCCATCATGGCGACCACCAGCAGACTTAGAAACACGAACACGAACCCCATCCCGAACACCATCAGGTTCAAGCCTTCACCGAGCAGATCATTCTCTTGCATGCCAGTGTCCTCGAGTCTTTCTCGTTATCGAGCCGCACTACGGCGCAGCGCCTGCGCTGAACGCCAATGTCTTCGGTCACGCCGGACACGGCACGACGGATAGGCTCCGCCGCCGATAGCCTCTGTCGGTATGCCCATGCAGCTGCATTCAATGCTTGTTGGTCGCTCTAAAGTGCCTGATTCCACGGCAATTGCAATGACACCATCGTTGACCCCACAGGCCCTCGCGCGGGCCGGCCGCATCGGCATCGCGCCGATGGAAGGCGTGATAGATGACATCACGCGCGAATGTCTCACCGGCCTTGGCGGCTACGACTGGTGCGTGACGGAATTCGTGCGCGTGACCCACGTCAAGTTACCGCCGCGCGTCTTCAAGCGCATCTGTCCGGAGCTGCTCGACGCCTCCCCGATACAGACGGCACGAACACGACACGAGACCCCGGTCGCCCTGCAGCTGCTGGGAGCCGACCCCGAGGCACTGGGCATCAATGCCCGGGTCGCGGCGCGCCTGGGTGCCCCAAGCGTCGATATCAATTTCGGCTGCCCGGCCAAGACCGTCAACCGACATGATGGCGGCGCGGCGCTGCTGCGCTCGCCGGAACGCGTCTTCCGCGCGGTGGAGGGCGTGCGCAAGGCACTCGAGGGCACGGGCGTACCGGTCACCGCCAAGATTCGTCTCGGCTTCAATGATCGGCGCCTGGCGCTGGCCTGCGCTCAGGCGGCCGAGGCAGGCGGCGCGACTCAGCTGGTGGTGCATGGGCGCACCAAACAGGAAGGCTATCGCCCACCGGCGCACTGGGAATGGATCGGCAAGATCACCTCCGAGCTTTCCATTCCAGTGATCGCCAATGGCGATATCTGGGACATGCACTGCTACTGGCGGGCGCGCTCCCTGTCAGGTTGTCGCGATGTCATGCTGGGGCGTGCCGCCTTGGCCGACCCCTTCCTGGCAGCGCGCATCAAGCATTGGCAGGCGACCGGCGAACTGCTGCCCGAGACGGACTGGACACAGCGTGCGCAGGTGCTGCTCTCTCACGCTGAACGCTGCGCCCACCTCCCCGACAAGGTAATGGTGCCTCTGCTCAAGCAGTGGATGAACATGATGCGCCAGAGCGGCAACGCAGAAGCCGAGAACCGCTTCCAGGCCATCAAACGCCACAAGGGGCGCGCTGAGTTCTTCACCGGACTGGTGGCCGACACTGGGCTGGGATTGGCACCGAGTCTTCTCACCTCAGTGACTCGCATGCCGGAACCGGCTCAGGCATCGGAATCGTCCCAAGCATCGGAAGCGGAAGCCGTGACCACCCCGGCCTGAGCCTGAACTGGAGCCTGAACTGGAACCGAAACCTGAACATCAGCACCGGCCAACACCCGATCCGCTCGCTGTCCCGATCAGCGAACCAAAAAAAGGGCGCCCCTCGCGAAAAGGGCGCCCTGGCGATCGTCCGCCCGAAGGCGTGACATCACAGTCAAGGAAAGCGGTAGAACACTCAGCTCATCAGCAATGCGGGGATCGGGGCCGTGCAGGGGGCGATCACTCGGTGCTGACCTTGCCTCAGAGACTTGCTTCAGAGCCTTGTTTCAGAGCCTTGTTTCAGAACCTGGCCTCAAAGCCTGGCTTCTTTCATTGCCTGACTTTTCTTCAGACGAAGAAAAACCCGCTTCAGTGAAGCGGGTTTTTCAATTGGCGCGCCCTGGAGGATTCGAACCTCCGACCGCCTGATTCGTAGTCAGGTACTCTATCCAGCTGAGCTAAGGGCGCATAAACCTTGAAATCTGTGGCCTGAGCATTTCAAATGACTTCAGGACTTTATCGTACGAGTACTGCGTCTTGCCAACTTCATGTCTTGCGTTGCAGTGGCGCGCCCTGGAGGATTCGAACCTCCGACCGCCTGATTCGTAGTCAGGTACTCTATCCAGCTGAGCTAAGGGCGCATCTTACTGCATTTGTACCTAATGGCGGAGAGAGAGGGATTCGAACCCTCGATAGGGCTATAAACCCTATACTCCCTTAGCAGGGGAGCGCCTTCAGCCACTCGGCCACCTCTCCTCATCAGGTACGGCGCATATCTTACTCATTTGATTGGGCTTTGTCCAGCCCCTGTGTCGATTTTTTGGCTTCGATGCTGAACATCTCATCACCACTCGACGACAGGCTCGAGGCTGCGCGCCCCCAAGCAATCTCCCCGCATGAACCAGAACATGACGATGGCTAGCCTGTCGTCGCGTCTCGTTCGAGGGAGCGGGCATATTACCGAACCAGAATCGGCTTGTCTCCCCCTTTTTGAGAAAAAAGCCAAATTTTTCCCTTACGGAACACAGACTTGAACAAGCCACCCTCTCATCACCCCGCATGAGCCGCTGCTCATGGAAGCAAGTACGTCGTTGTTCATGGGGTAGGCGGGCTGCCCTCGCCTGCGCCAGACCCACACACGCGAACGCCAGCCATGGGGACAATGGCTGGCGTTCATCGGGTCGTGCAGGGTCGTGCGACGTGCAGGCGCAGCATGCCGTCAGGCGATGGCATCGCCGTTGTCTTCTTTCTCACGCTGGATGCGCTGATAGATCTCTTCTCGATGGACGGCAACGTCCTTGGGCGCGTTCACACCGATACGCACCTGATTACCTTTCACTCCGAGAACGGTGACAGTGATGTCGTCTCCGATCATCAGAGTTTCACCCACTCTACGGGTCAGGATGAGCATGACTTATCTCCTTGTCAGAAATTCAAAACAGCTGGGACTTCAACGGGATGTGGAGGCGGCAATCGACCGGGACAAGTCGACCACCCTGATGCATGAAGCTCGAATTATGCGCTATGCATGCTCCGACGGCCAATGCCATACCTTCATCACACCCGATAGACACGTTGAATGAAAGCGCCCGATGCACAGACTGACATTCCGAAGAATGACAGAAAATACATCGGGCGCTATCGACTTCAGGTGCCGCACGTCAGCCAGACCAATGTCCCCAGCCTGGGCACCGACGCTTCACGACTTGAGCAAGTCATTGATTGTCGGTGTCTTTACGACTTCCTTGCTGCATGCTCCGTGGTGGTACTCAGGCAGTCTCGTCACTGATCGCTTCTGCATCCAGCCCGAAAGCGGTATGCAGGGAGCGAACCGCCAGCTCCATGAATTTCTCGTCGATCAGGACGGAAATCTTGATCTCTGAAGTGGAGACCATGCGGATATTGATGCCTTCTTCCGCCAGGACGCGGAACATCTTGGAGGCGACACCGGCGTGAGAACGCATGCCGACACCGACCAGCGAGACCTTGGCGATGTTGTCATCACCGCGCATCTCACCACCACCGACGGACGGAATCACCGTCTCGGTCAGGATGCGCTGGGTCGCCTTGAAGTCGGTCTTGGCGACGGTGAAGGAGAAGTCAGTGGTATTGCCGTCCGGAGAGACGTTCTGGACGATCATGTCGATTTCGATGTTGGAATCGGCGATCGGGCCCAGAATCTTGGAAGCGACACCCGGGATATCCGGCGTGTTGAGCAGAGTCAGCTTGGCTTCGTTGACATTGAAGGCGATGCCGGAGATCAGCGGTTCTTCCATGTTGTCTTCTTCCTCAGCGACGATCAGGGTACCCGGGCCATCCTCGAAGGAAGACAGCACACGCAGGGGAACATTGTACTTGCCGGCGAATTCCACCGAACGGATCTGCAGGATCTTGGAGCCCAGGCTCGCCATTTCCAGCATTTCCTCGACGGTCACCGTTTCCAGACGACGTGCCTTGGAGCACACGCGCGGGTCAGTGGTATAGACACCATCGACATCGGTGTAGATCTGGCACTCATCCGCCTTCAGTGCGGCAGCCAGGGCGACACCGGTAGTGTCAGAGCCACCACGACCCAGCGTCGTGATGTTGCCCTCTTCATCGACACCCTGGAAGCCTGCCACCACGACCACCTTGCCATCGTCGAGGTCTTCACGCAGGTCATCGGTATCGATGTGCTGGATACGCGCCTTGGTGTGCGCGCTATCGGTGCGGATGCCCACCTGCGCCCCTGTGTAGGAGGTCGCGTCGACGCCGATCTTCTGCAGCGCCATGGCCAGCAGGGAAATGGTGACCTGCTCGCCGGTGGAGACCAGCATGTCCATCTCGCGCGGTGTCGGGTCATCATTGATCTCGCTGGCGAGACCGATCAGTCGGTTGGTCTCGCCACTCATGGCAGAGACGACCACGACAATCTGATGGCCCTCATCGCGGAATCGCTTGACCTTCTCGGCGACGGCCTTGATCCGCTCCACCGAGCCGACCGAAGTGCCTCCGAACTTCTGAACGTATAGCGCCATGTGCGTTTCCGTTATCCGTGTCCGTTTGCGTTGTCCCCACATGAAGCTCATGTGAGCCCAAAAAGAGGCCGGGTCTCCTCAAGAGGAGCCCGGCCTTCATCTTGTACTGTCAGCCCAGCTGGGCGTCTACCCATGATGGCACACCGGCCAGTGCGCCCGGAAGCGAAGCGGCGTCACTGCCACCGGCCTGGGCCATGTCAGCACGACCACCACCCTTGCCGCCGACCTGCTCAGCCACGTGGCGCACCAGATCCCCCGCCTTGACGCGCGAGGTCAGGTCGTCGGTGACACCGGCGATCAGGCTGACCTTGTCACCGTCCGCGACGCCGAGCACCAGAATGCCGGAGCCGAGTTTGGACTTGAGGTCATCCATCAGGCCGCGCAGCTCCTTGCCGGAGACGCCTTCGACCTGCTTGGCCAGCACCTTGATGCCCTGGACATTCGCGATGTCACTGAGCATGTCGCTGGCCGAAGCGGACGCCAGCTTGGCCTTGAGGCGCTCAAGCTCCTTCTCGAGGCCGCGATTGCGCTCCAGCAGGCTGCTGACGCGCTCCTCGACCTGCTCCGGCTTGGCCTTGAGGCGCTCACCGAGGCGAGCAAGAGTCGCTTCCTGCGCGAGCAGGAAGTCACGCGCGGCGCGACCGGTGATGGCCTCGATACGACGCACGCCGGACGCGATGCCTGTCTCGGCGAGAATATGCATCTGGCCGATGTCGCCGCTGCGCTTGACGTGAGTCCCGCCGCACAGCTCGATGGAGAAGGCATCCTGACCGATGGTCAGCACGCGAACTTCCTCACCATACTTGGCATCGAAGAGGGCCGCTGCGCCGCGCGCCTTGGCCTCATCGAGACTCATGAACTCGATGGTGGTCTCGGCGTTGGCCAGGATCTGCGCGTTGACGATGCGCTCGACTTCGGACAGCTGCTCGGCCGTCATCGCCTCAAAGTGGCTGAAGTCGAAGCGCAGACGCTCGGCCGTGACCAGCGAGCCCTTCTGCTGAACGTGCTCGCCCAGCACCAGTCGCAGCGCTTCGTGCAGCAGGTGCGTGGCTGAGTGGTTGCGCACGGAAGCCGCACGCAGCTCGGCATCGACCTGCGGACGCACCTTGTCACCGACCTTGAGAGCGCCCTCGATCAGCACACCGTGGTGCAGATGATGGCCGGTCTGCTTCTGGGTATCGCTGACCTGGAAGCGGCCGCCATCCAGATGCAGATAACCGGTGTCGCCGGCCTGACCGCCTGACTCGCCGTAGAACGGGGTGGTATCAAGCACCACGATGCCCTTGGTGTCTACCTCGAGCTGCTCGACGGCATTGCCTTCGGCGTCGAACAGCGAGGTGACGGTGGCTTCCCCTTCCAGCTGGTCGTAACCGGTGAAGACGGTCTCGCCCTCCAGCACCAGATTGGCGGAGTAGTCGCCGCCGAAGTTGCTGGCGGCACGGGCGCGATCACGCTGTGCTTCCAGGGCCGCCTGGAAGCCTGCCTCATCGAGGATCAGCTCGCGCTCACGGCAGATGTCAGCGGTCAGGTCATACGGGAAGCCGTAGGTGTCGTAGAGCTTGAAGATGGTCTCGCCGTCGAGGGTATTGCCCTCGAGACCAGCGATGGCTTCTTCCAGAAGCTTCATGCCATGTTCCAGCGTACGCGCGAACTGCTCTTCTTCCTTGAGCAGCACACGCTCGATCTGCTCGCGGGCAGCGCGCAGTTCCGGATAGGCATCGCCCATCTCGCTGTCGAGAGCCGCGACCAGCTTGTAGAAGAAGCTGCCACGCGCGCCCAGCTTGTGACCATGACGCACGGCGCGACGGATGATGCGACGCAGCACGTAGCCACGGCCTTCGTTGGACGGCAGCACGCCATCGGCGATCAGGAAGGCGCACGAGCGGATGTGGTCAGCCACTACACGCAGTGACGGCGTGGCGATGTTGTCGTGACCGATGATCTCGGCCGCGGCGGCCAACAGATTCTGGAACAGGTCGATCTCGTAGTTGGAGTGCACGCCCTGCATCACGGCCGCGACACGCTCCAGACCCATGCCGGTATCGATGGACGGCTTGGGCAGCGGGTGCAGCGTGCCCTCGGCGTCACGGTCGAACTGCATGAAGACCAGGTTCCAGATCTCGATGTAGCGATCGCCATCTTCGTCCGGGCTGCCCGGCGGGCCACCGGCGACATCTTCGCCGTGGTCATAGAAGATCTCGGAGGACGGACCACACGGACCGGTGTCGCCCATCTGCCAGAAGTTGTCCTCGTCGAGACGCGAGAAGCGGTTCTGATCGATGCCGACCTCGTTGAACCAGATGTCACGGGCTTCGTCATCGCTGACGTGCACGGTGACCCACAGCTTCTCCTTCGGCAGGCCGAGTTCTTCGGTCAGAAACTTCCAGGCGAACTGGATGGCTTCGCGCTTGAAGTAGTCGCCGAAGCTGAAGTTGCCCAGCATCTCGAAGAAGGTGTGGTGGCGGGCGGTATAGCCGACGTTGTCCAGGTCATTGTGCTTGCCACCGGCGCGCACGCAGCGCTGCGCGGAGGTCGCACGGCTGTAGCCACGCGGATCACGGCCCAGGAAGACATCCTTGAAGGGCACCATGCCGGCGTTGGTGAACAGCAGGGTCGGGTCGTTGTTCGGCACCAGGGAGCTGGTGGGAACGATGGTATGGCCCTGCTTCTCGAAATAGGTCAGGAAGGCGTTTCTGATTTCTGCGCTTTTCATAGAGGTTCCGTAGCGATGTGCGTAAAGACGCTCCGGGGGTCTTCTGCATGACTTCCGCATGGTTTCTGCATGTTCATCCATGTGGGTATGCATGGAGGTGCAATGAAAAGCATGAAAGAAGGCGCCTGCCCCGTGCCGTCGCAAGACGACCTAGTATAACGCCTGTTCGCGCAAGCTAAAGGGGGGGAAATGTCTTGAAGCGCCGGTTTGCGCGTCATGAGAGCCAAACAGCCACCCGCTAGCCTTATTCCCCCTCATCACTCCAGGCGGACTCCATGGCATAGCGCAGCTGCTCATAGTCGAAGCCGCGCTGGAGCAGAAAGCGTTCGCGCCGTGCGCGCTCCTTGTGCCCCTCGCCGGGGCCGGAGAAGCGCCTGGCCAGCGTCTCGCGCGCCAGTTCGAAGAAATCCACCGCATCGACATGACCGAAGGCATCCGGCGTCGGGTCACTGGCGGCACGCATCACGGCATTGAGCGTCTCGCTATCGATACCACGCTGGCGCAGCTCCTGCTGGATACGCCTCGGTCCCTGTCCGCGCAGGACGCGCGTCCGCAGGAAGCTGGCGGCAAAGCGCTCATCGGATTGCAGGCCCTCCTCGACCATGCGCTCCAGCACCTCCTCGATCAGCAGCTCGACCTCATCGCGACTCAAGGCCGCCTGTGCACCCTCCTCGCCCGCGGCTTGCCGCTCTGCTAACTCGTCATCGCTGACCGCCCGCAGGTAGTCGCGCTCCTTGAGATAGTCGTGCAGCTCGCGGCGACTATGTTCGCGGCGTGCCAGACGCGCGATGGCATCATTGCGTGCACGCCGTTTCGGCGTCATCGCGCCTGAGTCGAGCGGTTGATACTCAGGCCCACTCATTTCAGCGCTGTCATCGTGCATGGTCATGCTCCCGGAGTTGAGCAGAAGGACATCGATGGACGTGAACGCAAGGCGCCCGCCTCCGAGTCATCGGGGCGGGCGCCTTGGGGTCATCTCACCGAGCCGGAAACGATACGGTGCGATGACGCCAGCCTGGCGGCTGGCGCTCTTGCTCTTTCTTCGGGACGAGCCTCAATCGAGATCGATATCCAGGTCGTCTTCACTCTCGGCGGCCGCGGTCTCTTTCGGCTCTTCCTTGGCTTCCGGTGCTGCCAGCAACTGGGCACGGATCTGGGCTTCAATCTCCTCCATGATGGCGGGATTGTCTTCCAGGTACTGGGCGGAGTTGGCCTTGCCCTGACCGATCTTGCTGCCCTGATAGCTGTACCAGGCGCCTGACTTGCCGACCAGTCCACACTGCACGCCCAGGTCGATCACCTCACCGGCGTGATAGATGCCCTTGCCGTAGAGAATCTGGAACTCGGCCTGACGGAACGGCGGCGCGACCTTGTTCTTGACGACCTTGACGCGGGTCTCGTTACCGGTGACTTCATCACCGGACTTCACGGAACCGGTACGACGGATATCCAGACGTACACTGGAGTAGAACTTCAGTGCGTTACCGCCAGTCGTGGTTTCGGGGCTGCCGAACATCACGCCGATCTTCATGCGGATCTGGTTGATGAACACCACCATGCAGTTGGCGTTCTTGATGTGACCGGTCACCTTGCGCAGTGCCTGGGACATCAGACGCGCCTGCAGGCCGACGTGTGAGTCGCCCATCTCGCCTTCGATCTCGGCACGCGGCGTCAGTGCTGCCACGGAGTCGACGATGATGACGTCAACGCCGCCGGAGCGTACCAGCATGTCGACGATCTCGAGCGCCTGCTCACCGGTGTCCGGCTGGGAGACCAGCATCTCGTCCAGATTGACGCCCAGCTTCTCGGCGTAGGACGGATCCAGCGCGTGCTCGGCATCGATGAAGGCACAGACCTTGCCCTGCTTCTGCGCCTGGGCGATGACCGAGAGGGTCAGTGTCGTCTTGCCCGAGGATTCCGGACCGTAGATCTCGACCACGCGTCCGAAGGGCAGGCCGCCGATGCCGAGTGCGATATCCAGCCCCAGAGAACCGGTGGAAACCGACGGGATGGCCACACGCGGGGCATCGCCCATGCGCATGACGGCGCCCTTGCCGAACTGGCGCTCGATCTGGGACAGCGCCGCGTTCAGCGCCTTGGTACGATTGTCGTCCTTTGCCATGTGGCCTCCTGTCGAACGGCGGAGCCACACGGGCTGCCACCTGGAATAGAGAATTCTGTCACTGAGAGCTGAGCAGACACCGTCAGACTAGCGGCTGAGGTGTCGTGGCAAAACCCTGTATACATGGACAGTATAATGCCGCAAGTTGCGTCACTCTGCCAGTCCGGTGATGCGCTTTTTCAGGCAGCACCCTCAACGCGGGGCTTGCATCGGGCTCACGAGTCTTCGGTACCGATCTGCAAGGCCTCCACGCGCTCGATCAAGCCCTGCAGCGCCTCCCGCACGGCGGCGTCGCGCACGGCCTGCCGGTCGCCGGAAAAGTGACAGCAGCGTGCCTGCTGGCGCGCCTCGCTCCCCCACGCCAGCCACACGGTGCCGACGGGCTTCTCGTCACTTCCCCCGCCGGGGCCGGCCACACCGCTGATCGCCACCCCCAGCTCAGCGCCACTTTCGCGACAGGCACCGCGCACCATCTCGCAGACGACCGCCTCGGAGACGGCACCGAAGGTTTCAAGCGATGCCTCACTGACTCCCAGCAGGCGCTGCTTGGTGGCATTGGAATAGGTCACGTAGCCCGCATCGAAATAGCGGGAGCTGCCGGCAATCGCCGTGATCGCGGCACTCACCCCGCCTCCGGTGCACGACTCGGCGGTGGTGACGCGCACGCCGCGCGCGACCGCCAATGCCTGCAACTGCTCAGCCAGGGTATTCGCGCACGCAGCCTCAGGGGCCGTACCGGTCAATTGACTCACGAACTTTCTCCTTGTGGAGGTCATCGGGTGAAAAGGGCAGCGAGCATGAGACATCACAGGCATTGGAGCCGGCCGCGCCAGTCCGTAGAATATCGCGCATCCCGCATGCCGTGCTCTCGCATGTGTGCTTTTTCCCATTGCAGTGCAGTCAAGGAAGTCCATGGCCATGGCCAAGAACAGCGCGCCCCAGATGACGCCGATGATGACGCAGTACATGAAGATCAAACGCGAGCACCCCGGCGTGCTGCTGTTCTATCGCATGGGCGACTTCTATGAACTGTTTCATGAGGACGCCAAGCGCGCAGCACAACTGCTCGATATCACCTTGACGGCGCGCGGCAGCTCCGGTGGCTCACCGATCCCCATGGCAGGGGTGCCCTACCACAGCGCCGAAGGCTATCTGGCACGCCTGGTCAAGATGGGCGAATCGGTGGCCATCTGCGAGCAGATCGGTGACCCGGCGACCAGCAAGGGGCCCGTCGAGCGCAAGGTCGTGCGTATCGTCACCCCGGGAACGCTGCATGATGAGGCGCTGCTGGATGCCAGCCGCGACAACCTGCTGGTGGCGCTGCACCGTGACGGCGAGACCTGGGGCCTGGCCGCTCTCGAACTCTCCTCCGGTCGCTTCAGCGTGCTCGAGGTCAATGGTGATGATGAGCTGCTGGCCGAGATCCAGCGCCTTTCGCCTGCAGAGGTCATGGTCGGTGAAAGCCGTACTCTCCCCGCCAGCCTGTCCTCGCGCCCGGGCCTGACCCGCCAGAGCGATTGGCACTTCGATCACGAAACTGCCTTGCGTCTGCTGTGCGATCAATTCGGCGTCCAGGACCTCAACGGCTTCGGTTGCAGCCACCTGACGCGCGCCGTCACGGCAGCCGGTGCTCTGCTCGACTATGCTCGCGACACCCAGCGCACCGGCCTGCCCCACGTGACCGCGCTGGCCGTCGAGAGCCGCGATGACTCGGTGGTGATCGATGCCGCCAGCCGTCGCAACCTCGAGATCGATACCAACCTGGGCGGCACCAGCGACAACACGCTGGCCAGCGTGCTGGACGTCACCGCGACCGCGATGGGCTCGCGCCTGCTCAAGCGCTGGCTCAACCGCCCGCTGCGCGATCAACTCCAGATCGGCCAGCGCCAGGCGGCGGTGCAACGTCTGCTGGATGGCGACTATCCCTTCGAGCTGCAAGGCCTGCTCAAGCGCATCGGCGATGTGGAACGCATACTCGCCCGTGTCGCACTGCGCAGCGCACGCCCTCGTGACATGGCACGCCTGCGCGATGGCCTCAACACCCTGCCCGAGCTGCGCGCCGTACTCGCCAGCGTCGAGAAAGGCAGCGCCATCGATGACCTGCGCGATGCCATCCGCCTGTTCCCGGCACTTTCCGCGATGCTCAGCGAGGCGCTGGTCGAGAATCCGCCGGTAGTGCTGCGCGATGGTGGTGTGATCGCCGATGGCTACGACGATGAGCTGGACGAGTATCGCGGCCTGTCCGAGAACGCCGGCCAGTACCTGGTCGCACTCGAGACCCGCGAGCGCGAGCGCACCGGCCTGAGCAACCTCAAGGTCGGCTACAACCGCGTGCATGGCTACTTCATCGAGCTGCCGCGCTCGCAATCGGCCGAGGCCCCGCCGGAATACATCCGTCGCCAGACACTCAAGAATGCCGAGCGCTTCATCATCCCCGAGCTCAAGGAATTCGAGGACAAGGCGCTGTCCGCCAAGTCCAAGTCACTGGCGCGCGAGAAGCTGCTGTATGAGCACCTGCTGGATGACCTGAATACCGAACTGGATGGCCTGCAGCAGACGGCCCGTGCGCTGGCGTCACTGGATGTGCTGACCGCCTTCGCCGATCGCGCCGCTGCTCTTGATTTCGTGCGCCCAGAACTCAGCGAGACCCCGGGCATCGATATCGAAGGCGGACGCCACCCGGTGGTCGAACATGTCAGCGATCATCCCTTCGTGCCCAACGATGTGCGCTTCGATGATACGCGGCGCATGCTGGTGATCACCGGCCCCAACATGGGCGGTAAGTCCACCTACATGCGCCAGACGGCACTGATTGCCCTGCTCGCGCATACTGGCAGCTTCGTGCCGGCGTCCCGCGCATCCATCGGCCCGCTGGATCGCATCTTCACGCGCATCGGCTCCTCGGATGACCTGGCCGGCGGCCGCTCGACCTTCATGGTCGAGATGACCGAGACCGCCAGCATCCTGCACAACGCCACTGACGAGAGCCTGGTGTTGATGGATGAGATCGGCCGTGGCACCTCGACCTTCGATGGTCTGTCACTGGCATGGGCCAGCGCCGAGCATCTGGCGCGCACGCGTGCCTTCACCCTGTTCGCGACCCATTACTTCGAGATGACGGCGCTGCCCGAGCATGCCGATGCCGTCGCCAACGTGCACCTGACGGCCGCAGAACATGGCGATGGCATCGTCTTCATGCACCGCGTCGAGGAAGGCCCTGCCAGCCAGAGCTATGGCCTGCAGGTGGCCCAGCTGGCCGGTGTCCCGCAGAGCGTCATCCTGCGGGCACGCGAGAAGCTGACCAGTCTGGAGCAGCAGGAAGTCGATCGTCCGCAGGTGGCGCGCGAGGATGCGCTGGGGCAGCCGGTACCGCAACAGAATGACCTGTTCGCGGCACCGCCGCATCCGGTCGTCGAAGCCCTCAATGGCCTGGACCCGGATGATCTGAGCCCCAAGCGAGCGCTGGAGCTGATCTACGAATGGCACCGTCAGCGCTGAGCGCCGTCACACCGAGCCAGCGTTGACGCGCCTGGCTCGAGAATGAGTGGCAAGGCCCGAGAATGAGCGGCAAGACTCGACAGCAACCTTCGGGCATAGCACCATTCCAAAACGATCCGCCCCTGCTGATTGCGGGGGCGGCAGAGCGCCACTAGAATAACGCCTTATAACATCTGCGCCGCTTATAACCTGAAGACCATGATGTCGCCGAGACGACACATGGTGGGCGCCTGGACCACGACCTACGAGAGAGACGCCAATCCGCGTCAGGAGACCTGCATGGCATTCATCGTCACCGAGAACTGCATTCGCTGCAAATACACCGACTGCGTGGAAGTCTGCCCGGTGGATTGCTTCTACGAAGGCCCGAACTTCCTGGTGATCAACCCGGATGAGTGCATTGACTGCGCGCTGTGTGAGCCTGAATGCCCCGCCGAAGCCATCTTCTCCGAAGATGAAGTGCCGGAGAACCAGAAGGAATTCATCGAGCTGAATGCCGACCTGGCCGAAGTCTGGCCGAACATCAGCGAGAAGAAGGACGCCATGGAAGACGCCGAGAAGTGGGATGGTGTCGATGGCAAGCTTGAGTATCTGGAGCAGTAAGCCCCTCAAGTCACCCGCATCTCGCGCGGCAAGCGGCTTGCCCGCCCTGACCGGGCAAGCTCGGCTCTCATGACAGAAACGGTAGCGATTCCCCCCGGGAGCCGCTGCCGTTTCTGTATCTGATGCCTGAAGTCGGTGCCCCAAGCTCGTGCCAGGAGCTCGTACCAAGGGCTCGTACCAGGAGCTCAGTCCCTGGCATACGGGCATAAAAAAGGGCGACCCCGTAAGGTCGCCCGCTCCAAGCGTGTTCCTGTCGATCCATCCTGGATCGCACTCCTGAGTGCTGTCCCTGCCCTTCACGACATCCTGTCATTCGGGGCGCACCGTCACGCGTGGCGGGCATTGCAGCACTGCTTGCGCAGCTGTCCCACCGCAATGCCCGTTAGTGCAGATATTTGCCTGTCCTGCTGTCCTGCCCATGCATTGCCCGGCGTCCTGCCTGTACCGCTCCCTACCTATGCAGCTGACAGCCTCACGACATTCCTTGTCCGACCATCCTTGTCGTGGCTTCCAGCCACTTGATGCTGCCGCTGTCTGCCCCATCATTCCTGACGCGGATGATGTCCCGTCATCCGTCACTTCCTGTGAAGGGCAAGCTTCCTGACTGCATATCAGAGCCTGGAGCTCTCCGACACTCCGTGTCGTTATCGTGCTTCCTGCCTGTGTGGCGCTTCCCATCGCCGACGGATCATCCTGATCCTGACACACTCCGGTGTCATGCCCGCTATCCTTGCTTCCCTGGCATCTCTCGCCTGACTCCTTCAAGCGAGGATATGCAGCTCACTGCTACCGACGTCCATGTCAGGTCCTTTTTTCGCCGAGCGTCCTGCTCAGCGAGGCGAAACATCCTGTCTCGCCATCAAGTCTTTCCTGATCATCCCGTTGGCATCCTGCCGAGACTGCGGTGTCCCGCCGCACCCTCACGTCCATGCAGCCATTCTGGGCAGCATTCGCTGGCGAGGCAACTAGCCAAACCTCTTAACCCGCTATACCTGAACGGGCCGTCAAGTAAAATATAATCAATAAAATCAACTACATATAGAAGAACATACGTTCAAATCCGCAGGCAACTCGCAGTCAGTGTCTCGATTGTCCTGCGAGATTTGTAAGAGATGACTTACACGAATTCAGTGCCTGAAAGCGGCCTGTTTCCTGCATCCCCCTCAATAGCACTCAATCATCGTCTCCAATGCACAACGGGGCCGTGCCAGAAGGCACGACCCCGTTGCAAGTTACCCCTGCGATGCTGTGGGGCCGGAGCCCCTCATATCACAGGCGATTACTGACCCTTGATCTCTTTCAGGCCGTTGTAAGCCACGTCACCCAGCTGCTGCTCGATCACCAGCAGGCGGTTGTACTTGGCGACACGGTCAGAGCGGCACAGAGAGCCGGTCTTGATCTGGCCAGCACAGGTACCGACGGCGAGGTCGGCGATGGTGGTGTCTTCGGTCTCGCCACTGCGGTGGGAGATGACCGCGGTGAAGCCGGCGGCCTGCGCCATCTTGATCGCATCCAGGGTCTCGGACAGCGAGCCGATCTGGTTGAACTTGATCAGGATGGAGTTGCCGATGCCTTCATCGATACCACGACTCAGGATGCGCGTGTTGGTGACGAACAGGTCGTCGCCGACCAGCTGCACCTTGTCGCCCAGCTCGTCGGTCAGCATCTTCCAGCCTTCCCAGTCGGACTCGTCCATGCCGTCTTCGATG
Organism: Cobetia sp. MB87; assembly: GCF_011319755.1. Taxonomy (NCBI): domain Bacteria; kingdom Pseudomonadati; phylum Pseudomonadota; class Gammaproteobacteria; order Oceanospirillales; family Halomonadaceae; genus Cobetia; species Cobetia sp. MB87. The sequence continues at coordinate 76,265 of NZ_VFBC01000004.1, read as the reverse complement.
GAGACGATCGGATATTCCGCGGCCAGGCCGGCCAGATAGTCGACGAAACCACGTGCGTCGAAGCTCTTGCCTTCGCCGGACAGGTTGTACTGACCGTCCTTGTAGAACTCGGAAGACGCGCAATCCAGCGCCAGGGTCACATCGGTGCCCAGGGTGTAGCCCGCATCGCTGACGGCCTGCTTGATGACGGCCAGTGCTTCGGAGTTGGACGCCAGGTTCGGTGCAAAGCCACCTTCATCACCCACGGAGGTGCTCAGCTCGCGACCCTGCAGCACCTTCTTCAGCGCGTGGAAGATCTCGGCGCCGGTGCGCAGTGCTTCACGGAAGGTCGGCGCGCCGACCGGCTGGACCATGAACTCCTGGATGTCGACATTGTTGTCGGCATGCTCACCGCCGTTGATGATGTTCATCATCGGCACCGGCATGGAGTACTGGCCCGGCTGGCCGTAGAGCTCAGCGATGTGAGCATAGAGCTCGATACCCTTGGCCTGCGCTGCCGCCTTGGCAGCCGCCAGAGAGACTGCGAGAATCGCGTTGGCACCCAGCGATTCCTTGTTCTCGGTACCGTCCAGCGCCAGCATGGCATCGTCCAGCGCGCGCTGGTCGAGTGCATCCATGCCCACCAGGCGCTCGCGGATCGCGCCATTGACGGCTTCGACTGCCTTCAGCACGCCCTTGCCCAGATAACGGCTCTTGTCGCCATCACGCAATTCCAGCGCTTCACGCGAACCGGTGGAGGCACCGGAAGGCGCGCAGGCACTGGCGCGTTGGCCACCTTCCAGCACGACCTCGGCCTGTACGGTCGGGTTACCACGGGAATCGAGCACCTCAAGGGCGCGGATTTCGACGATATTGGCCATCTTGTGTCGTCCTCTACACGGGGGATTGAAACACCACGACGGGCATCTTGCCCATAGTGCAAAAAGGCCGCTCACACAGGGGTGAACGGCCAGTAGTCATGTTCAGCGAATATCCAGTGGCGCGAAGCCCTTGACCAGCGCATCCAATGATTGCAGCTGGCGCAGGAAGGGTTCGAGCTGGTCCAGCGGCAAGGCGCAGGGGCCGTCACACTTGGCGTTGTCAGGGTCCGGATGCGCCTCGAGGAACAGGCCTGCCAGCCCCAATGCGACACCGGAGCGTGCCAGATCGAAGACCTGCTCACGACGTCCGCCAGCGGAATCAGCCCGTCCACCCGGGCGCTGCAGCGAGTGGGTGACATCAAACAATACCGGTAGCCCCGTATCCTTCATCTCGGCCATGCCGAGCATGTCGACCACCAGATTGTTGTAACCGAAGCTGGAGCCACGCTCGCAGAGCAGAATCCGATCATTGCCCGCTTCACCGCACTTGGCGACGATATGGCGCATCTCGTGCGGCGCGAGGAACTGCGGCTTCTTGACGTTGATGACGGCGCCGGTGCGCGCCATGGCGACGACCAGGTCCGTCTGACGCGCCAGGAAGGCCGGCAGCTGGATGACATCGGCCACTTCCGCCACGGCCGCGGCCTGATGCGGCTCATGCACGTCCGTGATGATCGGCACACCGAAGCGCGACTTGATCTCGGCCAGGATCTCGAGCCCCTTCTCCATCCCGGGACCGCGGTAGGAGTGCATGGAGCTGCGGTTGGCCTTGTCGAAGCTGGCCTTGAAGACGTAAGGCATGCCCAGGCGCGACGTCACTTCGACATACTGCTCGGCGACTTCCAGCGCCAGCTCCCGCGATTCGAGCACGTTCATGCCACCGAAAAGCGTCATCGGACGATCGTTGGCGACTTGCAGACCCGCAAAATCTATCACGCGTTGTTCGTTGCTCATCTCTGCACCGTCCATCAAATCGTTGTCCATCGGCAATCTGCCTGATGATGCTCTGGCGAACATCAAGGCCTGAGCCACCGCGGAGAAGACCTACGGGCGCCACCCGGGGTGGCGCCCGCTCAACACCCTATCACTCGCCGCGAGTACGCGCCGCCTTGTGATTGAGCGCGGCATTCACGAACCCGGTGAACAGCGGATGGCCATCACGCGGCGTGGAGGTGAATTCCGGGTGGAACTGGCACGCCACGAACCACGGGTGATCCGGCAGTTCGACCATCTCGACCAGCGAGTTGTCGACGCTGCGGCCGGAGAAGATCAAGCCCGCTTCTTCCAGGGCCGGCACGAACTGGTCGTTGACCTCATAGCGGTGACGGTGACGCTCGACGATCTCGTCGCTGCCATAGGCCTGATGTGCCTTGGAGCCGTTGAGCAGGCTGCAGGCCTGGCCACCGAGACGCATGGTACCGCCCAGATCAGACGCCGCGTCGCGGGTCTCGATCTTGCCTTCCGGCGTCAGCCACTCGGTGATCAGACCGACCACCGGGTGCTGGGTGTCATGGGTGAACTCGGTAGAGTTGGCATCGCTCCAGCCCGCCACATTACGCGCGAACTCGATGACGGCAACCTGCATGCCCAGGCAGATGCCCAGATACGGCACCTTGTTCTCACGCGCGAAGCGCGCAGTGGCGATCTTGCCTTCCACGCCGCGCTCGCCGAAGCCGCCCGGCACCAGCACCGCGTCCTTGCCAATCAGACGATCAGTGCCGTTGCGCTCGATTTCCTCGGAGTCGATGAAGTCGACGTTGACCTTCACACGCCCCTGGATACCGGCGTGAATCAGCGCCTCGTTCAGCGACTTGTAGGCGTCGAGCAGCTCCATGTACTTGCCGACCATCGCGATGTTGATGGTCTTGAGCGGGTTGAGCTTGGCGTCGAGCACCGCGACCCACTCGGACATGTCGGCCTCTTTGGCCTCCAGGCGGAACTTGTCACAGACGATCTCGTCGAGGCCGGCTTCGTGGAGCATCAACGGAATGCGATAGATGGTGTCGGCATCCTGCAGGGAGACGACGGCACGCTCTTCGACGTTGGTGAACAGCGAGATCTTGCGACGCTCGCTTTCCTCGATCTCGACTTCGCTGCGGCAGATCAGGATATCCGGCTGGATACCGATGGAGCGCAGCTCCTTGACGCTGTGCTGGGTCGGCTTGGTCTTGGTCTCGCCGGCCGTCTTGATGTACGGCACCAGCGTCAGGTGCATGAAGAGTGCACGCTCGCCACCCAGCTGCGCACGCAGCTGACGGATGGACTCCAGAAACGGCAGCGACTCGATGTCACCCACGGTACCGCCGATCTCGACCAGTGCGACGTCATAGCCTTCACCGCCGGCGATCACGCGACGCTTGATCTCGTCGGTGATGTGCGGGATGACCTGCACCGTTCCACCGAGATAGTCACCGCGGCGCTCCTTGCGCAGCACGTGCTCGTAGACGCGACCGGTGGTGAAGTTGTTGCCCTGGGTCATGCGCGAGCGGATGAAACGCTCGTAGTGACCGAGGTCGAGGTCGGTTTCCGCGCCATCTTCGGTGACAAAGACTTCGCCGTGCTGGAACGGGCTCATGGTGCCCGGATCGACGTTGATGTACGGATCCAGCTTGAGGATGGTGACCTTGAGGCCACGGGCCTCGAGAATAGCCGCCAGCGAAGCGGATGCGATGCCCTTGCCAAGCGAGGACACAACGCCGCCCGTCACGAAGATAAATCGTGTCATGGAAACCTGCCGAAAACGTGAGCTGTAGGAGAGATCCGGGGGAACGGATCAGGATGGGTCGCCAGTCTAGCGGAAAGGCTGCTCCGGCTCAATTTGAATGCCACCACCTGCCCACCTCGCGTCGCCATCCGATGCGCCCGCCATCACGCATCAGGCCCGCCGTGGCGGGCCTGATGCGTGACTCGAGTCGACCTTTACACTTCCAGGAAATCAAGAATCCCTTCAGCGGCACGACGACCTTCATCGATGGCGGTCACCACCAGATCGGAGCCGCGCACCATGTCACCGCCAGCGAACACCTTGGCATTGGTGGTCTGGAAGGCATGACGCTCGGTGCTGGTCGCGATGCGACCACGCTCATCGACGGCGATGTCGAAGTCGGCGAACCACGGCGCAGGACTTGCCTGGAAACCGAAAGCCACGACCACGGCATCCGCCGGCAGAATCTCTTCAGACCCCGGCACCACTTCCGGACGCTGACGGCCATTGGCATCCGGCTCACCCAGACGGGTACGCACGACCTTGACGCCCTCGACCTTGCCATCACCGACCACTGCCACCGGCTGACGGTTGAAGAGGAAATCGACGCCCTCTTCGCGAGCATTGGTCACCTCACGGCGTGAACCCGGCATGTTGGCCTCATCACGACGGTAGGCACAGGTCACGCTTTCCGCGCCCTGGCGAATGGAGGTGCGGTTGCAGTCCATCGCGGTATCACCACCGCCGAGCACCACGACCTTCTTGCCTTCCATGGAGACGTAATCCGCCGGGTCCTTCTCGAAGCCCAGGCAGTGATTGACGTTGGCGATCAGGAAGTCGAGCGCCTTGTGCACGCCCGGCAGATCCTCACCCGGGAAGCCGCCACTCATGGCGTTGTAGGTGCCCATGCCCAGGAAGACGGCATCGTATTCCTCGAGCAGCGCATCGAAGGTCACATCACGCCCGACCTCGACGTTGAGACGGAACTCCATGCCCATCTCTTCGAAGATCTCGCGACGACGCGTCATCACGCCCTTCTCGAGCTTGAACTCCGGGATACCGAAGGTCAGCAGACCGCCGATTTCCGGATGGCGATCATAGATCACCGGACGCACACCATTGCGCACCAGGATATCGGCGGCACCGAGACCCGCCGGGCCTGCGCCGATGATGGCGACGCGCTTGTCGGTCCAGCTGACCTTGGACATGTCGGGGCGCCAGCCCATCGCGAAGGCGGTGTCGGTGATGTATTTCTCCACCGAGCCGATGGTGACGGCACCGAAGCCATCATTCAGGGTGCAGTCGCCCTCGCAGAGACGGTCCTGCGGGCAGACACGACCACAGACTTCCGGCAGCGAGTTGGTCTGGTGCGAAAGCTCGGCGGCTTCGAGGATATTGCCCTCGGAGACCAGCTTCAGCCAGTTGGGAATGTAGTTGTGTACCGGGCACTTCCACTCACAGTAGGGGTTGCCACAGCCCAGGCAGCGATGCGCCTGGCTGGCGGCTTCTACCGGCTTGAACTCGGCATAGATCTCGTTGAACTCGCGGGCACGCACGCGAGCATCTTTCTTCTGCGGGTCCTGACGACCCACATCGATGAACTGGAAGTCGTTGGCGAGCTGATTGGCCATGATGAATCCTCTCTCAAAATCCGGGCACCGTCGCGGTGCGGGCCCTCACCCGAGGCATGCAGGGGTGAGGGATGCGATCACTCCGGCTGACGCCGTGACTGGTCCAGCAGGCCGTTGAGGCTTGCTGCCTTCGGCTTGACCAACCAGAAGTGACGCACGAAGTCAGGGAAATCACGCAGGATGTCGCGCCCGCGCTCGGAGCCGGTCTCGGCCACATATTCCTCGATGACTTCGCGCAGATGGCGACGGTAGGCCTCCATGGCTTCGGTATTGATGCGGTGGATTTCCACCAGCTCGTGGTTGTACTTGTCGACGAAGTCGCGATTCTCGTCCAGCACGTAGGCGAAGCCGCCGGTCATGCCCGCACCGAAGTTGACGCCTGTCTCGCCCAGCACGCACACCAGACCACCGGTCATGTACTCACAGCAGTGGTCACCCGCGCCTTCGATGACGGCGTGCGCACCTGAGTTACGCACCCCGAAGCGCTCGCCGGCGGTGCCCGCGGCATACAGCCTGCCACCGGTCGCGCCGTACAGGCAGGTGTTGCCGATGATGGCGGTCTTGTGGCTCTCGAAGCGCGAACCACGCGGCGGCACGATGGTCAGCTTGCCGCCGTTCATGCCCTTGCCGACGTAATCGTTGGCGTCACCTTCCAGGTGCATCTCGAGTCCGTGCGCATTCCAGACACCGAAGCTCTGGCCTGCCACACCGGTCAGACTGACCTTGAGCGGCGAGCCCGCCAACCCGGCCTCGCCATAGCGCTTGGCGATTTCGCCCGAGACGCGCGCGCCCACCGAGCGATCGCAGTTGGTGACATGGAAGCTGAACTCGCCACCGCTGCGGCTGTCGATCGCCGATTCCATCGCGGCCAGCATCTCGAGGTTCTTGGCGCCGGGATCATGTGGCTCGTTGCGGCTGACCTGGCAGAACTGCGGCGCGTCCTTGGGCACGAAGTCATTGCCCAGCAACGGCGTGAGATCGAGACGACGCTGCGCGTTGGTCTCGCCTTCCAGCACTTCGAGCAGATCGGTACGACCGATCAGGTCGGTGATCTGACGCACGCCCAGCAGTGCCATCAGCTCGCGCACTTCCTCGGCGATGAAGCGGAAGTAGTGCTTGACCATCTCGACGGTGCCGCGGAAATGCTCGTCGCGCAGCGCCTGGTGCTGGGTCGCGACACCGGTGGCACAGTTGTTCAGGTGGCAGATACGCAGGTACTTGCAGCCCAGCGCGACCATCGGCGCGGTGCCGAAGCCGAAGCTCTCGGCGCCTAGGATCGCGGCCTTGACCACGTCCAGACCGGTCTTGAGGCCACCATCCGTCTGCAGGCGAATCTTGTGACGCAGCTGGTTGATGCGCAGCGCCTGGTGCACCTCGGGCAGCCCCAGTTCCCACGGGGAACCGGCATGCTTGATCGAGGTGATCGGGCTGGCTGCGGTGCCGCCGTCATAGCCGGAAACGGTGATCAGGTCGGCGTACGCCTTGGCGACACCGGTGGCGATGGTGCCGATCCCCGGCTCGGAAACCAGCTTGACCGAAACCTGCGCCGACGGATTGACCTGTTTGAGATCGAAGATCAGCTGCGCCAGATCCTCGATGGAATAGATATCGTGGTGCGGCGGCGGCGAGATCAGTGTCACCCCCGGCACGGCGTAGCGCAGACGTGCGATCAGGTCGTTGACCTTGCCGCCCGGCAGCTGACCGCCTTCACCGGGCTTGGCGCCCTGGGCGACCTTGATCTGCAGTACCTCGGCATTGACCAGGTACGCCGGCGTGACGCCGAAGCGACCGGAGGCGATCTGCTTGATCTTGGAGGAGCGCACGGTGCCGTAACGCGCCGGGTCTTCACCGCCCTCCCCGGAGTTGGAGCGCCCACCGGCCTCGTTCATGGCCTGGGCCAGCGCTTCATGTGCCTCGGGAGACAGGGCGCCAAGCGACATGCCGGCGCTGTCGAAGCGCGGCAACAGTGACTCGACGGACTCGACTTCCTCGATCGGCAGCGGCTCGGCGACCGGCTTGAGGGTCAGCAGGTCACGAATGGTCGCCACCGGGCGCTCGTTGACCAGGCGCGCGAATTCCTTCCACTTGCCGTAGTCACCCTGCTGCACGGCCTGCTGCAGCTTCACCACGACATCCGGGTTGTAGGCGTGGTATTCGCCGCCGTGCACGTACTTGACCAGCCCGCCCTGCTTGATGCGCTTGCGCGGTAGCCAGGCCTCACGGGCCAGTAGCTCCTGCTGGAACTGCAGCTCGGCAAAGCCGGCGCCTTCAATGCGCGAGGCCATGCCGGTGAAGCACATGTCCATGACTTCACTGTTGAGGCCGACCGCCTCGAACAACTGCGAGCCACGGTAGGAGCCGATGTGCGAGATGCCCATCTTGGACAGGATCTTGTAGAGGCCCTTCTGCATGCCCTTGCGATAGTTCTCGCGGGCATCCGCCGGATTGCCGGACAGCTCGCCAGTGCGATGCATGTCAGCCATCACCTGATAGGCAAGGTACGGGTAGACCGCCGTGGCGCCCACTCCGAACAGCACTGCCATCTGGTGCGCATCACGCGCATAGCCGGTCTCGATCACCAGGTTGACGCGCGGGCGCAGTGCCAGCCCGCCAAGGTAGTGATGGATGGCGCCAGTCGCCAGTGCGGCGTGGATCGGCAGCTGTCCCTTCTTCAAGCCACAGTCGCTGAGTACCAGGATCACCTTGCCATTGCGCGCCGCTTCCTCGGCCTGCTGACAGAGGCCCTTGAGCGCCTGCTTGAGGGAGTCCTGCGCCGGATCGTAGTGCAGCTTGAGCGTCTGGGAGGTGAAGGCCGGATCCTCGTGATTGACCAGCGCATTGAACTTGCGCGGTGACAGCACCGGCGTGGTCAGGATCAGGCGATGCGCGTGCTCCGGCGTCGCGTCGAAGATGTTGAGCTCGGCGCCACAGCAGGTTTCCAGCGACATCACGATCGCTTCACGCAGCGGATCGATCGGCGGGTTGGTGACCTGGGCAAACTTCTGGCGGAAGTAGTCGGTCAGCACGCGGTTCTGGCGCGACAGCACGGCCATCGGCGTGTCATCGCCCATGGAGCCGACCGCCTCCTGACCGCTCTCGGCCAGCGGGCGCAGCAGCTGATCGCGCTCCTCGAAGCTGACCTGGAACATCTTCTGGTAGACGTCCAGCTGATCGGCATCCATCGGCTGAAAACGCGCCAGCTCGGTCAATGCAGACTCGAGATAGTTGGCGTTCTCACGCAGCCAGCGCTTGTAGGGATGCGCGCCCTTCAGGCGCTCACTGACCTGATCGGTGTGCAGCACTTCACCGGTCTCGGTATCGACGCCCAGCACCTGCCCCGGCCCGACGCGCCCCTTGGCGACGACATCTTCCGGCTTGTAATCGTAGGTGCCGATCTCGGAGGCCAGAGTGATGAAGCCATTGCGCGTGATGACCCAACGCGCCGGACGCAAGCCGTTGCGGTCCAGCATGCAGACGGCGTGGCGACCGTCGGTGAGCACGATGCCCGCCGGGCCGTCCCAGGCCTCCATGTGCATGGAGTTGTATTCGTAGAAGGCACGCAGATCGGAGTCCATCTGCTCGACGTTCTGCCATGCCGGCGGCACCATCATGCGGATGGCGCGATAGATATCCATGCCACCGGTCAGCAGGACTTCCAGCATGTTGTCCATGCTGGAGGAATCGGAGCCGACAGTGTTGACGATCTCGTCCAGCTCGGCGATCTCGGGCAGCTGCTCGGAGACGAAGTTCTCCTTGCGCGCGTTGGCCCAGCCGCGGTTGGCCTCGATGGTATTAATCTCGCCGTTGTGGGCGAGGAAGCGGAACGGCTGGGCCAGCGGCCAGCGCGGCGCGGTGTTGGTCGAGAAGCGCTGGTGGAAGACACAGATCGCGGTCTCGAGACGCGGGTCGCCCAGGTCCTTGTAGAAACGCGGAAGATCTTCCGGCATCACCAGACCCTTGAAGGAGATGACCTTGCCGGAGAGCGAGCAGACGTAGAAGTCCTCTTCACTCTTCAGCGCCTGCTCGGCATGTCGGCGCGCCATGAACAGATCGACATTGAAGGCGATATCGGTGCGCTCGTCGGCGGCACCGACGAAGACCTGACGGATGCGCGGCAGGCAGTCGCGGGCCATCGGGCCGCACACGCTGTCATCTACCGGCATGTCGCGCCAGCCCAGCACCTCGAGGTTGCGCGCGCTCAGCGCCGACTCGAAGGCGTCACGCGCGGACTGTTCACGCGCGTCATCATTCGGCAGGAAAAGCGTGCCGACGGCATAACGAGTGCCCAGTTCCAGCCCGAGGGTTTCTCGAGCGATCTGGCGCATGAAGCCGTCCGGCATCTTGAGCAGCAGGCCACAGCCATCGCCGGTCTTGCCGTCAGCGGCAATCCCGCCACGGTGGGTCATGCAGGTCAGGGATTCAATGGCGGTCTGCAGCAGTTCGTGGCTCGCCTGCCCTTCCATATGGGCGATCAGGCCGAAGCCGCAGTTGTCGCGGAACTCTCCCGGATGGTGGAGACCTTTGTTCATGGGGCGTGCCTCACGGAGAAATCATGTGTCCAGATGCTTTTTTTCAAGCATTTTCCCGGTTATAGTTATCGGTTATCTTTATTTTTGTACCTGCCGATAGTGGCGCCATCAGTGTCGCTGCACGACGCCAGATTTCCCTCGAGCATATCCCCCAGCTTCCCGCCTGCGCAATTCTCCACAGGTCGCCCATCGACCAAAAAAACCTGACAAAACCGAAGGTTAGAAGAACCTTCAACCAAAAAACCCTGTAGGCTCAAGCGCTTAGCGGGTAGACATGCCTCATGAATTTCGCCTTGCAACTTTAGTATTGGTTAAATAAAAAACAGCGTTTTTATTCGATTTGCCCCATACCGATTACGCATACGGCATACCAATTCAGGAATCACGCTCCACCAATGACTCCGGCACGGCGCGCTGACACCCGCCAAAAGAAAAGCCGCCACCCAAAGGGTGACGGCTTGTGTGGTCGTGCAGCGCTCATGTACCAGCCGATGGCTGACCAGAGTCTCGTAGCCGGTGTCAGTATCAACGAGAGCTGCGTGGCCAGTGCTCCAGCATGTCGGCCAGCACGCCGGCTGGCGCCTCTTCGGTAATCACCGCTCGGCCGATGCGCTCAAGCAGGATCAGGCGCAGACGACCATCGACATTCTTCTTGTCCAGTTGCATGTGCTTGAGGAAGTCCTCGACACCCATGTCTTCCGGAGCCGCCAGCGGCAAGCCTGCCTTGGCGATGATGTGCGAGACACGCTCCACATCCGCACTCGACAGCCAGCCCATGCGCGCCGAAAGCTCAGCCGCCATCAGCATGCCGGTGCCGACGGCTTCACCGTGCAGCCAGACGCCATAGCCCTGGTCCGTCTCGATGGCATGCCCGAAGGTGTGGCCCAGATTGAGCAGCGCACGCACGCCCTGCTCGGTCTCGTCCTGCGCCACGACATCCGCCTTGATGGCACAGCTGCGGCGAATGGCTTCACCGAGCAGGGTCTCGTCCAGCGCCATCAGGGCCGTCATGTTGTCTTCCAGCCAGCTCAGGAAGCTTTCATCCCACAGCAGACCATACTTGATGACCTCGGCCATGCCCGCTGACAGCTCACGCTGCGGCAATGTCTTGAGGCTTGCAGTGTCGATCAGCACCAGACGCGGCTGCCAGAAGGCGCCCAGCATGTTCTTGCCACGCGGATGGTTGACACCGGTCTTGCCGCCCACCGAGGAATCCACCTGCGACAGCAGCGTGGTCGGCACCTGGATGAAAGCCGCACCCCGCTGATAGCAGGCCGCCGCGAAGCCGGTCATGTCACCGATCACACCGCCACCGAGGGCGATCAAGGTACAGCGGCGATTGAAGCCGGCCTCGAGCAGGGCATCCCAGATCAGGCCGATGCTGGCCATGTGCTTGGTCTGTTCACCGTCGTCGAGAATGACCTCGCGGATATCGAGCCCCTCGCCCAACGAGGCCTTCAAGGCGTCCAGATACAGCGGCGCCACTACGCTGTTGGTGACGATCATCACCTGACGCCCCGCAAGGTGCTCACGAATCAGATCACCACGTGCGGTCAGGCCCGGCCCGATATGAATGGGGTAACTACGCTCGCCGAGCGCGACATCAAGACGATGAGCAGGTGCCAGGGACATCAGAATTCTCCTTGGGCAAACAGATGACAGCGACGGATGCCCGCCAGGGCCACCAGCCGCTGATGAGACTAGCCAGGGGCGTGCAACGGATCAGCCAGCGCCTTGATGCGGCGACGGATCTCGTTGGTGACCGCCCGAGGGCTGCGCCGATCGGTACGCACGATGATATCGGCCGTCTCGCGGTAAAGCGGGTCACGCAACTCGAACAGGCGCTTGAGCACCCGCCCGGGGTCATCCTGCTGCAACAGCGGACGATTGCGATCACGACCGGCTCGCTTGAGCTGCTGTTCGACAGGCGCGTAGAGGTACACGACAGTGCCGCGTTCGCGCAGTACGCGCCGATTGGCCTCCGCCATGATGGCGCCACCACCGGTGGCCATCACGACTTCCCTGAGCGAGGTCAGCTCATCGATGACAGCCTGCTCACGCTCACGAAAGCCGGACTCGCCCTCGACGTCGAAAATCCACGGGATGCTGGCTCCGCAGCGGTCTTCAATCACATGGTCGCTATCGCAAAATTCACGATGCAAGTCGGCCGCCAGCAGGCGGCCGATAGTGCTCTTGCCGGCCCCCATGGGGCCGACAAGGAATACGTTGGGAATCACATGCATCAGCGCACCGCCAGGCCGTCCTCGATGATCTTCGGAGTAATGAATACCAGCAATTCTACCTTCTCGTTGGACTCTTCGGTATAGCGGAACAGATTCCCGATCACCGGCAGGTCCCCGAGGAAGGGCGTCTTGAAGACGCTGCGAATCTGCTCAGAGGTCAGAATGCCGCCCAGCACTACGGTTTCGCCGTCATTGACCAGCACTTGCGTCTCGATTTCATTGGTATCGATGGCCGGTTCGCCATTGAAGCTGTCATCGGAGACATCGTCATTGTTGATCAACAGATCCATGATGATGCGGTTGTCAGGTGTGATCTGCGGCGTCACTTCCAGCGCCAGCACCGCTTCCTTGAACTCGATGTTGGTCGCACCGCTGGAGGTCGCCTCCTCATAGGGAATTTCCTGACCCTGCTTGATGACGGCCTTCTTCTGGTTGGCGGTGATGATCTTGGGCTGGGAAATGGTCTGGCTCTTGCCTTCGCTTTCCAGCGCCGAGAGCTCCAGGTCGAGCAGGATATCGCCGGACAGGTAACCGAAGCTGAAGGTGCTTCCCGGATCGCTGTCATCGCCGAGATTGACACTCAGGCCGCCATCACTGGTCGTACCGGTCGACGCGCCTTCCAGGCCGAACTTGCCGTTGCTGCTGTTGGAAAGCCCCCAATTGACACCGATCTCGCTGGAGACACTGCTGCGCGCGATGACGATGCGCGCTTCGATCTGCACCTGACGCACCGGAATATCGAGATATTCCAGCGTGCCGCGAATGGACTCGAGCGTGTCGCGGGTATCCTGGATCAGCATGGTGTTGGTGCGCTCATCGACCATCACGCGGCCCCGCTCGGACAGCAGACCGATACCCCCCTCACCACGCAACAACGCCGCCAGGTCCGCCGCCTTGGCGTAACGCACCTGGATGTATTCGGTGGTCATCGGCGCCAGCTCCTTGACCTGCTGGTTCGCCTCAAGCTCCTTGCGCTCGAGTGCCGCCAGCTCTTCGGCCGGCGCGACCATCAGCACGTTGCCCATGCGACGACTGGCCAGACCGTTGGACTTGAGCACCAGATCCAGCGCCTGATCCCAGGGTACTTCCTTCAGGTTCAGGGTCACGTTGCCGGTGACGTTGTCACTGGCGACCAGATTGAGCCCCGTGAAGTCAGCGATGATCTGCAGCACGGAGCGCACTTCGATGTTCTGGAAGTTGAGCGAGATCTTCTTTCCGGTGTAGGGGAACTTGTCCTTGATGCGCTCCGCCTGCTCTTCACGCGTCAGCGGCTTGACCTCGAGCACCAGCTCGTTGCCTGCCTGGGTGGCAAGCTGGGTGTAGTAGCCACTGGCGTCCACCACCAGGCGCACGCCATCGCGGGTACGCTGCGGATCGATACGCGTCACCGGCGTAGCGAAATCGCCGACATCCAGCACCTGATTCATCTCCGGCGGCAGCTTCACGCCCTTGATATCGACGTAGATCTTGCGCCCGCGCTCGGTGACACGCGATTCGACGTTGGAGCGGTTGAAGTTGATCACGACGCGACCTTCACCATCCGTGCCACGACGGAAATCGATGCCACTGACGGCCGGCTCGCTGGCCACTTCCAGGGCACGGTTGTCAGGCGGCACGTTGGCGGCGCTCGCCTGGGAGGCAGCCGCAGGCTGAGCGCCCGGCGCACCGCCCTGCTCACCGATGATGACGTAGAGGCTGTTGCCCTCGGTGCGCGTGACGTACGGCTTGGACTGGTTGAGTTTCATGACCAGACGCGTGCGCGAGCCGGCCTCCAGCGCCACCAGCTCGTCGACGCCGCTGAGCCCCAGATCGAAGCGACGCTTGTCGAGCTGACTGCTGGTATCCAGGAGGTCGATGGTGATGCGCGGCGGCGTCTCGATACGGTAGCCCTTGACCTCCGGCACTCCGCCGACGAAGTCGAGCTTGAGCTCCATGCGGTCGCCCCCGAGGGCGGTGAAGTTGAGGTCCTGCAGCGACGACGCAGCCATCGCCACATTCGCCATCAGGCTACCGACTGCCGCCAGCCCCAGCAGACTCATTCGTTGCAATCGCGTCATGTTCCCTAGTCCCCTGTCTCGCCGTGGCTCCGTTCAACCGTCGGGCTGATCGCGCCTTATTCTTATCGAAGCGTTATGGTGTCGGTCGCCAACTCTTGCGGGTCGACCGTTCGTCTTCCGTGACAATATGGCTACTGCCAACGCCAGTGATCTCAACCACCTGTCGAGACGGGCTCTTTCAGCGCCATGGCGCGAGACCGCTCTATCCAACCGCCCTGACCATTGGGCACGATTTCCACCATATCGATCTGCGTATCACCGATACGAGTGATCCTGCCGAAGTTGCTGCCCATATGATTGCCGACCCGCACACGCTGGACTTCCTGCTCCGGCGTCAGAATCAACGCCGAACGCGCACCATCGACATCCAGCGTCCCGACCATGCTGAGCTGCTCCATCGGCCAGGCTTCCAGTGGCTCACGAGGGCGATCGAGGTCCGGTCGCACACCGTTGTCGACGGCCGTCAGCTCCTCTTCGGGCTCCGGCAGGCGTGACTGGAAAGGACTGCGCGCATCCGCCATGTCATAGGTGACGGGATGATACTCGGGTTGCGGCGGCAGCTCCTGCACCTTGCCGGAAGGACGCCCTCTCAAGGACTCGAGCTCCCCCTCCAGCGCACCCAGCTGCGGATCTCCACAACCCGCCAGCAGAGTGACCAGCAACATGCTTCCCATCACGGCATTTCGACGTGTCATCAGGCTCATTGCTTGCCTCCTGATGTTGCCGGGGTCTGACGATAGTTGTAGGTCTTGGCCAGCAGAGAAAGCTCGAGATCATCACTGTTGGCGACCGGCGTCAGCACGAAATCATGCAGCGTCACGATGCGGGAAAGCCCCGCGACACCGGAAATGAAGGCGGCGATACGATGATAGTCGCCGCGCACCTTGATATCGAAAGGTTGTTCGACGTAGAAGTTGCGATTCTCCGCCGGCTTCAGACGAATGTACTCGACCGCCAGCTGGTTGTTGATCGCCGTCTCGCTGATGTCATCCAGCAGCGCCGGGACTTCCGCGTCGGTGGGCAGCATCTCCAGCAGCTGTCCCATGCGGGACTCCAGCTCCACCATCTGCTCGCGCATGGCCGGCAGGTTGGCGGCCTTGAACGCCTTGCTTTCGAACTGTTGCAGCAGCTGACTTTCCTGGGCGCGCAGACGTTCGAGGTTTTCTGCCTTGGGCGCCGCGAGGAACCAATGGGACGCCCAGAACAGGGCGCCCAGCACGATGAGTGCCAGCACGGCCTGCAGGGTGACCGGCCAGATGCCGGCTTCCTTCAGGTCTAGATCACGAAAATCCGTCGACTTGAGGCGGCGGATTTCAGCATCGATGAAACTCATCGCCGACCTCCTTTCTTGTCATTTTCCGCATCGGCAGCATTCAGCGCCGACCCCGTCGGGCGCTCCGGAATCATGATATTGAAACTGCGCTGATCGTCGTCATTGCTCTGCACATCGGAGAGCGTCGGGGTGCCGAAGGAATCCGACAGGGCAATGGCGCGCATCAGGCCCGAGACCTGGCGCGTGCTTTCCGCCGTGCCATTCGCCTTGAGCTGGCGCCCACTGCGACTGATGCTCTGATACCAGGCGCCGTCCACCAGAGACGTCACCAGCTGATTGAAGACCCGCACCGTTTCCGGACGCGAGAATTGCAGACTGCGTATCAGCTCTATCTGGTCGAGCATCTGGGTACGGCGCGCCTCGATGTCCTCGACTTCCTTGATGTCACGATTGAGGCGGGCCATTTCCTTCTCGATGAAGGCATGCCGCTGCTGCTGCGCCTCGAGCTGGCTCTGGTAATACTCGCTCATGCCATAGCCGCCACCGATGCCGACGACAGCCGCCAGCGCCAGTATGCCCATGAAGCGCTTGCTGCGCTTCTCACGCCGGTCTTCACGCCAGGAAAGCAGATTGATCTCGATGGTCATGAGCGCTTCCTCATCGCAAGACCGCAGGCCGTGAGCATCGCGGGGGCATCGCCCGCCAGCGCCTGGATGTCGACGCGCGGATTGACGCTCATGTGAGTGAAGGGGTTGGCCATGATCACTTCAAGCCCGGTGTGTTCCGCCAGGCCTTCACGCAGCCCGACGATGGCGGCCGTACCGCCTCCGAGCAGGATACGCTGCACCTCACGACGCTTGCCGGCGGTGTAATAGAGCTGCAGCGAACGTGCAATCTGCTGGATGAGCGTCTCGCGGAACGGACCTAGCACTTCGCTGTCATAGGTATCCGGCAGACCGCCCCGCTTCTTGGCCAGACCCGCCTCATCATTGGAGAGATCGAAGCGATTCATGATCTCGTCCGTCAGCTGGCGTCCCCCGAAGACGGCGTCGCGACTGTAGACGATGCGGCCATTCTGGATGACGTGGAAGGCGGTCATCGTCGCACCGATATCGACGACGGCAACGCACTCTTCGTTGTCATAGGTCGGCGGCAACTGATGACGCAGCTCGCCGAAGGCGCGCTCGAGGGAGAAGGTCTCGACATCGACGGCAGCCGGCTCGAGGCCGGCCTGGGAGAGTGCCGAGGTCAGCTGATCGACGTCCAGGCTGCGACACGCCACCAGCAGCAGGTCCTGCTGATCGGGATTGCGTGGATTGACGCCCAGATGCTGGAAGTCGAACGCGACATCGTTCAGCGGAAAGGGAAAGTGCTTCTCGGACTCGAGCGCGATGCGCTGTTCGATCTCGTCATCGGCGAGATTGGCCGGGAAGCTCAGTGTCTTGGTGATGGCTGCGCTCGCGGGAACCGCGACCACGGCACGCTTCGAGCGCGGCTGTGCCTGCTCGACCGCGCGCTTGATGGCCAGTACGACTTCGTCCATGTCCCGTATACGTCGCTCGACGACTGCGCCTTCCTTGAGTGGACGCACCGCATAGCTATCGATCTGGTATCGATTTCCTTGCCTGGACAGCTCCAGGAGCTTCACCGTGGCCGACGTGATATCGACCCCGATGAGTCCCTTGCCGGCGGATTTGAGTCCCAGCAATTGGCGTTCCCCTGCTCTGATGACGATCTTGCCAGACTGGCTGGCCGCCGGTTCCCTGACGACGTTGCCGCGACACCCTCTATCATTCCAGGATGTTACATTATGTTTCCCAGAATAACACAACAGACGCGCAAGTCAGGGTTCAACGCTGGCCGCATCTGAACCCGCTACTTATAATGCCCCAGCAATGGAATTGCCAATCCCGCGCAGCCACTCGCTTTTCTTACCCACGGACCCTGTCTTGCCCATGAAGCTATTGAGACGACTATTTTCGCCAGTGTTCTGGCTGCTGCTATCACTATGTGCCGCGGGACTTCTGGCCATCGTTGGCGCTTCGCTGTACTTCTCGCCAGGCCTGCCCGACGTCCATCAGCTACAGGATACCAAGCTGCAGACGCCGCTGCGCATCTATACCCGCGATGGCAAGCTGATCGGCGAATACGGTGACCAGCGCCGCATCCCGGTCACCTACGACGAGATTCCCGAGACCTTCGTCGACGCCCTCCTCGCCGCCGAGGACAGCAACTTCTTCTCCCACCCGGGCATCGACCCCAAGGGACTGGCGCGCGCGGCCGTGCAACTGGCCTCCAGCGGCAGCATCCAGTCCGGTGGCAGTACCATCACCATGCAGGTGGCGCGCAACTATCTGCTGACGCTGGACCAGACCTTCACGCGCAAGATTCGCGAGATCCTGCTATCCCTGCAGATGGAAGAGATCCTCTCCAAGCAGGAGATCATGGAGCTCTACGTCAACAAGATCTTCCTGGGCCATCGTGCCTACGGGATCGCCGCCGCTGCGCGCACCTACTACGACAAGTCACTGGATGAGCTGACCCTGGCCGAGCAGGCCATGCTGGCCGGCCTGCCCAAGGCGCCGTCGAGCTTCAACCCGCTGACCAACCCGCAGCGCGCGTTGATCCGTCGCAACTGGATCCTGCTGCGCATGAAGGAGCTGGGTTACATCGAGCCGCAGGCCTATGACGAAGCCGTCAAGGCACCGATCACCGCGGCACGCCACTACTCCAGACCAGAGGTCCAGGCACCCTACGTCGCGGAAATGGCACGCAGCTTCGCCGTCGATCGTTTCGGCGACAAGGCCTACACCGACAACGTTCGCATCACCACGACGCTGGACAGCTCGCTGCAACCAATGGCACGCGACGCGCTGATCAAGGGCCTGATCGCCTACGATACTCGCCATGGTTGGCGCGGGGTCGAGGAATCCGACATCGCAGCCTCCCTGGCGGAAGCCCAGGACCAGACCGATCAGGCCGGCCTCGAGGAAGAGCTCTCCAAGTCGCCGGAAGTGCTGGAAACCGCCAAGCAGGCGGCCCAGAAGAGCGAGAAGCGTATCGCCGGCATCGACCGTGATGTCTCGAACTGGCTGAAAGTGCTCGACCGTACCCCGGATTACGGCCCGCTGAAGGCCGCCATCGTGGTGGAAAGCACCGGCAAGCAGATGAAGGTACTGCTGGCCGACGCCACCGCCGTGACCCTCGACTGGGACGGTCTGAAGTGGGCACGCGAGTACAAGAGCGCTAAATGGCGTGGCGGCGTGCCGGGCTCGGCCGCCGAGATCGCCAAGGCCGGTGATCTGGTACGCGTGATCAAGCAGGACAACGGCTACCGTCTGGGCCAGCTGCCGGACGCGCAATCCGCCATCGTCTCGCTGGACCCGGAAAGTGGCGCAATCCTCGCCTTGCAAGGTGGCTTCAGCTATTCCGCCAGCAAGTTCAACCGCGCGATTCAGGCACGCCGCCAGGCAGGCTCGATCTTCAAGCCGTTCGTCTATCTGTCCGGGCTCGAACAGGCCGGCATGTCTCCGGCCACCATCATCAACAACGCCCCTGTCGTGCTTCAGGATGGTGGCAAGGTGTGGCGTCCGGAAAATGCCGGCGGCAAGTTCACCGGCCCGACCCGTATCCGCGTGGGGCTGTACCGCTCGCTGAACCTGGTCTCCGTGCGTCTGCTGCAGACGGTCGGCCTCGACAAGACGCTCGACTTCCTGGTCAAGCTCGGCTTCCAGCGTGACGAGCTGCCCAATGGTCTGTCCCTGGCACTGGGCAGCGCCTCGCTGACCCCGCTGGAGATGGCACGCGGCTATGCCGTGCTCTCCAATGGCGGCTTCCGTGTCGAGCCCTGGTACATCGATACCATCACGCGTGGCGATGACGAGACCGACTATGAAGCGCATCCGCCGGTAGCCTGCGCCAACTGTGCGCCGGGCATGGTCACCGTCAATCGTGACGGTCGCCAATACCCGCTGGCCGAGCGCGTCGCCTCACCCGAATCCATGTATCTGATCCGTGACATGATGCAGGATGTCATCAAGCGCGGTACTGGCCGTGGTGCCCTGGCACTGGGTCGTGATGACCTGGCCGGCAAGACCGGTACCACCAACGACCAGCGCGATGCCTGGTTCTCCGGCTTCAACAGCAAGCTGGTGGCCACGGTATGGGTCGGCAAGGACTCCAACGACACCCTGGCCGAGTATGGCGCCCAGGCCGCCCTGCCCATCTGGGTCGACTACATGCGCGGCGCCCTCAAGGGCATGCCGTCCTCCACCATGGAGCGTCCGGACAACATCGTGACGGCGACCATCGATCCGGACACCGGCAAGCGCCTGCGCAGCGGTCAGTCCGGCGGCATCAGTGAGCTGTTCCGCAAGGATAATCTGCCGCCCTATCAGGAACGCACTATCCGCAAGGAGCTGGAGCAGGAAAGCGGTTCGGAAGGCACCGGAACTTTCGAGGCCATCTTCTGATCTGATCTCCAGACCTCGCCTGCCAGCCTCATCGGCAGGGGGAGAGCCCAAGGAAGAGCGGCCGCTGGTCGCTCTTCTGCCATCTGAGCATTCGCAAGGCTCCCCCGTATCGCGATCCACTGGTAGCGTCCGTATGACGCACCAGACCGCCTCGCTCAGCAAGCGTCATCTCGCAGCCACATTGCCGATGATGATGTCATGCCTCAAACATGCCGGAGTTCGCATGCTTCACCCATTGCCCACACTGCGCAGGACCGCGTTTCTGTGCCTGGCCCTGCTTCCCCTCGACACGGCTGTCGCAGACGACCTCTTCTACGCACCGCCACCCGCCAGCGAGGACTCTGAGCCCTTCAGCGGCCAGGCCGAGCTGGGCTTCACCAAACTATCGGGCAACTCGAACAGCGAGACCCTGTTGGGCAAGACCAGCCTGTCCTGGCACCTGAAACCCTGGACCCACACCTTCCGTGTGGAGGCCAAGCACGTCTCCAGCAGTGGCGAGACCACAACCGACAAGTACCTGGTCGGCCAGCGCGAGCGCTATGACCTCAGCGATGATCACTACGCCTTCGGGCTGCTGCGCTGGGAGAAGGAGCGCTTCTCCGGCTACAACCACCAGGTCACCTCCATCGTCGGTGAAGGCATCACCATACTGGATGGCCCCGAGCACAACCTCTCCCTCGAGGCCGGGCCGGGCTATCGCTTCGATGACATCACGGCAGGGGATCACGAGAACTACCTGCTGGGCTATGGCGCGATGGACTACCGCTGGCAGCTGTCCGATACCTCCAAGTTCGAGCAGCAGTTCTCGGCAGAGGCCACGCGCGAGAACGTGATCAGTCGCAGCTATACCGCGCTGACGGTCGCCATCAATGCAAGCCTCGCCCTCAAGCTTTCCCATGAGATCGAGAACAACACCAACCCGCCCGACGAGTCGGATGCCAAGACCGACACCACCACGGCGGCGTCCATCCTCTACAGCTTCTGAGCACAGGCCTGACGCCTGTCCGCACAGGCGCCAGTCGCTGGTGGCTCTAGCTCTAGGCTGAAAGCAGCCACCAACAAAAAGCCCTCGCCGGAAACTCCGACGAGGGCTTTTTCATGTCTTGCGTCGCTCAAGCGACGCCGCCAACCGGCCATCCGACCGCTGACGTTTAACCGTAGACCTGGTCCGTGCTGGTCAGCGGGTAGTGCGCCGGGTACGGCTTGCGCGCCACACCGGAATCGATGGCCGCCTGGGCCACGGCTGCCGGCAGACGCTCGAGCAGACGCGAGTCCATCGGCGTCGGGATGATGTAACCCGGGCCGAATTCGAGGCTGTCGATCTCGTAGGCATCCAGCACATCCTGGCTGACCGGCTCACGCGCCAGGTCTTTCAGGGCGTGAACGGCGGCCAGCTTCATCTCTTCGTTGATGCGGGTCGCGCGCACGTCCAGCGCGCCACGGAAGATGAACGGGAAGCCCAGCACGTTGTTGACCTGGTTCGGGTAGTCGGAACGACCTGTCGCCATGATGACGTCCGGGCGTGCTTCGCGAGCGGTATCCGGGTGAATCTCCGGGTCCGGGTTGGAGCAGGCGAAGACGATCGGATTGGCAGACATCTTCTTGAGCTGCTCTGCCTTGAGCAGATTCGGACCGGACAGACCGACGAAGACGTCGGCGCCATCGATGGCGTCGTCCAGCGTGCGCAGCTCGGTCTCGGTGGCGAACATCGCCTTGTACTGGTTCAGGTCGTCCCGGCCGCTGTGGATCACGCCCTTGCGGTCGAGCATGAAGATGTTCTCGACCTTGGCACCACTGGCCACCAGCAGCTTCATGCAGGCGATGGCGGCAGCGCCGGCGCCCAGGCAGACGATACGCGCGTCTTCCAGCTTCTTGCCGGCGATATCCAGAGCGTTGAGCATGCCGGCCGCGGTGACGATGGCGGTACCGTGCTGATCGTCATGGAAGACCGGGATGTTGCACTGTTCGATCAGCGCCTGTTCGACTTCGAAGCACTCCGGTGCCTTGATGTCTTCCAGGTTGATGCCACCGTAGGTGGTGTGGATGCGACGCACAGTGTCGATGAAGGCCTGCGGACTTTCCGCATCCACTTCGACATCGACGGAGTTGATGCCAGCGAAGCGCTTGAACAGCACGCCCTTGCCTTCCATGACCGGCTTGGAAGCCAGCGGCCCCAGGTTGCCCAGGCCAAGGATGGCAGTCCCGTCAGAGATGACGGCGACCAGATTGCCCTTGCCAGTGTACAGGTAGGCATTTTCCGGGTCGGCGGCGATTTCGCGGCACGGCTCGGCAACGCCCGGGCTGTAGGCCAGCGCCAGGTGCTTGGCGGTCTCGGTCGGCTTGGTCAGCTCGATGGAGAGCTTTCCGGGAATCGGTTCGGCGTGATATTGCAGTGCTGCTTTCTTCATGGCATCAGACATGCGTGTCATCCGGTATTTTGGCGGGGGGTTGGCTGCTCCAGAATATAGAAAAAGACACCTCTGAACAACCGACGCAACTTGCTGTTATGCATGACTTTAAAACGATCGTTTAAAAAATGTTTTAGCCATTCGTCTAACGTTATGGATGCCCTGCCCAGCCATAAACCTTTGCTTATCGCTGGCCGTCTTTCGCGCCGATTTCAGCCCGAGATGACGCCACGATTCGTGCAAGTTCCTCGATTTTCGGCCGCTCACTGACCCAGCCCGCCATTCCGGCGCGCTTGATGCAGAGACAGAGCAGAAAAAGTGCCAAATCGGAAACAATCTTTCCTTTCAGCAAGCGCAGGGGTGACGTCTTACCAAGGGCATCCCGGACCGGCAGGCGTGGTCGCGACTCTCTTCAGAGTGACCTGAATGACAGGCACAAAAAAACCCGCTCGTGAGCGGGTTTTTCGTCCATGGCGCTGCAAGATGCGCAGCGCCATGAAAGCGACAAGCAGCTGAAGGTATCAGCGCTTGATGGCAGCACCGAAACGCTTGTTGAAGCGCTCGACGCGACCACCGGTGGTAGCCTGCTTCTGCTTGCCGGTGTAGAACGGGTGGCACTCGGAGCACACGTCAAGCGCGAAAGTCTGCTTGGAAGTGGTACCGATTTCGTGCTGCGCGCCGCAGGAGCAAGTTGCGGTCTGGCGCTGGTAGTCCGGATGGATACCCTGTTTCATGATGTGTAACCTCAGGTCGCTGTGCACCGCCACCTGATCACTTGCCAGGCACCGTACACGGGTTTTGGATTGAACCGGTCATTCCGCCGTTTCCGACGGAAGGCCGCGCATTTTACCAGTCATCTGCCGCAAGACCAAACTTTGTACCGTTTATTGCGGGCAACACTCTGTAGACTGCGTGCCACGGCATATTCCCGTTTTTCTGAACGCCTCATATCACCTCATATCCGGATACCTTGCGTGCCTGACACTACCGACAAGACTGCGACTCACCTGCCGGGACGTGTGCTGGGCATCGCGATTCCCGGCCCGCTGCGCGACCTGTTCGACTACCTGCCATCCCGCCAGCCGCCTCGCCACGGCTGGCAGGTGGGCCTGCGCGTGCGCGTCGAATTCGGGCGTCGCCAGCTGGTCGGGGTGATCGCCGAGCTGCGCAGCGACTCAAGTTTCCCCATCGACAAGCTCAAGCCTGTCAGCGAAGTCATCGATGACGAACCGCTGCCGGCCGACTGGTTATGGATATGTCAGTTTACCGCACGCTATTACCAGCACTCGCTCGGCGATACCTTTGCCCAGGCGATGCCCTCGCTGCTGCGTCAGGGGCGCGCCCTGGAGGCGCGTACCCGTGAACGCTGGACGCTGACCGACAAAGGGCGCGCCACCG
This sequence comes from Cobetia sp. MB87, assembly GCF_011319755.1. NCBI lineage: Bacteria > Pseudomonadati > Pseudomonadota > Gammaproteobacteria > Oceanospirillales > Halomonadaceae > Cobetia > Cobetia sp. MB87. The sequence continues at coordinate 52,690 of NZ_VFBC01000004.1, read as the reverse complement.
AGCCGGCAAGCCTGGGGCGAGCCACCCGCCAGATCGCGCTGCTGGAGCTGCTCGCGCAGCATCGCCATGGCCTGGTGCACAGCGCCATCACCGCACAGGGCTTCACCCGCCAGCAGCTGGAGACCCTGCGCGGCCGCGGCTACATCGAATCGCGCGAGGAGCCGGTGACCGGCGCCACGCCGGAGCAGGCCAGTAAGGGTGTACTCGCTGAGCCCAGCCTTGCCCTCAATGATGAACAGGGCCGTGCCCTCTCGCGCCTGCACGACGGTCTGAGTCACTTCTCACCCACGCTGCTGGAAGGCGTGACCGGTTCCGGCAAGACCGAGGTCTACCTGCAGCTGATCGAGGCGGTGCTGGACCGCGGCGGCCAGGCGCTGGTGCTGGTACCCGAGATCGGCCTGACGCCGCAGACACTGGAGCGCTTCCGCAAGCGCTTTCGCGTACCGCAGGTAATGCTGCACTCCGGTGTCAGCGATGGCGAACGTCTCGATGGCTTCGAAGCCGCCCGCAGCGGCCGGGCACGCATCGTGATCGGTACCCGCTCCGCCATCTTCACGCCGATGGCAAGCCTCGGGGTGATCATCGTCGACGAGGAGCACGATGGCTCCTTCAAGCAACAGGACGGGCTGCGCTATCACGCCCGCGATCTGGCGCTGGTGCGCGGCAAGCAGGAAGGCATACCCGTGGTGCTCGGCAGCGCCACGCCGTCTCTGGAAAGCCTGCGCCATGCCCGCGAGGGACGCTTCACGCACCTGCACCTGCTCAAGCGCGCCGGCCGCAGCCAGCCGGCGCGCCTGCACCCCGTCGACCTGCGCGGCCGCATGACGCTGGGCGGCCTCTCGACCCAGAGTCTGGAGGCCATCGAGAAACGCCTCGCCCAGGGCGATCAGGTACTGGTGTTCATCAATCGACGCGGCTTCGCGCCGACCCTGACCTGCCATGCCTGTGGCTGGATCGCCGAATGCGACAATTGCGATGCCCGCATGACCTTGCATCGTCATCCGCCCCAGTTGACCTGCCACCACTGCGAGCGCACCCGACCACTGCCGGATGCCTGCCCGGCCTGTGGCAGTGGCGACGTTCGCCCGCAGGGCGCAGGCACCGAGCGCACAGAAGAGCTGCTCGGCGAGAAATTCCCCGACGTACCGGTACTACGCATCGACCGCGACAGCACCCAGCGCAAGGACGCCATGAGCGAGGCGCTGGCAGTGATTCGACGCGGCGAGCCCTGCCTGCTGGTCGGCACCCAGATGCTGGCCAAGGGCCACCACTTTCCCCACGTCACCCTGGTGGTGGTGGTCAACGCCGACAGCGGCCTCTATGCCGCCGACTTCCGCGCGCTTGAGCAGTCCGCCCAGCTGCTGGTGCAGGTCGCGGGGCGGGCCGGACGCGCCGAACGCCCCGGTGAGGTACTGATCCAGACCCGCCATCCGGAAGACCCCAACCTGCTGACACTGATCCAGGCCGGCTATCCACAGCTGGCCGGCGAGCTGCTGGAGGAGCGCCGCATCGCCCAGCTGCCGCCGTTCAGCCATCTGGCGCTGCTGCGCGCCGAGGCCACAGACCAGCAACAGGTCGAACAGTGGCTGTTGAAGGTCGGTGGTGCCCTGCGTCAGCACCTCGAGGCTGCCAATCTCAAGGCGGATTGCCTCGGCCCGGTGCCCGCACCGATGGAGCGTCGCCAGAATCGCTATCACGCCCAATTGCTGTTGCGCTGTGCGAAACGCGGCCCATTGCATGAAGCGGCGGCCTGGCTGGTGACGCTCTGCGAGCAGGACCGCGACGCACGCCGCCTGCGCTGGTCGCTGGATGTCGATCCCATCGGCATGGCCTGAGTGATACCCAAGCGGTGTGACAGCCCTCCACGCCACTTGCGACGAACTGACCACTATCCCTGCAGGGCGCGGAATGCGGCGCGATTGATCACGACGGTTTATGCAAGCCGCAGGATCGGTGATAATGCCCGCCATCGTGCAGCATCATCCGCACTCCCCCATTGCCCGCAGGCCTGATGCCTGCAACCGCTTGCTGTATGGCACGCGGTGCGACCCGAGCCGTGAAGAGACCGATATTCCATGAAAGAGACGATCATCGAACTGCTGGGCCAGGCCCTGGAAACCCTCAAGGCCGACGGCACCCTGCCCGCCGACGCCAGCCCGCAGATCAAGGTCGACCCGACCAAGGACAAGAGCCACGGCGACTACGCCAGCAATCTGGCGATGATGACGTCCAAGGCCGCCGGCATGAAGCCGCGCGATCTGGCCGAGAAGCTGATCGCGGCGCTGCCGGCCTCCGATGCCGTCTCCAAGGTCGAGATCGCCGGCCCCGGTTTCCTGAACTTCTTCGCTGACACCGGTGCGGTAGCCGACATCGTGCGTCGCGTCTTCAGTGAAAGCGACAGCTTCGGTCACAGCGACGTGGGTGCCGGCGAGAAGGTGCAGGTCGAGTTCGTCTCCGCCAACCCGACCGGCCCGCTGCACGTCGGTCACGGCCGCGGGGCCGCGGTCGGCGACGTGCTGTGCCGCCTGCTGGCCGCCACCGGTCACGACGTCACACGCGAGTTCTACTACAACGACGCCGGCGCCCAGATCAACAATCTGGCGCTCTCCGTCCAGGCGCGCGCCAAGGGCCTGGGCCCGGACGATGCCAGCTGGCCGGCCGATGGCTATCGCGGTGACTACATCAGCGAACTGGCCGCCTCCTACATGGCCGGCGATACCGTCGAAGCCGACGGCAAGCAGGTGACCGGCGCCGCGGATAGCGATGACCTGGAGGCCATCCGCGTCTTCTCCGTCGCCTACCTGCGCCACGAGCAGGATCTCGACCTCAAGGCCTTCGGCGTCGAATTCGATGTCTACTTCCTCGAGTCCTCGCTCTACCGCGACGGCAAGGTCGAGGAGACGGTCAAGCGCCTGGTCGACAACGGCTACACCTATGAAGACGACGGCGCCCTGTGGCTGCGTACCACCGACTTCGGTGATGACAAGGACCGCGTGATGCGCAAGCGTGACGGCGGTTACACCTACTTCCTGCCCGACGTCGCCTACCACCTCGACAAGTGGCAGCGTGGCTTCACCCAGGTCATCAACGAGCAGGGTGCCGATCACCACTCCACCGTGACCCGCGTGCGCGCCGGTCTGCAGGCTCTGCAGGCGGACATCCCCAAGGGCTGGCCGGACTATGTGCTGCACCAGATGGTCACCGTGATGCGCTCCGGCGAGGAAGTGAAGCTGTCCAAGCGTGCCGGCAGCTACGTGACCCTGCGCGACCTGATCGAGGAAGTCGGCCGCGACGCGACCCGTTACTTCCTGGCAGCACGTCGCGCCGACTCCCAGCTGACGTTCGACATCGACCTGGCGCGCTCCCAGTCCAATGACAACCCGGTCTACTACATCCAGTACGCCCATGCCCGCGTGCACAGCGTGCTGCGCAAGGCCAGCCGCGAAGAGAAGCCCTTCGACGAAGCCCTGGCCATGGCGCAGCTCTCCCTGCTGACCAGCGACCAGGAAAAGGCCGTGATGAATCGCATGGCACAGTTCCCGGACGTCGTCGCCCACGCCGCCAAGGTGCGCGAGCCGCAGCAGGTCGCCCAGTACCTGCAGGACCTCTCCTCCGACTTCCATACCTGCTACAACGCGGTGAAGGTGATGGTCGAGGACGACGCGACCCGCAATGCGCGCATGGCGCTGGGTCTGGCGACCGCTCAGGTCATCCGCAACGGCCTGGCCCTGCTGGGTGTCAGCGCTCCCGAGGAGATGTAAGCCATGGCTGCTCGCCGCCCCGCCAACAAGAAGCCCGCCTCCCGTCAGGGGGCGAGCCCCCGTCGGCAACCCGCTGCCAGCCAGAGTCGTGGTCTGCCCGGCTGGCTGTGGGGCATCATCGGTCTGATCGCCGGCTTCGCTCTCGCGCAGTACTTCGAGAAACAGGCCCCGCGTCTGCCGGTCGCGGCCATCGTGCCCAAGGCCAACACGCAGCAGAACGGACAGCAGAACGGGCAGCAGGCCGCCAAGCAGGGCAACCAGCAGCAGAAGGAAGCCGCCGAAGAGTCGGCCGGCAACATGCCGACCTTCGAGTTCTACACCCTGCTGCCGGAAACCGAGGTGATCGCGCCCAAGGTGGATGAGTACAAGTCCACGCCGCGTCCGGGCAGCGCCGAGAGCACCAAGAAGTCCGAGGCCTCGCTGACCAACTACATGTTGCAGGCGGCGTCCTTCCGCGAGATGAGCGATGCCAGGAAGCTGGCCGGCAAGCTCAAGGACCTTGGCCTGCTGGCCAAGGTCAGTGACGTCAATGCCTCCGGCGGTACCGTCTGGCACCGGGTGCAGGTCGGTCCCTACAAGGACACCCGCGAGCTCAATCGCGCCCAGGACCTGATGAACACCCAGGGTATCGAGCCCCTGTTGATCAAGCTGCAATAAGCCAGGCGTGAGTCAGGTGACAGACGGGCCCGCTCATCCCTTGAGCGGGCCCGTTGCATGAGGGCACAGGCCAGCGCCGCTCGCCGTCAACGCTGAGTCGCCGATGACTTGAAACCCGTATCAGCGCCCCCATCTACAGCATTCCGGTGAGAATCCGGCCCGCACGCCGCCGATCAGGCAGCGCAGGGCCGCGGCAGGCAGCGACAATCGCCAGCCTGACGCTCACCACCCGTTTTACGCGACGAGGCCACGGCCTCGTCTGCCCAGAAATGCCATGCCCGGCCCCGTTCACCTTATTCCAATCGCCGGCATGCTCTCTCAGGAGTTATCCATGACCACGATCGTCTCCGTGCGTCGTAACGGCCAGGTCGCCCTGGCTGGTGACGGCCAGGTATCCCTTGGCAACACTGTCATGAAAGGCAACGCCGCCAAGGTGCGTCGTCTGTATCGCAATCAGGTGCTGGCCGGTTTCGCCGGTGGTACCGCCGATGCCTTCACGCTGTTCGAACGCTTCGAAGCGCAGCTCGAGAAGTATCAGGGCCAGCTGGTGAAGTCCGCCGTGGAGCTTGCCAAGGAGTGGCGCTCAGACCGCGCCCTGCGCAAGCTTGAGGCCATGCTGGTGGTCGCCGACAAGCACGCCTCCTTGATCATCACCGGCAACGGTGATGTGGTCGAGCCCGAGCACGGCGTGCTGGCCATCGGCTCCGGTGGCAACTACGCCGAAGCCGCTGCCCGCGCCCTGATCGAGAATACCGAGCTTTCCGCCCGCGAGATCACCGAGAAGTCCATCTCCATCGCGGCCGATATCTGCGTCTTCACCAACCACAATGCCATCATCGAGGAGCTGTCCTGAGATGTCCCAGATGACCCCGAAGGAAATCGTCAACGCCCTCGATCAGCACATCGTCGGTCAGCCTGAAGCCAAGCGCGCCGTGGCGGTTGCCATGCGCAACCGCTGGCGCCGCATGCAGCTCGATGACGACCTGCGTCCGGAAGTCACGCCGAAGAACATCCTGATGATCGGCCCGACCGGTGTCGGCAAGACCGAGATCGCTCGTCGTCTGGCCAAGCTGGCCGGCGCGCCCTTCCTCAAGATCGAGGCGACGAAGTTCACTGAGGTCGGCTATGTCGGCCGTGATGTGGAATCCATCATCCGCGACCTGGTCGAGGTCGCGATGAAGCTGGTGCGCGAAGACGCCATGAAGGAAGTGCGCGACAAGGCCGAGGATGCCGCCGAAGAGCGCATCCTCGACGCCCTGCTGCCGCGTGTACGTGGCGAAGAGTACGACGCTGCCGCCAACAACAGCAGCACGCGCCAGATGTTCCGCAAGAAGCTGCGCGAAGGCCAGCTGGACGACAAGGAAATCGACATCGAGCTGAGCCCGGCCAGCCAGAGTCTCGATTTCGCCACCCCGCCGGGGATGGAAGAGATGACCAGCCAGCTGCAATCCATGTTCTCCAACATGGGCAAGCAGCAGAAAGAGAGCCGTCGCATCACCGTCAAGGAAGCGCTCAAGCTGGTTCACGAGGAAGAAGCGGCCAGAATGGTCAGCGATGAAGACCTCAAGAGCCGTGCCATCGAGGCCGTCGAACAGAACGGCATCGTCTTCCTGGACGAGATCGACAAGGTTGCCAAGCGTGGCGAATCCGGCAGTGGCGGCGATGTGTCCCGTGAAGGCGTGCAGCGCGATCTGCTGCCGCTGATCGAGGGCTCCACCGTGTCCACCAAGCACGGCATGGTCAAGACCGACCACATCCTGTTCATCGCTTCCGGTGCCTTCCACCTGTCCAAGCCGTCGGACATGATTCCGGAGCTGCAGGGCCGTCTGCCGATCCGTGTCGAGCTCAACGCCCTGACGCCGGAAGACTTCAAGCGCATCCTGACCGAGCCATCCGCCGCCCTGATCCGTCAGTACAAGGCATTGCTGGCGACCGAAGGCGTCGAGTTGAGCTTCGCGGATGACGCCATCGAGCGCATCGCGCAGATCGCCTATCAGGTCAACGAAGGCACCGAGAACATCGGCGCCCGTCGCCTGCACACCGTGATGGAGCGTCTGCTGGAAGAGATCTCCTACGAGGGTGGCGATCAGCCAGGCGAACTAAAGGTCGATGCCGCCTACGTCGATGCCCGTCTGGGTGATCTGGCGCGTGATGAAGACCTGTCGCGCTACATCCTCTGACGACACGCTCACGCGCCTGACAGCCCCTCATGGAAGCCAGACCCGTTCCTGAGGGGACTTCTGACGCCCGATCCGGCTTGGCCCGGATCGGGCGTCAGTGCATCATGCGCACAAGACATATCGACCGGCCAAGCGCCGCGCTCGACGCCTATTGCCTTCGCCATGCCGCCCAGCACCCACGCCACCGCGCGGCATGCAAGCCCGAGGATGCCCCGATGAGCCACGACACCCCCAAGGACGCCGCCGCGTCCCACGACGCTGATACCAGCGGCCAGCAGCGCGACTACCGCCTCAACGAGCGCCATGCCCGCAATGGCGAAGAGGCCCCGGTACCGACACGCGTGCACTACCACAAGTCAGAGCGCGAACTGGAGCTGGGCTACGCCGATGGTCAGAGCTTCCGCCTGAGCACCGAATTCCTGCGCGTGATGTCGCCATCGGCGGAAGTGCGTGGCCACGGTGTCGGCCAGGAAACCCTGCAGGTCGGCATGCGCTACGTCGGGCTGGCCAACATCACCCAGAGCGGTCGCTACGCGCTGAAGCTGCACTTCGATGATGGCCATGACAGCGGCCTGTATACCTGGGAATACCTGTGGGAACTGGCCAATCGCCGCGACGCCATGTGGGCCTACTACCTGCGTCAGCTGGAAGAGGCCGGCGCCTCGCGCGAGCCACTGGGCATTCCGCTCAACCAGCTGTAAGCCACTGATGCCAATGGGCGCGGCAAGATGTCCGAGTCGACGTCTTGCCAAAAGACAGTCCGCTGGCCAGCGGTTACAATCGAGCCACTGCGAAAGCTCACCATATCGTGCTGACGTCGCCACGGCGGCGTCACAACAGGGGAAGTCATGGACAAGCGTACGACTCACTTCGGTTATCAGGAAGTTGCCGTGGACGAGAAGGCAGGCCGCGTCGCGGATGTCTTCCACAGTGTCGCCGCCAAGTACGACGTGATGAATGACCTGATGTCGTTCGGCATCCACCGTCTGTGGAAGCGCATCACCCTGGAGCGTGCCGGCGCCCGTCCCGGTCAGTCGGTGTTGGACATCGCCGGCGGCACCGGCGACCTGACGCTGAAGTTCTCGCGTCTGGTCGGCCCGAAAGGCCGCGTGGTGCTCGCCGACATCAATGCCTCGATGCTCAACGTCGGCCGCGACAAGCTGCTCGACCGTGGCGTCGGCGGCAACGTCGAATACGTGCAGGCCAATGCCGAGGCACTGCCCTTCCCGGACAACACCTTCGACATCATCACCATCGCCTTCGGGCTGCGCAACGTCACCGACCAGGCCAAGGCCCTGCGCTCCATGCAGCGCATCCTCAAGCCGGGCGGCCGCCTGCTGGTGCTGGAATTCTCCAAGCCGGTCAATCCGCTGCTCTCCACCGCCTATGACCAGTACAGCTTCCGGCTGCTGCCCAAGATGGGCGAGATGGTCGCCGGCGACGCCGACTCCTACCGTTACCTGGCCGAGTCAATCCGCATGCACCCGGACCAGAAGACGCTGGCCGGCATGATGGAAGAGGCCGGTCTCGAGCGCGTCGAGTACACCAACCTGACGGGCGGCATCGTCGCGTTGCACCGCGGTATCAAGCTCTGAGGCTGTCATGGCATTGCTGACCCCCCTGCTGTTGGCGACCGCTGAGCGGACGCTGAATCAGCTGCTCGCTCGCGACCCGGCCTCGACGTCGCGCCTGAATGCACTGGCAGGCCGACGCCTGCTGGTGCGTGTCGAACGCCCCGCCTTCGACCTGCTGGTGCATTTCGACCTGCAGGGCCTGCACCTGTTGCGCCTGCCCCAGGCCAACGAGAGCGATGGCGATGTGGTAGTGGAGCTCGACATGGAGACCGCCGCCGCCCTGCTGTCGGGTGAATCCATCGAGCGCCTGATGTTCGAGGGTCGCCTCGCCGTGCGTGGGCGTATCCATCTGCTGGAGAGCGCCCGTGACCTGGTGATGGACCTCGACCTGGATTGGGAAGGCGCGCTCAGTGAGTGGTTCGGCGAAGCCCCCGGCCATAGCCTGGCCAGCGGCCTGCGCAGTCTCGGGCGTTTCGGCCTGATCAGCCGCCGCGAGCTGGAACTGGACCTGCGCGAGTACCTCACCGAGGAAGCGCGCTGGCTGCCCGGTCAGGCGCAGATGCGTGTCGCGCGCGACGAGCTGACCGAGCTGACCCAGTGTCTGGATCGCACCGAAGCGCGTCTGGCGCGGCTGCGCCGTCATCTCGAGGCCGCCACCTCTCATCAACCTGCCGAGCAGGAGTGCCAGCCGTCGTGAGACTCTATCGCCTGCTGAGCATCCTGTGGGTCATCGCCCGCTACCGCCTCGACGACCTGGTGCCGCCGGGGCGCGTGCCGGCCCTGCTGCGCCCGCTGCTCAAGCTGTCGCCGCTGCGACTGTTCCCCATCGGCAGACGCACGCGTGGCGAGCGTCTGCGTCTGGCACTCGAGGCCCTCGGCCCGATCTTCATCAAGTTCGGCCAGATGCTTTCGACGCGCCGCGATCTGCTGCCGCCGGACATCGCCGACGAACTCAAGCGCCTGCAGGATCAGGTGCCGCCGTTCGAGAACCAGGTCGCGCGTGAGCTGGTCGAGCAGGAACTCGAGATGTCGGTCGAGGAAGCCTTCGCCGAATTCGAGGCCCAGCCTCTGGCCTCAGCCTCCATCGCCCAGGTCCACGCGGCACGCCTGCACGATGGCTCGGATGTGGTGGTCAAGGTCATACGGCCGCGCATCGAGGAAGTGATGCGCAAGGACATCGGCCTGCTCTACATGTTCGCGCGTCTGTTGATGAAGGTCTCGCCGGAAGCCCGTCGCCTGCGGCCGGTCGAGGTCGTCGCCGACTACGAGGCGACGCTGTTCGACGAACTCGACATGCACAAGGAGGCCGCCAACACCTCCCAGCTCAAGCGCAATTTCCTCGACTCGCCGCTGCTCTACGTCCCGACCATCCACTGGCCACTGACGCGCCGCCGCGTGATGGTGCAGGAACGCATCCGCGGCATTCCGGTCGCCGATATCGAGGAGCTGACCGCGCAGGGCACCGACCTCAAGAAGCTGGCCGAACGCGGCGTGGAGATCTTCTTCACCCAAGTATTCCGTGACAACTTCTTCCACGCCGACATGCACCCCGGCAATATCTTCGTCTCGCGCGAGAACCCGCACGACCCGCAGTTCATCGCCATCGACTGCGGTATCGTCGGCAGCCTCACCCGCGAGGACCAGGATTATCTGGCCCGCAACCTGCTGGCCTTCTTCCGCCAGGATTACTATGAGGTCGCGGCGCTGCACATCGAGTCCGGCTGGGTCGGCGAAGGCACGCGCGCCAACGAGTTTGCCGCGGCCATCCGCGCCGTCTGCGAGCCGATTCTCGAGAAGCCGCTCAAGGACATCAGTTTCGGCCAGGTACTGCTGGGTCTGTTCCAGACCGCGCGCCGCTTCAACATGGAAGTCCAGCCGCAGCTGGTGTTGCTGCAGAAGACTCTGCTCAACATCGAGGGCCTGGGCCGCCAGCTGTATCCAGACCTCGACCTGTGGGCCACCGCCCGTCCCTATCTGGAGCGCTGGATGAAGGAGCGCGCCGGTCCCAAGGCGTTCTGGGCTGAAATGGTCAAGCAGGCCCCGGAGCTGTCGCATCAGCTGCCTCAGCTGCCGGCGATGGCCTTCCAGGCCATGGAGCGCATCGAGGAAGAGCATCGCGCCCGTCAGCGCCAGACAGAGGCCATCACCACACTGCGCGACCGGGTAAATCACGCCTCAAGCACCAGCTGGCGGCTGCGTGCAGGCCTGCTGCTGGTGGCCGGTGCCTTCGGCTGGCAGCCCCTGATGGCCTGGGCACAGACCCAGCCCGTGGCAGTACTGGTGGGCGCAGGACTGGGAATCGTGTTATTGCTGTGGCGCTAGTCCGCAGACAGGCATGATGGCCTGTCTGGCTAGGCGCGCAACGAAACTTGCCGCTCCATGGGACGCAGTGCAATATGAATGACATATAACACTTGCATCCTGAGTCGCCTGCCCACGCCGTGCCGTTTGCCATGCAGGCGTGCCGTCAGCGCAGAACTCGATGACTTAACGCAAGACCCAAGCTTTCAGGAATGATGATTCATGAGTGATATTCTCAACCGTCTGTCAGTGGTACTGGCAGAACGGCGCGACGCTGACCCGACCTCCTCCTATGTCGCGAGCCTGCATCACAAGGGCCTCAACAAGGTACTGGAGAAGATTGGTGAAGAGGCGACCGAAACCGTACTGGCCGCCAAGGATTTCGCTCACGACGACGTGGACTCGCAGCGTGCCGTGATCGGTGAGACCGCTGACCTGTGGTTCCATTCACTGGTCATGCTGTCGCACCTGGGGCTGGATCATCAGGAAGTGCTGGATGAGCTGGCACGCCGCTTCGGTGTTTCCGGTCATGATGAAAAGGCCGCTCGCGGCCAGTGAAGGACCCGTATTCTTCCGGCGCAAGTCGGCTTTCCGGCAGCGGTGCCAGCACCCTGCAAGTCTCAAGGCCCAATGACCCGGTGTCGGCGGCCCAAATGGAGAATTTCCCATGTTAGGTGGCATCAGTATCTGGCAGCTTCTCATCGTGCTCGGCATCATCATCCTGATCTTCGGGACCAAGAAGCTGCGCAACGTCGGCTCTGATCTCGGCGGTGCCGTGAAGGGCTTCAAGGGCGCGATGAAGGAAGAAGAGAAGAAGAGCGACGAGCCGACTGCCCAGCAGAAGGTCGCGCATGAGGAAAAGCGTGGCGACACCATCGATGTCGAGGCCGAGAGCCGCGATACCGCTGACAAGCGCTCGTAACCCGCATGTTCGATATCGGCTTTTTTGAACTGGCATTGATCGCGCTGCTGGCGCTGATCGTGCTCGGCCCGGAGCGTCTGCCCCGGGCCGCCCGCACTGCGGGTCTGTGGCTGGGACGCATCAAGCGCAGTGTCTCGGGCATTCAGCAGGAAATCAGTGCCCAGCTGGAAGCCGAGGAACTGCGTCAGACGCTCAACGAGCAGAAGAAGCAGCTCGATGAGACGCTCGCTCATGCGCGCAACGAGGCACGCGATGTCGAGCGTGGCATCACCGAATCCAGCACGCCCCGCGATGCAGGCGCTCCCGGCGCTGCCCCCAGCCCCCTTCCTGCCGAGAATGGTGCGCCGGCCACTGAGCCGGGCACTGCTTCCGACACCCGTGAATCACGAGAGCCACGTACCTGATGAGTGATCCACATGCCTCACCGTCAGGTGGTCAGGGCGACGCCGCACATGCGCCGCTCATCGAGCACCTGATCGAGCTACGCTCGCGCTTGCTGCGCGCCACCCTGGTGGTGCTGGTGGTCTTCGCCGCGCTGTACGGCTTCTCCAACCAGATCTACCTGTATGTCGCCGAACCGCTGATGGCATTGCTGCCACCGGGTTCACAGATGATCGCCACCGAAGTGGCCTCGCCCTTCCTGGCGCCCTTCAAGCTGACATTGGTGGTGGCGCTGTTCCTGGCGATTCCCGCCGTGCTCTATCAGGCCTGGGCGTTCATCGCGCCGGGCCTCTATGAGAACGAGAAGGCATTGGCGCTACCGCTGCTGGCTTCCAGCATCCTGCTGTTCTATGCCGGTGCGGCCTTCGCCTACTATGTCGTCTTCCCGCTGCTGTTCCAGTTCTTCACCACCACGGGCCCCGAGAACGTGGCGATCATGACGGACATCAATCAGTACCTGAATTTCGTCCTCAAGCTGTTCTTCGCCTTCGGGGTGGCCTTCGAGATTCCCATCGCCACCTTCCTGCTGATCTGGACCGGCGCGACCACGGTGGAGGCGCTGAGCAAGAAGCGCCCCTATATCGTGATCGCCTGCTTCGTGGTCGGCATGTTGCTGACACCGCCGGACGTGATCTCGCAGTCTCTGCTGGCGATTCCGATGTGGCTGCTGTTCGAGGTCGGCATTCTGGCCTCGCGCCTCTTCAAGCGTCGGCGTGCAGCCTCAGACGATGAGGCCTCGCAGGAAACGCCCTGAACGTGGCTGCCTGCAATCGGGTATTCGAGAATCCGGGCACCAGAAACAGAGCATCAGAACCAGAGCATCAGAAACAGAAAGCCCCGCCGGTAACCCGGCGGGGCTTTCTGTTTCCAGGGGCTTTCTGTTTCCAAGGGCTTATGCTTCCAAGGAACTTGCTCGCACCAGGCGCGCTCTATCACGACAGACGCCCTGGCGTATCGAGATCAGCCCTGCTCGGCGGCGCGCGCCTTGTCGTCCTCGATCCAGCTATCGATGCGCTCGACCAGCTTGAAGATGCCCTGGGCCGCTTCGCTGATGCGCTCCGCCAGCAGATAGGCCGGGGTGGTGACGACACGGTTGGCGGCGTCGACGACGATGTCCGTCACCTCGCAGCTCTTGTGCAGACCGCCCTGGGCGCTGATCGCCCCGGAGACACTGGCATCGTTGCCAATGGTGACCGAGATGCCCTCACCCAGCAGCTTGGGCACCATCACCGGCGCGATGCACATCACGCCGATCGGCTTGCCGGCCGCATGGAAGGGCTGCACCGCTTCCTGCAGGCCAGCGACGAGTTCGAGATCTTCGCCCTTGACGGCAAAGTCACACAGATTCTTGGCGGCGCCGAAGCCACCGGGCAGGATCAGCGCATCGAAGTCGTCCGCTGACAGCTCTTCCAGCGGGCGCACCTTGCCACGTGCCAGACGCGCGGACTCGACCAGCACGTTGCGGGTCTCCTCCATCTCGTCGCCAGTGCCGTGATTGATCACATGATGCTGCGCGATATCCGGTGCAAAGCATTCATAGGCAATGCCCAGCTGATCGAGACGCAGCAGCGTCAGGGTAGTTTCATAGATCTCGGAGCCATCAAAGACACCGCAACCGGAAAGGATCAGGGCTACCTGCTTGGTCATGGGTTACTCCATTGACGATGAGCTGTGCGCGGCGATTGCCGGACAGGTCAGAAAAGACTAATACAAGCGCGTGACTGATTCGAATGCCGAGCCTCATTTCATGCCCGGCATCACGCCAGGCGCGAGACGCTTCAGCGGCAGCGAAGATGCGCGGCCGCCACGCGGCAGACAGTGACAGGCGTGCAGGCGAGGCATGTCACTGCGCATCCCCTCAAGACTATGGGCGGCCCTGGCACAACTCAAGTGCCGCCCATAGTCCACTCGGATGTCATCAAGACGCTGGTGCCGGTGGCTTGCCGCGGTGTCCGGAGTCGTCTTGCAGCCCCACTACACCCGACCCAGGTGAGCGTGCATGAGGCGCGACACCGCGACACATCTCCTGCGCCTGTGGCCACAAGTCAACGCTGATATACTGGATTGACACTGTCACAGGGACGACTATTCCCGTCACGGGCCACCCACTTGCAGGCCGCAAGCCAGGCCTTCTCGTCGCCCGACAGACGCCTTGTCGCCATGTTCAGTCCCTGCTGGCACCTCACGTGACTGGCCCTGCCCCATGACCGCTGGCATCACTGTAATATCAATGAAATATTATAGACCTAGACTGCCTGCGACCATCACGGGAGCGGACCACCCGACCCGGAGAGCATTTCTTGAGCCAACGTACCCCGCGCCAGTTTCCTGCGACTCGTATGCGCCGTATGCGCAAGGACGACTTCTCTCGCCGCCTGATGCGTGAAAATCAGCTGACGGCCGATGATCTGATCCTGCCGGTCTTCGTTCTCGAAGGCTCAAAGCGTCGTGAAGCCGTGACCAGCATGCCCGGTGTCGAGCGTCGCTCCATCGATCTGCTGGTGGAAGAATGCCGTGAAGTGCATGCCCTCGGCGTGCCGGCCATCGCGCTGTTCCCGGTGATAGACGCTGAAGCCAAGAGCCTGTTGGCCGAGGAGTCCTACAATGCCAATGGTCTCGTGCAGCGTGCAGTGCGTGCACTAAAGGAAGCCATTCCGACGCTGGGCGTCATCACCGATGTAGCACTCGATCCCTACACCGTTCACGGTCAGGACGGCATTCTCGACGAAGACGGTTACGTGCTCAACGACCGCACTGTCGAGACCTTGATCAAGCAGGCGCTGTCACATGCGGAAGCCGGTGCCGATGTCGTGGCACCTTCCGACATGATGGACGGTCGCATCGGCTCCATCCGTGACATGCTGGAACAGGAAGGCCTGATCAACACGCGCATAATGGCCTACTCGGCCAAGTACGCCTCCAACTATTACGGCCCGTTCCGTGACGCGGTCGGTTCGAGCGGCAATCTGGGCAAGGCCGACAAGCAGACCTACCAGATGGACCCCGCCAACAGCGACGAAGCCCTGCATGAGGTGGCGATGGACATCGCCGAGGGCGCCGACATGGTGATGGTCAAGCCGGGCATGCCCTATCTTGATGTGGTAACGCGCGTGAAGCGCGAGCTGGAAGTGCCGACCTTCGCCTATCAGGTCAGCGGCGAGTACGCCATGCACATGGCCGCTTTCCAGAACGGTTGGCTGGATGCCGACAAGGTCATTCTCGAGTCGCTGATGTGCTTCAAGCGTGCGGGGGCCGACGGCATCCTCACCTATTTTGCTCGCCAGGCGGCCGAATTGCTGGCGCAGAAAAACCGCCTTTGACAACCCCGGCCATTGCGGATGCGGCTGACCGGGATCATGGAGTTGATGATGGAACAGACGCCCAAGCAAGACACCGACAACGACAACGACACGGCGACCCTGCCGGAAGTCGCTGACAATCGCGACAAGGATGCTGCCCCCAAGGCAGCATCCACCCCACGGGAAGGCGAGATCGAGCTGGCGGCGGATGAGCCGCCGGCTCAGGAACCGCTGCCCCTGCGCGTCAACCGGACGCGTACCGGTATCCATGCCAAGGCCACCCCCTCCCCCGAAGCTGATCTCGCCGATCCGGCACTGTACTTCAATCGCGAGCTGTCCAACCTGCAGTTCAACATCCGCGTACTCGAGCAGGCCAAGGATACCTCGCATCCGCTGCTCAACCGCTTGATGTTTCTGCTGATCTTCACGTCCAACATGGACGAGTTCTTCGAGATTCGCGTGGCAGGCCTCAAGCATCAGATCGCCTTCGATCGCACCGACCCCGGCTGTGATGGCATGCTGCCGAGCAAGGTGCTCGATGAGGTGTCCCGCATCACGCATGAGCAGGTCGAACGCCAGTACCGCATGCTCAACGAGGACCTGATCCCCGCACTGGAAGAGCAGCACATCCGCTTCCGCCGCCGCAATCAATGGAACAACGCCCAGAAGGCCTGGGTGCGCGATTACTTCGAGGAAGAGATCCAGCCGGTCATCAGCCCGATCGGCCTCGACCCGTCGCACCCGTTCCCGCGCCTGGTCAACAAGAGCCTCAACTTCATCGTCGAGCTGGAAGGCAAGGATGCCTTCGGTCGCGAAGGGGGTCTGGCCATCCTGCCGGCGCCGCGCTCGTTGCCGCGCCTGATCCGCATCCCGGATGGCCTGGTCGAACCGGGGTACACCGAATACGTCTTCCTGTCCTCGATGATCCACGCTCACGCCCAGGAGCTGTTCCCGGGCATGAAGATCAAGGGCTGCTATCAGTTCCGCCTGACCCGCAACGCCGATCTCTCGGTGGATGCCGAGGATGTCTCCGACCTGGCCTCCGCGCTGCGTGGCGAGCTGCTGGCGCGGCGCTACGGCGACGGGGTGCGTCTCGAGGTGGCGGACAACTGCCCGGAAGCGCTCTACACCTTCCTGCTCAAGCAGTTCGATCTGGAGACGCGCGACCTCTATCAGGTCAAGGGCCCGGTCAACCTCAACCGCCTGATGGAAGTCATCGGCGACGTCGGCCGCGAGGATCTGCTCTACGCCCCGTTCACCCCGGGCATTCCCAAGGCGCTCAAGGGCGACAACAGCCTGTTCGATGCGATCCGTCGCGAGGACATCCTGCTGCATCACCCCTTCCAGTCCTTCTCCCCGGTCGAGAACCTGCTCGCAGAGGCGGCGCGTGACCCGAACGTGCTGGCCATCAAGCAGACCCTCTACCGTACCGGGGCCGACTCCAACATCGTCTCCTCGCTGGTCGAGGCCGCACGCCAGGGCAAGGAGATCACCGTGGTGATCGAGCTGCGCGCCCGCTTCGATGAAGCCGACAACCTGCAGCTGGCCTCACGCCTGCAGGAAGCCGGTGCCATCGTCATCTACGGCGTGATGGCCTACAAGACCCACGCCAAGATGCTGCACATCGTGCGACGCGAGAACGGCGAACTGCGCCACTATGCACACCTGGGGACCGGCAACTACCACGCCAAGACGGCGCGTCTGTATACCGATTACAGCCTGCTGACCGCCAACGAGACGCTGTGCGAGGACGTCCACAAGGTCTTCCAGCAACTGACCGGCATGGGCAAGCAGCGCGATATCGAGAAGCTGCTGCACGCCCCCTTCACGCTGCACGAGCGCATGGTGGAGATGATCGACCGTGAAGCGCGCAATGCCGAGAAGGGCAAGCGCGCCCACATCATCGTCAAATGCAATTCACTGACCGAGCCCAAGCTGATTCGCGCCCTCTACCGCGCCTCGCGTGCTGGCGTGCAGTGTGACCTGATCATCCGCGGCGTCTGCTGTCTGCGCCCTGGCGTACCGGGGATTTCCGACAATATCCGCGTACGCTCGGTGATCGGTCGCTTCCTCGAGCACACGCGCACCTTCCACTTCCACAATGCCGGTCAGCCAGAAACCTGGTGCTCCAGCGCGGATTACATGGAGCGCAACATGTTCCACCGCGTCGAGACCTGCTTCCCGTTGCTCGACAAGAAGCTGGCCCAGCGTATCCGCAAGGACCTGGACACCTACCTGGTCGACAACTGCCAGAGCTGGCGCCTGGAAAGCGATGGCCACTACACCCAGCTGGATGCCGGCGACGCGGAGCCGATCAGCGTGCAGGAAACCCTGCTGTTCGCCTACGCTGCCAAGGCCTGATCGCGCTCGACAACGACAGGACAGCACAAAGCTCATGAACTCTCGGCCCTCACGCTTGCGTGGGGGCCGTTGTCGTTGGCCCTCTCCTTTCTCTTGAACGATGAGCGTTCTGGGACGAAAAGGCGCCACTTCCAGACGCATGAAAAAGCCCCCGCATCATCGATGCGGGGGCTTCGTTTTCACACCTGGCGCGCGGCTTTCATCAGACGCCGATCTGGCCGCCATCTTCGCGCTGGATGACCACGGTCGCGGCGCGGGGACGCACACTGCCGTCGGTCGCGGCGGTGGCATCATCGCTCTGCGGCCAGTTGGCCGGGTGCTGGATGTTGATGAACATCGCGGTCTTGTCCGGGGTAGTGAAGATACCGGTGACTTCACAACCGTTCGGGCCCACCGCGAAGCGCTTGAGCTGTGCCTGGTTGTCGGCACCGATCACGGCCGCGTCCCCCTCGGCCTGCTCGAGCCCTGCCGGCACGACCGCCAGCAGCTGGTCATTGGTGACCTCGGTAATGCCTTCGTAGCCGTTGTCGGTCTGGATCCACAGGATGCTGTCCTGACCTTCGCGGCCGTCGAAGTAGAGGCCATCGGGGCTGGCGAACTCGTTCATCTCGGTCAGGCCGGACAGGTTGTCGGCATCGCTGGCTGCTGCGCCGAACACGAAGATCTCCCAATCGAAGGCCTTGTGATCGCCCGCTTCACGCCAGCGGATGATCTGCCCCGCCTCGTTGTTGCCACGCGGATTGGCCGCGTTGGTCGGCGCGGTCTTGTAACCGACACCCGGCTCCTCGATGGCGGTGCCATCGTTGGTGAAGGCGGCGTCAGTGCCTTCTTCGGTGCGCTTGGAGTTGTTGGTCAGCGTCATATAAACCTCGCCGGACACCGGGTCCACCGCGCCCCACTCCGGACGGTCCATCGGGGTCGCACCCATCAGGTCAGCCGCATCGGTGGTGTGGATGATGATGCCTGCCAGGTCATCGGCCGCCAGCCCCAGAGCCTCGGCCAAGGTACGGCCATCCCTGGTCACGGCGTCCGGCGTCAGCTTGAGCCATTTGCCGGTGCCATCGGCGGAGAACTGGGCGACATACAGGGTGCCCTTGTCCAGATACTTGTCGCCGATCGCCAGGCGGTCCTTGACGTCACCGTCACCACGGGCATCAGCGGCGTCCCACTTGGCGTCCGACACGAACTTGTAGATGTACTCGTTGCGCGAATCGTGACCGGAGTAGAAGACCACCGGCTCACCCTCGACCAGCTTGCCCGGCCAGCAACCTTCGTGACGGAAGCGGCCCAGCGCGGTGCGCTTGATGGCCTGCTCGCCGGTGTAGGGATCGATCTCGACGATATAGCCGAAGGTCCGCGGTTCGTTACGGTAATCCTTGTCGGCGCTGTCTGCCGTCGGCGTGTTGTCGAAACGCGCGAACTCGCCATCGACTTCACTGGCATCCCCGGCGGCGGTTTCCCAGCCATAGCGGCCGCGCTCGGTCTCGATGCCGATGCGGTCGTCATCGAGCTGACGATCGCTGCGCTTGACGAAGTAACCCGGCCAGTTCTCTTCGCAGGTCAGGTAGGTGCCCCACGGGGTGTAGCCGTTGGCGCAGTTGTTGTTGGTACCACGGGTGCGCATGCCATCCGGCGAGAAGGCCGTCTTGACGTGATCGCTGCCCGCTACCGGGCCGCTCAGCTTCATTTCGCTGGCGCTGGTGTAGCGGCGGTTGTAGCGCGAATCGCCCACCACTTCCCATTTGCCGTTGCTGACCTTCTTGACCTCGACGATGGTCACGCCATGGGCATTGATCTCGGTGCGCACTTCATCGGCCGGACGCTTGCCGGAATCCGCATTGGTCGCGCCGCCCTTGGGTGCCCACAGAGCATCCTGATCGATGTATTCGTTGTTCATGACCAGCAGGAAGTTGCTGGAGGCCGTGTCGTCGCTCAAGGCGAAGTTGTGCATGCCATCGTGATGCATGCCGACGGTGTTGAGCTGGATCTCCGGCGTCATCGCCAGGTCCTTGCTCCACTTGGGTGCCTTGGCATTGAGCGGCGTGCCCCACGGCGCCAGCACCTGTGCGGTATACCCCTTGGGTACCACGACGGCATCCGTGCGGGAACCCTTGATCGATTCGAAGGCCAGCGCCAGAGCCGTCTTCTCGCCCGCAGCGTTGCTGGCGGCGTTGGCCGTGGTGCTCAGCCCCGCAAGACCGAAACCACCCAGCATGCTGGCAGCCGCCATCCCCAGGCCACCCTGCAGGACACGACGACGCGAGATGTGTCGTTCGATGACGGATGAGAACGTCTCGTTGCTGCTGGGATTCAGCAGGCGATGGTCTTCGATTTCCTTGCTCATGTCGCTTCCCCGTAGTCAGGTTTCGGGTTGTTCTGTTCAGGCATGTCCTCTGAGGCATGCCGAAGGCAACAAGAGTGATACGCGAGCCCGATGACAATTCCGTGACGAACGGGCAACAAGGACAAGAGACGACAGCGCCCAACGGCCTTTCGACCGTTGGGCGCTGGGAGTTTCAGGACAAGCCGACCAATTCAGCAAACATCAGGCAAGCGCGACGTCATCCTTCCACCGAAGCGCGAGCCTGACGTCTGAGCCTGTCGCCTGAGGCCTGATGTGTGAGACCTGATCTGTGAGACCTGGCATCAAGCCTCGCGCAGGCGCTCAGCGGCCAGGTTCAGCAGGTGCTCGGTGGTTTCCCAGCCCAGGCATGCATCGGTGACGGACACGCCATGACGCAGTTGGGAAAGCTTCTCCGCTGCCGGCAAGGCCTGCTTGCCTTCATTGAGGTGACTCTCGAGCATCACGCCGATCAAGGCATCATCCCCCGCCAGGCGCTGAGAGAGCACATCCAGCATCACCTCACTTTGGCGGCGGTGATCCTTGCGCGAATTGGCGTGGCTGCAGTCGACCATCAGGCGCGGCGTCAGGCCAGCGCCTTCCAGCTCACGCCGGCAGGCGGCCACCGAGGCAGCGTCATAGTTGGGCTGGCCATGACCACCGCGCAGCACCACATGGGTATGCGGATTGCCCGCGGTCTCGATCAGCGCCGGACGCCCGCAGTCATCCATGCCAAAGTGGCGATGCCCATGAGCCGCCGCCCCGATGGCCTGCACGGCGACTTCGACGCCTCCGTCAGTGCCGTTCTTGAAGCCCACCGCACAGCCGAGGCCGGAGGCCATCTCGCGATGGATCTGCGACTCGGTGGTGCGGGCGCCGATGGCCGCCCAGCCGAGCAGGTCTTCCAGGTAGGCGGCGGTCAGCGGCTGCAGCAGCTCCGTCGCGACCGGCAGGCCCAGCTGGTTGATCTCGCGCATCAGCTCGCGCGCCTGACGCAGGCCGGTGGCCATGTCATCGCTGCCGTCCAGATGCGGATCATAGGCCAGCCCCTTCCAGCCCACCGTGGTGCGCGGCTTCTCGACATAGACACGCATCACCAGCTTGAGGCGATCACGCACCTGCGGCTCGATCACCGCCAGGCGCTGGGCATACTCGCGCGCGGCCTTGAGATCATGGATGGAGCACGGCCCGACCACCACCAGCAGACGATCATCGTCGCCGGCGAGAATGGCATTGATCTCATCGCGATGCTGGCGAATCTGGCCGGCCAGGTCGGCGTCCACCGGCAGCTGCTCGCGCAATTCGCTGGCGCTGGGCAGGGCTTCACGACTGATGCGTCCGGGTGTGGTCGGTGTCTGGGCGGCATCAGAGCGGGTCACGGTGGCGTTCTCGGCAGTCAAGGGGTCAGCAGTAGCGTCGGCAGTGTGCGGGTTGGCGGTCAACACGCGTTCAAGGCTGGCGTTCATGGTCTTTTCTCCTGTGATGAAGCCTCGGCTCCATCACGCAATATTCATTCTGACAGACAGGGACTTCGCGAATCGTCACCCCGGTGTTGCTCACCCTGCCCCGCGGTGACAGCGGAAAGAGGCAGGACGCCGCTAAATCGCCAGCGCCAATAACCATGCACGACCCGAGCGGAGGCAAGAGAAAAGCGGGTAGTCAGGATAGTGGTGCACATGGTCATTCCTCTCGTCATTCATGCTGCAATCATTGTCGGCACGTTAGGGTGACATGCCTCTCGTCATGGATTTCGCAAGGCCCGAAACGCAAGAACCCCCGGCCGTGGCTGCGACCGGGGGTTCTTCAAGGTGGTGGCAGCCCGTACGAGACAGGCGCGCCGTAACCTCAGGCGCGCCCCTGTGTAAACCAATACCAATAGCCGGCCGCACACGCCGCCGCGACCTGGCCCGAAGGGCAGGCAGCGACAGTGGACGGGCGGTGGCTGATGGTCTGATTCATGGGTCGGGCCGATATCCAGTAGTGACGATGAAAAAGGTAATGGATCTATCCTTGCACTCCAGATCGTCCTGCGCAAGCGTGAACCGGCAACAAACCGTTGCCCGCACGCATAAAGAAGGGCTATCAGCCTGAAGTGGCATCAGTATAATCTTTGGTTGTCGAGCAACATGATCGGCAACACGCATTCGTCCAGCGGTGCCTGACACCGCGCCCACAGCTTGGAATGCATGCATGCAGGATTCCCGAAATGATGCACTGATTGAGTATCTGTCGGGATGCGCCCGGCAGGATGCCAAGGCACTGGATCAGCTCTATCGAGCAACCAGTGCGCATCTATACGCTCAGTTGCTGCGTATCTTGAGACATGAGGCATCCGCGCAGGATTGTCTTCAGCAGGTCTACATCCGGGTATGGGCCGCCGCCGGCCAGTATGACGCCGGCCGCGCCCGCCCGATGACCTGGCTCGGCACCATGACCCGCAATATCGCCATCGACTGGATACGTCGACAGCGACCCAGTGAGCATGACAGCGATGAATTGATCGCTGCCATGCCGGGGCGGAGTGATATCGAGGCAGATGTCGACCTGGCCCAGCACAGTGGTGAACTCCACCAGTGCCTGGCCGAGCTGAATGACGATCAGCGCCGCGCCCTGGAACTGGCCTATTTCGAAGGTCTCACCCACCAGGATCTGGCCAATCAACTGGACCAGCCCTTGGGCACCGTCAAGAGCTGGGTCCGTCGTGGACTCGAGAGGTTGAAGACATGCATGAGTCATTTGATCTGAGCGACCCGGAACTGCGCGAAGCCGCAGCGGGCGAATATGCGCTCGGCACATTGACACGCGACGAGCGCGCGGCATTCGAGTCACTGCTGGCCGTCAGCCACGACCTGCAACGTGATGTGGAGCGCTGGCGCGAGCATCTCAACGTGTTCAATGAACAGCTTTCCCCCGTCACGCCACCGGCCCATGTCTGGCAAGGCATCGCCGAGGCGACGGGCACTGCCCGTCAGCCCTGGTGGCGTCGCCTGGGCCTGTGGCAGGGCATGACCGCCACGGCGTTCAGCCTGGCACTGGCGGTCACCCTGACCTTCAGCCTGGGACACAACGCGAGAATGGAGAGCGACTACGTGTTCGTGGTCAACAACTCTGACAGCAGCCCCGGCTGGATCGTCAACGCCTCCCACTCGGGCGAGATGATGGTGCAGGCCGTCAGGCCCGAGGCACCGGCCCCCGGCAAGGTCTGCGAGCTGTGGCTGATGGCCAAGGATGGCAAGGAGCCGATGTCACTGGGCATCCTGCCGCACTCCGGCACCATGAAGGTCGAGGTGCCCAAGGAGTATCTGGCCGCCTTCCCCGACAGCGATCTGGTGATCACGCTGGAAAACCCGCAGGGCGCGCCCTCCGGCAACCAGATGGGCCCGACCCTCAAGAAAGGTCAGCTGACGCCGGTCGAAGGCCGCCACATCCTGTAAGCGCTTCGCTAGTGCAGGATGTCGCGCCAACGATCGCAGCAACAATCGCAACAACGATCGCAGCAACAATCGCAACAACGAAAAAAGCCCTCGCATCTCAGTGGGGGCTTTTTTCGTGCTGTGCTCAGGTCTCGAATGTCACGCCTCGAATGCCACGCCTCGAAAGCCAAGAACGATAGCCTAAAGACTCGCTGACAGAAGCTATCAGCGCAGGTGGCGGCCACCATCCACCGGCAGGGTCGTGCCGGTGACATAGGGACTATCCAGCAGATAGCGCAATGCCTGCCAGATGACGCCCGGCCCCGGTACCTGCTGCATCAAGGACTTGGCACGCGCACGCTCGGCATAGTCATCATCATCGTCCGGGCGCAGCATGATCAGCGCCGGCGCGATGGTGTTGACCTGGATGCGTGGCGCGAACATCGACGCAAACGACAAGGTCAGATTCTCGAGCCCCGCCTTGCTGGCCGCGTAGGCCGCATGCTTGCGCGAGCCCTTCTGGACCACGAAGTCACTCATGTGGACGATGTCCGCCTGCGTCTCGATTCCGGCTTCCAGCAGATCGCGCAACGCCAGGTTGATCAGGTACGGCGCCTGCATGTGGACACGGAAGAGGTGCTCGAACAGCTCACCCTGCCCCTCGCCGTCGCCATCCGGCGCCCAGTCGCCGGCATTGTGCACGATGGCCCGCAGCGTCGGCGTCAGCTCACGAATCGCCGCGATGAAGGCCTGGATGCCTGCCTCGCTGGAGAAGTCCGCCTGCACGGTGCGAATGCCCAGCGCGCGCAGGGCGTCGAGCTCTTCCCGCTCGCGTCGATAACTGATGATGACCGGATGACCATCATCGATCAGTCGCTCGGCACAATAGCGCCCCAGACGCTGGGCGCCACCGGTGATCAGTATCGGGGACTGACTCATTCACTCGACTCCTTCAAACAAGGTCAGGCAGCTTCAAGCAATGTCAGGCAGCTTCAGGCACGGACCAGCGACGGGTCCAGCAGCGGCTCGCGTGGCGCATAGCTGAACACATCGGAGCTCAGCGCACTGGCCTTGACACCCAATGGTGTCAGCGCATCGACACAGGCATAGACCATGCCCGGCGAGCCGGACAGATAGACGCGCTTGCCCGTCATGCTGCCCGCGTGCTTGCGCAGCGCCTCATCGATACGTCCCAGATGGCCATTGAACGCGGTCTCGACACCGGCCGCTTCCAGCGCGCGATGGTGGGCATCACCGACTTCCGGCGCTTCTTCCAGTACCGGGAAATAACGGAAGTTGGGCTGACTGGCGGCCCAGTTGAGCGCCGCGCTCTCCAGATACAGATCACGCCGCTCGCGCGCCGCCCACCACAGTTCGATGGGCTGGGTCAGGCCACGTGCAAACGCCGCCTGCAGCATGGCGTGCATCTGCGAGAACCCGGTACCGGCACAGATCAGCACGATGGGGCTGGGGTCATCGAGGTCCAGCACGCACTCGCCGCTGGGCAGGCGCAGCTCAAGTTGATTGGCCGCGACCAGCAGACTGCGCAGACGCGCGGAATTGCTGCGCTCCGGCCAATGCTGGATATGCAGCTCGAGCACGCCATCATCACTGGCGGCATTGGCGATGGAGAACGGTACCCAGGTGGTGTCATCGAGCTTCATCTCGAGATACTGGCCCGGCGCGTGCGCCAGGGCCTCGGGACGTGCAGCGAAGCGCACACGAAACACGTCCGGGGTCAGATCTTCCACACTCTCGACATGACAGGTCAGGGTCCGCGCCGTCATCGTATCCTCTTGTTGTCTGATGCCTGCCGCCAGCGCGCCGCGCAACGACAGGGTAAATGCATGGGTGTTGATGGTCAGTCGCGGAATCAGTCCAGAATGCCCAGACTGTCCCAGCGCTCATCGACACGGGATGTGATCTCTTCGCTCATCACGATGGGCTCGCCCCACTCGCGGTCCGTCTCGCCGGGCCACTTGTTGGTCGCGTCCATGCCCATCTTGGAACCAAGACCCGCCGTTGGCGAGGCGAAGTCCAGATAATCGATCGGCGTATTGTCGACCAGAACGGTATCACGGCTCGGGTCCATGCGCGTGGTGATGGCCCAGATGACATCTTCCCACTTGCGGGCATCGACATCATCATCCAGCACGATCACGAACTTGGTGTACATGAACTGACGCAGGAAGCTCCAGACCCCCATCATCACGCGCTTGGCGTGGCCGGGGTACTGCTTCTTCATCGTCACCACCGCCATGCGGTAGGAGCAGCCTTCCGGCGGAAGATAGAAGTCGACGATCTCCGGGAACTGCTTGCGCAGAATCGGCACGAAGACTTCATTGAGCGCCAGGCCGAGAATCGCCGGCTCATCCGGCGGACGCCCGGTATAGGTGGAGTGATAGATCGGGTCGCGCCGATGGGTGATGCGCTCGATGGTGAAGACCGGGAAGGTCTCGACCTCGTTGTAATAGCCGGTGTGATCGCCGTAGGGGCCCTCCGGCGCCACGTCATCCGGATACAGATAGCCTTCCAGGATGATCTCGGCGCTGGCCGGGACTTCGAGATCCGACAGGCCGCATTTGACCAGCTCGGTGCGCGAGCCGCGCAGCAGACCGGCAAAGGCATACTCGGAGAGTGAATCCGGCACCGGCGTGACAGCGCCGAGGATGGTGGCCGGATCGGCACCCAGTGCCACCGCGACCGGGAAGGGCTCGCCCGGATGGGCCTTCTGCCACTCGCGGAAGTCCAGCGCGCCGCCGCGATGTGCCAGCCAGCGCATGATGAGGCGATTCTTGCCGAGCTTCTGCTGGCGATAGATGCCGAGATTCTGGCGCTCCTTGTGCGGACCGCGCGTGATCACCAGTGGCCAGGTCACCAGTGGCGCGGCATCTCCGGGCCAGCAGTGCTGGATCGGAATCATGTCGAGATCGACATCATCCCCTTCCAGGACGATCTCCTGACAGGGCGCACGCTTGACCTTCTTCGGCCCCATGCTCATCACCTGCTTGAAGATCGGCAGCTTGTCCCAGGCATCCCGAAAGCCCTTGGGCGGCTCCGGCTCCTTGAGGAAGGCCAAAAGCTCGCCGACTTCGCGCAGCGCCTCGACGGATTCCTGGCCCATGCCCAGCGCCACGCGCCGCGGCGTGCCGAACAGATTGCCCAGCACCGGCATGCTGTGCCCCTTGACGTTCTCGAACAGCAACGCCGGACCACCCGCCTTCAAGGTGCGATCGCAGATCTCGGTCATCTCCAGATAGGGGTCCACCTCGGCACGAATGCGCTTGAGTTCGCCCTTCTCTTCCAGCGCCGCGATGAAATCGCGTAAGTCTCGATACTGCATGGGAGTTTCCGCTCGGCTTGATCAAGTCCCGAGCATACCATTGCCAGCCGGCACTCGGCAGGCCAACAACGCAGGACGCCCACTTCCCGGGGAGGAAGTGGGCGTCCTGGCAAGCACATTACAAGCACCTGTCGAGAACATGGCCAGCCAACCGGCTGGGCCAAGTGTCGATCAGCGGCGCTTCATGGCCTCGAAGAACTCGAGATTGGTCTTGGTATCTTTCAGGCGATCGATCAGGAACTCGGTGGCCGCCACATCTTCCATCGGGTTGAGCAGCTTGCGCAGGATCCACATGCGCTGCATTTCATCCTCGGACGCGATCAGGTCTTCACGACGCGTGCCGGAGCGACGGATGTTGAGGGCCGGGAAGACACGACGCTCGGCCAGCTTGCGGTCGAGGTGGGCTTCCATGTTACCGGTGCCCTTGAATTCCTCGAAGATGACTTCGTCCATCTTGGAACCGGTATCGACCAGCGCCGTGGCGAGGATAGTCAGGCTGCCGCCTTCTTCGATGTTGCGCGCGGCACCGAAGAAGCGCTTCGGCTTCTCGAGCGCGTGAGCGTCGACACCACCGGTCAGCACCTTGCCGGAAGACGGCACCACGGTGTTGTAGGCACGCGCCAGACGGGTCACGGAATCGAGCAGGATGACGACATCCTTCTTGTGCTCGACCAGACGCTTGGCCTTCTCGATCACCATCTCGGCGACCTGGACGTGACGGGCCGGCGGCTCATCGAAGGTGGAGGCCACGACTTCGCCACGCACGGTGCGCGACATCTCGGTGACTTCCTCGGGACGCTCATCGATCAGCAGCACGATGAGGTGACATTCGGGGTTGTTGCGCGTGATGGAGGCGGCGATGTTCTGCAGCATCATCGTCTTGCCCGCCTTGGGCGGCGAGACGATCAGGCCACGCTGGCCCTTGCCGATCGGCGCGGTCAGATCAAGGATGCGCGAGGTGATGTCTTCGGTGGAACCGTTGCCGATTTCCATCAGCAGGCGCGACTGCGGGAACAGCGGCGTCAGGTTCTCGAACAGGATCTTGTGCTTGGCATTCTCGGGACGGTCAAAGTTGATCTGATTGACCTTGAGCAGCGCGAAGTAACGCTCCCCTTCCTTCGGCGGACGAATCTTGCCGGAAATGGTGTCGCCCTTGCGCAGATTGAAGCGACGGATCTGGGACGGTGAAACGTAGATGTCATCAGGACCCGCGAGGTAGGAAGAGTCTGCACTGCGAAGGAAGCCGAAGCCGTCCTGCAGG
This sequence comes from Cobetia sp. MB87, assembly GCF_011319755.1. NCBI lineage: Bacteria > Pseudomonadati > Pseudomonadota > Gammaproteobacteria > Oceanospirillales > Halomonadaceae > Cobetia > Cobetia sp. MB87. Next base: position 24,836 of record NZ_VFBC01000004.1, on the reverse strand, counting down.
ATTTCCAGAACGCCGTCGCCGTAGATGTCCTCACCGCTTTTCGCGTGCTTCTTGAGGATGGCGAAGATGATGTCCTGCTTGCGCGAACGTGCCAGATTATCGATGCCCATCGTCTGGGCAAGTTCCAGCAGCTCGGGGACAGTATTTTGCTTGAGTTGGGTAAGATTCATCGGCTTTGTTTGAACGTGGCTCAGGTCAGCAGGGCTGATAGATAAGAAGGGAATCGAGAAGACGGGCAGAAGGCAAGGACCGGCACTGCAAAGGTGCAGACAGAACTCGACAGCATTCCCGGAGGCAAGCGCCTGAGCTGGATGAAGACAGGTGCCAAAAGTTCAGGAAAGATCACTCACCACGGCCGAACAACGAATTCAGCAACGGAGTGTCGAGCTACGGATGTCCAGCGACGACGGACCGGTCGAAGGGACACGGAGCGTCATGCTTCCTGACAGAAAAGTCTTCTCGATATGGAATCTAGCGGTATGAATCGCCTGGTGGCTGGCCAGCGTGTCGCGGGCAGCATTACCAGAGGGCTGGCTGACAACTGGGGGACCGTGGGACGGTCGACATGACGCAATCAGAGAGCGTGTAATCAGGCGAACGCCTCGATGGTAGTCAAGCCAGCCCCTGAACGCAAGCCCCGGCGGCCTGGTGGCGCATCCGGCGCTGCCTGAATAGCTCGCCACCGGCCAACCAGTGCTGTGATAGCCGCCGCTGACGTGGCGCTTTCACTGTCGCCTCAAGGCACCTGGCGGCGGCAAGACCCGATTCACAGATTGGCATCCAGAAAGGCTGCCAGCTGCGCGCGCGGCATGGCGCCCACCTTGCTGGCTTCGACATTGCCGCCCAGAAACAGCATCAATGTCGGCACACCGCGCACGCCGAAACGGGCGGCAAGCTCAGGAGCTTCATCGACATCGACCTTGACGATCTTGAGCTGCCCTTCGTATTCCTCGGCCAGGGATTCCAGCGTCGGTGCCACGCTCTTGCACGGCCCGCACCAGGAAGCCCAGAAATCCACCAGCACCGGGTGCTCGCTTTCCAGCACCACGGATTCGAAGTCCCTTTCTGCAATCGGTACCACACGTTCGCTCATCGCGACGTTATCTCCCAGACCCGGTTGGTCTTGCTGATTCTGCTGCGTGATGGCTTGCGACTCATTGTGCGTGATGATGACCCGCGACTTCGTCGTTCTGTCACACCACGCCGCTAGAATAGCATGCCCCATGCGCTGAATGTGCCGCCAGTCCCTCGTGGCGGGCCCAGCCGTGTGTGCCGCCGGTTTGACACCTCTGGCCAGTCGCCGCAATCTTGCGAGAGTCATCGCCCTGCTCTGCTGCCAGCTTCATCGCCCGGCAACAGGATCGCGCCCGGTGGCCGCCCACGCTCACGACAACTTCAATTGCGCCATGATCGGTACGCAAGGAAGCCGCCGCAGGAGTTGGCGTGAAGGAGGCAGCGCATGATGCCTGCCATGAATGACCCGCCGTTAAGGACTCCGCCTTGAGTGAATCAGCACCCTCCCAGCACCCGCAACCCGCCGCCTCTGATGAAGGCAGTGCCGGCAACGAGGCCCCGCTCTTGAAGCTGGCTGCCATCGATCTGGGTTCCAACAGCTTCCACCTGCTGCTGGCCAACTATCAGGCGGGGCAGTTGCAGGTCGTGGCCAAGCAGGGTGAGAAGGTCCAGCTGGCGGCAGGGCTGGACGAAGACGGCATGCTCAGCGAAGAAGCCATGGAGCGCGCCCTCAACTGCCTCGCCCAGTTCGCGCCCTTCATCGATGGCATCGAGGCCGACCATCTGCGGGTCGTGGGCACCAACGCCCTGCGCGCCGCGCACAACAGTGAAGAGCTGATCGAGCGTGCCGAGGCCCTGCTGGGGCATCCCATCGAGATCATCGCCGGGCGCGAAGAAGCCCGACTGATCTATCTGGGCGCGGCGCATGCACTGGCCGATGTGCACGGCAAGCGCCTGATCGTCGATATCGGCGGTGGTTCCACCGAGTTCATCATCGGTGAGCAGTTCGAGCCCCAGCTGCTGGAAAGTCTGCACATGGGCTGTGTCGCCTATACCAAGGCCTTCTTCCAGGATGGCGAGATCAGCGAGAAGCGCATGCGCCGCGCCGAGCTGGCCGCACGCTCGGAACTGGCCAGCATCCAGCGCACCTATCGCGAGATGGGCTGGGATGACCCGGTCGGCTCCTCCGGCACCATCAAGGCCGCCGCCAACGTGCTGGAAGCGCATGGCTGGGCACCGCATGGCATGGTCACACGTGAAGGGCTGCACAAGCTGCGCGCGGCGCTATTGGAGTTCAAACGTCTCGACAAGGTCAGCCTGCCGGGCCTGAAGAGCGATCGCGCCACCGTCTTCCCGGCGGGCATCGCCATCCTATGCGGTGTCTTCGAGGCACTGGGACTGGAGCAGATGCGCTACTCCGACGGCGCGCTGCGTGAAGGCGTGCTGTTCGATCTGATCGGGCGCAACACGCCGGAGGATTCACGCCTGTCGGCCATCGAGTCGCTGCAGCGTCGTTACGGCATCGATACCCGCCACGCCAGCAATGTGCGCGACACCGCCCTGCAGCTGTTCGATCAGGTCGCCGGCGACTGGGCGCTGGGGTCCACGTCACGTCAGCTGCTGAGCTGGGCCGCCGAACTCCACGAAGTCGGCCAGGCGATTTCCCATAGTCAGTTCCATCGCCATGGCGCCTACCTGCTCGAGCATTCCGACTTGCTCGGCTTCTCGCGTCCGGAACAGCGCGCGCTGGCCTTCCTGGTCCGCGCCCACCGCCGCAAGTTCCCCAAGAATGAACTGGCGGCGCTGCCGGAACCGCAGCAACCGCGTCTGGCGCGCCTGGCACGCCTGCTGCGCATGGCGGTGATGCTCAACCATTCACGCTCGGAAGCGCCGGTGCTGGGCATGCATCTCAGCGCCAAAGGCGACGACCTGACGCTCAATCTGACCGAGGAATATCGCGATCACAGCCTGATCAACGATGACCTCAGCCAGGAAAGCGAGCTGCAGAAAGCCGCCGGCATGACGCTGACACTGGCCGATTCCTGAGCGAGCGCCGAGCAAGACATCGGCGAGATCGCCCGTTGGCCTCACTGCCGAGCGAGTGAGGCCAGTAGCCACCAGCCCCGCGAGGGGTGCCACAGCCCCGCGACTGTCCCGTCATGCATGCGTGCCACACGCAGCTGGTCACGCTGCCACGGCGGGATATCAGCCTCTTGCAGCAAGCGCTTGATATCACGCCGCCCCCGCCCTGCCACTCGCAGTACATCTCCCGGCTGACGCGACGTGAAGGCAACATGCTCTTCCCCCCTCCCCAGCGCCTGCCATGCCTTGCGCGCCTCAGCATCCCACTCAGAGGAAGGCGTCTCACCGGGTGGGCGACCACTTCTCCCGCAGCCGGTATCGCCTTGTCTATGACGCGCACCCTGCTCAATAACGGTATCTGACACCTGCCACCACAGCTGGCCGCGCCACGCGCGCACGCTGACGGCATATTCGGCGTTGACCCAGTGCACCTCGGCCACCGAGTCGGGCGGCGTGGCGATCAACCGCTGCAGACTCATCAAGCGCCCGCGCGGTGGCACCGGCCAGCCGCGCGACTGGCATAGATGGCGCAGGACCAGCCGCTGGCGTGGCTCACTCAAGTCTGCCAGCTCCGCCAGTGACAGCCGCGTCTCTTGCTCCCGCCCCTGCACCTGTCTCTGAGCTACGCGCTCCACGCCTGTCACCTGAACCTTCGCCAGCAGCTCGGCCGCCAGCTCATCAAGCAGTGACTGCTCTTCCTGCAACTGCTGCGCCGAACGCGCCAGGCTGGCCACGGCCTGCGGCCAGCGCGCCTGCAGCAGCGGCACGACACTATGGCGCAGGTAGTTGCGATCGAACTGCTGATCGACATTGCTGGGGTCTTCGCACCAGTCGCGCCCGGCCTGCAAGCCCTGCTGGCTCGCCAATGTCTGGATTTCATGGCGCGGGATACCCAACAGCGGCCGAAGCAGTCGTGCCCGCTCATGGGCGGTCTGGCCCCGCCCGGGGGATGCCTCGTCCACGGCCAGCGCCCGCTCAGGCGGCATGGCCGCCAGCCCGCGCCCACCACTGCCACGCAGCGCGTTGAGCAGCAGCGTCTCGGCCTGATCATCCTGATGCTGCGCCAGCCACAGGCTATCCCCCGCCGCCAGGCAGGCGCTCAGTGCCGCCAGCCGCCCTTCTCGCGCTGCCGCCTCCAGCCCTCGCGACTTGAGTGCTGTCTCCGCCAACGCCAGACGATGCACGCTCAACGGCAGTCCGAGACGCGAGGCCAGCCTGCGCGCCAGCTGCTCGAACGCATCGTTGGCCGCCTGCAGGCCATGATGCACATGCACCAGACGCAGTCGACGCGGGCAGTCCTGTACTGCCCTGGCAGCCAGCCTCGCCAGTATCACCGAATCCAGCCCGCCCGAGAGCGCGATCCACACCGTGCGCCGGGCATCGCCGGCCTCGAGCGCCTCGCGCACGGCGACGAGTGCGCGTGACTCCGCCATCTCGCTCAGCGGTTGAGCGCGCAGGCACACCGAATCCAGTGAAGGGGACAGAGACATGTCGGGCTCCTGTCGCGAAGCGGATGAAGGAAATGAGAGGAGGAAACGCCGGCCCTGAACGCAAGAACGCCCCCGGAAGAATCCGGAGGCGTCCTGGTCACGCGGGCATGAGCCGATCGCGCATCACGCGAGAGGCGCCGGGATCATGCCGGGGCGCCGTAGCTCATCAGGCGCTGGTAACGACGCTCCAGCAGGGCATCGGTATCCAGAGCACCAAGACGCTCCAGACCTTCGCCCAGCGCAGCCTTGATGCTGTCGGCGGCGGACTGCGGGTTGCGGTGTGCGCCACCCAGCGGCTCCTTGATCAGGTTGTCGACGAAGCCCAGCTCCTTGAGGCGCGAGGCAGTGATGCCCATCGCATCAGCGGCATCGGCGGCACGCTCGGCGCTCTTCCACAGGATGGAGGCGCAACCTTCCGGCGAGATGACCGAGTAGGTGGAATACTGCAGCATGTTCAGCTCGTCACACACGCCGATCGCCAGTGCGCCGCCGGAACCACCCTCACCGATGACGGTGGAGATGATCGGCGTCTTCAGACGCGACATCACCGCCAGGTTGTAGGCGATGGCCTCGGACTGACCACGCTCCTCGGCACCGATACCCGGATAGGCACCCGGGGTGTCGATGAAGGTCAGGATCGGCATCTTGAAGCGTTCGGCCATCTCCATCAGACGGCAGGCCTTGCGGTAGCCTTCCGGACGCGGCATGCCGAAGTTGCGACGCACCTTTTCCTTCACGTCGCGACCTTTCTGGTGACCGATCACCATCACCGGCTTGTCATCGAGACGCGCGATACCGCCGACCAGCGCTTCGTCGTCCGCATAGTGACGGTCGCCGTGCAGCTCATCGAAGTCCGTGAACAGGTTCTCGAGATAGTCGAGGGTATACGGGCGCTGCGGGTGACGTGCAAGCTGAGATACCTGCCAGGCGCCGAGGTCCTTGAAGATGGACTCGGTGAGCTTGGTGCTCTTTTCCTGCAGGCGAGCGATCTCGTCAGACAGGTTGACCTGGGAGTCGTTACCGACCAGACGGAGTTCCTCGATCTTGGCCTGCAGCTCGGCGATCGGCTGTTCAAAGTCCAGATAATTGGGATTCATAAGGCGTTTCGTTCGTCGTCTCGGGCAGCCAGGAAAGCGAGTCGGCCGGGTCACTCCCCCTGAGCACACGCTCAGGCGATCTGTGGCTCGCGGCGGTCACAGTCGGCATGGAATTGGGTACGGAAAAGATGGACAGGCATTATCGCACCCTGTTCGACAGGTGCAAACCTTGCCCGCCTGTTAGGCGTGGATTAACTCTGCGCCCACGCCGCTCATCTCGATGCTGTGCCTGCCCCGCCGCTTGGCGAGGCAGGCACCATCCTGTCGGCCAGCACCTCAATCGCGGTACTTGAGGCGCACACCGCGCTGGCCTTCCACCTCACCCAGCTGGATCAACAACTCGTCACTGGGCGCAACGCGCCATTGCTCGCCCAGCTCCAGCCAGGCCTCCGCCGCCGCGTTGCGATAACGCAGGCGCATCGGCAGGCCTTCGCTGGCCAGGTGTGGCGTCAGCAAGGTGGTCAGCTGCTGGGTGAAGCGACCACCGATGTCCTCGGCGGCGATGCTCATCTCGACCGCCTCGCCGAAGCGCGCCCGCGCATCGATGATCGGCGTGACGTCCTTGCCGCGCAGACGCAGGCCACCGGAATAGTCATCCTGGCTGACCTCGCCCTCGACGATCACCACACTGTCAGGCACCAGCTTGTTGCGCACCTGATCATAGAGCTCACCGAACATCGAGGCCTCGATGCGTCCGGTGCGGTCGTCTAGGGTCACGAAGGCCATGGTGTCGCCCCGCTTGGACTTCATGGTGCGCATGGCGATCACCAGCCCGGCGATGCGCTGCGGCTCCCGCGACGGCTTGAGGTCACTGATGCGCGCATTGATGAAGCGCTTGAGCTCACCCTCGTACTCATCGATGGGATGGCCGGTCAGATAGAGCCCCAGCGTGTCCTTCTCGCCGGTGAGACGCTCCTTGTCGGTCCACTCGCGCGCCTTGCGATAGCCGGCGTAGACATCGGTTTCCGGCTCGCTGAAGGCATCGCCGAACATGTCGGTGATGCCGACATCATTGTTGGCGTGATTCTGGGAGGCGGCCTTCAGCGCATCCTCCACCGCCAGCATCAGCACCGCACGCGACGGGCCGATATTGTCCAGCGCGCCGGAGCGGATCAGCGCTTCCAGGGTGCGCTTGTTGATCTTCTTGGCATCGATGCGCTTGCAGAAGTCGAAGATGTCACTGAACGGGCCACCTTCGGCGCGCGCGCTGACGATGGCATCAATCGGGCCCTCGCCCACGCCGCGAATCGCGCCCAGGCCGTAGACGACGCGCCCTTCCAGGTCGACGGTGAACTTGTAGCCACCGAGGTTCACATCCGGCGGGGTGACCGTGAGGCCGATATGACGGCACTCCTCGATCAGCGGCACCACCTTCTCGATGGTCTGCATCTCGGTCGAGATCACCGCGGCCATGAACGGCCCCGGATAGTGCGCCTTCAGCCAGCCCGTCTGGTAGGAGACGAGGCCATAGGCCGCCGAGTGCGACTTGTTGAAGCCATAACCGGCGAATTTCTCCACCAGGTCGAAGATGTTGCCGGCCAGGTCCTTGTCGATGCCCTTGCCCGCACAGCCTTCCATGAAGCCAGCACGCTGCTTGGCCATCTCTTCCGGCTTCTTCTTGCCCATCGCACGGCGCAGCATGTCGGCCTGGCCCAGCGTATAGCCGGCCAGCACCTGCGCGATCTGCATGACCTGCTCCTGGTATAGGATGATGCCATAGGTCGGCTCCAGTACCGGCTTGAGCAGCTCATGCTGGTAATCCGGGTGTGGATAAGACACTTCGGAACGACCGTGCTTGCGGTTGATGAAGTCATCCACCATGCCGGACTGCAATGGGCCGGGACGGAACAGGGCCACCAGGGCGATCATGTCTTCCAGGCAGTCGGGCTTGAGCTTCTTGATCAGCTCCTTCATGCCGCGGGATTCCAGCTGGAAGACGGCTGTCGTCTCCGCCTTCTGCAGCATGTCGAAGGTCTTGGCGTCATCCAGCGGGATATCATCGATATCCAGCGGCGCCAGCCCTTCCCGCTCACGGATCTTGTCGACCATCTCGGTCGCCCAGTCGATGATAGTCAGGGTTCGCAGACCCAGGAAGTCGAACTTGACCAGTCCGGCCTCTTCGACGTCGTTCTTGTCGAACTGGACCACCAGACCGCTGCCGTCTTCGTCACACAGCAGCGGCGCGAAGTCGGTCAGCTTGGTCGGCGCGATCACCACGCCCCCGGCGTGCTTGCCGGTGCCGCGCGTGGTGCCCTCGAGCTTGAGCGCCATCTCCCAGATTTCCTGGGCTTCCTCGTCGTTGTCGATGAATTCCTTGAGCTGCGGCTCCTGTTCGATGGCCTTCTCCAGCGTCATGCCGACCTCGAAGGGAATCAGCTTGGAGAGCTTGTCGCCCAACGAGTACGGCTTGCCCTGGGCGCGCGCCACGTCACGCACCACGGCCTTGGCGGCCATGGTGCCGAAGGTGACGATCTGCGAGACCGCGTTGCGCCCGTAGCGCTCGGCCACGTAATCGATCACGCGGTCACGCTTCTCCATGCAGAAATCGACGTCAAAGTCGGGCATGGAGACACGTTCCGGGTTCAGGAAGCGCTCGAACAGCAGGTCATATTCCAGCGGGTCCAGATCGGTGATCTTCTGGGCATAGGCCACCAGCGAGCCGGCACCGGAACCACGGCCGGGTCCTACCGGCACGCCGTTGTCCTTGCCCCACTGGATGAAGTCCATGACGATCAGGAAGTAACCGGGGAAGCCCATCTGCAGGATGATGTCGAGCTCGAAGTCCAACCGCGTGCGGTAGCGCTGCTCGATCTCGGCCCAGGCCTCGCTGTCGCGTGGATGCTTGTCACGCGGATAGAGCTTCTCGAGGCGCTCCGTCAGGCCATCATGCGAAACCTTGCGGAAGAACTGGTCCATCGTCATGCCTTCCGGCACCGGGAACTCGGGCAGGAAGTAGGTGCCCAGCTGCACGGTCACCGAGCAGCGCGCCGCGATCAGCACACTGTTCTCGAGCGCCTCGGGAATATCGGAGAACAGCTCGCTCATCTCCTCGGCGCTCTTCAGGTACTGCTCATCGCTGTAGCGGGTCTCGCGCCGCGGATCATCCAGCGCCTTGCCTTCGCCGATGGAGACGCGCGTCTCGTGGGCCCAATAGTCCTCACGCTTGAGGAAGCGCACATCATTGGTAGCGACCACCGGCGTATCGGTGGCCTCGGCCAGCGCCACCGACAGGTGCAGACACTCTTCCTCGTACTGACGCTGGGTGCGGGTCAGCTCCAGATAGAAGCGATCCCCGAACACCGCCTTCCATTCACCGAGCAGCGCCCGGGCGCTGTCCTCGTGGTCCGACAGCAGATGACGGCCGATCTCGCCTTCACGGCCTCCGGACAGCACGATCAGGCCCTCGGCCTGCTCGAAGATCCACTCTTTCTCGAGGTAGGCGCGGTCCTGCTTCTGGCCATCGGTCCAGCCGCGCGAGATCAGCTCGGTGAGGTTGCGATAGCCGGTGTCGTTCATCGCCAGCAGCGTGAGGCGATACGGGCGCGTGGCATCATGGGGATTGATCAGCCACATGTCGGCACCGATGATCGGCTTGATGCCGGCAGCGCGCGCGTTGGAGTAGAACTTGACCAGCCCGAACAGGTTGGCCTCGTCAGTCACCGCGACAGCCGGCTGGCCCGCCGCGGCGGTCGCCTTGATCAGCGGCTTGACGCCGGGCAGACCATCGACGAGGGAGAACTCGGTGTGAACGCGCAGGTGAACAAAGGGCGTGGTCATGGAATCGGCTCGTGAAGTCGGCGTGACGGTGAAGGATTCAGTTGCGGCTGGTGCCGCCGGCGGCTGCGAGGCTGAAGGTTCGGGTTCGGGTTCGGGTTCGGGTTCGGGTTCGGGTTCGGGTTCGGGCTTCAAGGATAGCCTGTCAGCGCCATCGCCTGAAGGCATGGCATCTGAAGGCGCAGCATCTGGCCGAGCAGGCTCGACTGACGGGGATGCCGTGGTCTCACTGGCATCAGTCAGACCACGGCTGGCGGCTTTTTTGCCGTGGGCTGCTGGCTCGTCTCGCCTGCCTCGCTCGGCTCCGGGGCCGGAAGCGCGATCAGCGCGTCCGACGGCACGGCCTGTGGCACGTGCCCCGACATGAACAGCCGCTTGACCGGCCCGAAGCTCTTGCGGTGCAGGGTGAGGATGCCATGTTCCTCGATGGCGGCCTGATGCTCGCGAGTCGGGTAGCCCTTGTGACGCGCGAAGCCGTAGACGGGGAAGCGCGAATCCAGCGCTGCCATCTGGGCGTCGCGATGCACCTTGGCCAGAATCGAGGCAGCACCGATGGCAGCGTGGCGCAGGTCGCCCTTTACCACCGCCATGCCGGGAATCTCGTGCCCCGGCAGGCGGTTGCCATCCACCAGCAGGTATTCCGGGCGCACACCCAGTGCATCGATGGCGCGGCGCATGGCCAGGTGCGTGGCCTGATAGATGTTCAGCTCATCGATCTCGTCACTGGTGGCCTCGGCGATCGCCCACGCCCAGGCACGAGCCCGTATCTGCTCGTAGAGCGCCAGACGCTTCTTCTCGCTGAGCTTCTTGGAGTCCGTGATGCCCTCGATGGGGTCATTCGGGTCCAGAATCACCGCTGCCGCCACCACCGGGCCGACCAGCGGCCCACGCCCGACCTCGTCGATACCGGCCAGCAACTGCCCCTGATAGGGAATCACCAGCGGCGGAAAATCATCGGCGGGTTTACGCTTGCGCGCAGAAGGCGTGGTGGTGTGACTGTCGGCAGAGTCGGTCATGATATCTCGAGGCGTAAGACAACAGGCAGAGCGCCAATGCGATCTGCCTGTCGAGGTGATTCAATCAAGAAGTAGCGCAATGTCTGGCGGCGACACGCGGGGTCAGCGTCCTGCCAGTTCACCGATGGCGATGGCGGCCGCGGCGCTGGCATCACAGGTCAGTTCACGATGCATGGCGGTGAAACGCTCACGCAGTTCTCGTTGGCGGGCGACGTCACCGGCGGCACGTGACAGCAATGGCGCAAGGCTTTCCTCGATGGACTCCGGCGTGGCGGCGTCCTGGATCAGCTCCGGCACCAGCGTCTCGCGGGCGATCAGATTGGGCAGGGAAATCCACTCGGTCTTGACCATATGCCGCGCGATGCGGTGCGTCATCGGCGCCATGCGATAGGCCACTACCATCGGGCGATGACACAGCAGACACTCGAGCGCCGCTGTGCCGGATGCCAGCAGCACCGCATCGGCGGCGGTCATCGCTTCACGCGATTGGCCGTCCACCAGATGGATGCGACTGCGATCCAGCCCTTCGCGCTCCGCCATCAACGACTCGAGCTCGGTACGCCGCAGCGGCGTGGCCGCCGGGATCACCACCTCAAGGCCGGGATAACGCTGACAGAGACGCTCGATGGCGGCCAGGAAGGTCTCGCCGAGAAAGCGGATCTCGTTGGCGCGGGAACCCGGCAATACCGCCAGCAGCTGCACTTGCGGGTCGATCCCCAGCTGCTCACGGGCAGCAGCGCGATCATCCTCGAGCGGCAATTCATCGGCCAGTGGATGGCCGACGAAGGTCACCGGCACCTGATGCTCACGATAGAAGGCGGCCTCGAAGGGCAGGAAGGTCAGCATGCGGTCGACGGCGCGGCGAATGGTCTTCACGCGCCCCTGACGCCAGGCCCACACGGAGGGACTGACGTAGTGCGCGGTGGTGATGCCCTGCTTGCGCAGGCGCAGCTCGAGCCCCAGATTGAAGTCCGGGGCATCGATGCCGATCATCACGTCGGGTTGCCACTCGAGGGCGTCGCGCAACAGATGGCGACGCACCTTGATCAGCGCCGGCAGATGCTTGAGCACCTCGACCAGACCCATCACCGACAGCGTTTCCAGCGGATAGAGGCTGTCGAAGCCCTCGGCCTGCATGCGCGGCCCCCCGATGCCACGGAACTCGACATCGGGATAGCGCGCCTTGAGCGCGCGCATCAGGCTGGCACCGAGAATGTCACCGGAGAGCTCCCCGGCTACCAGGTAGATGCGCATGCTCAGCGAGTCAGACCGCGAGTGGACGCCTTGAGCGAGGCGATGAAGACATCGCGCTCGGCCAGCGGCGGCTCGGCTTCCAGCTGCTCGAGGGCTTGCGCCAGCGTCAGGCCCTGACGGAAGACCGTCTTGTAGGCCGTGTTCAGCGCGGAGATGGTCTCGCGGCTGAAGCCACGACGCTTGAGGCCGACACTGTTGAGGCCATGCGCTTCCGCCGGATGGCCATTGACCATCACGAAGGCCGCGATGTCCTTGGTGATGATGGAGCCACCACCCGCCATGGCATGTTCACCGATATGGCAGAACTGATGCACCGCCGACAGGCCACCCAGAATGACGTGGTTGCCGAGATGGACATGGCCACCCAGCGTCGCCTGATTGGCCATGATGCAGTCGTCACCGATGATGCAGTCATGGCCGACATGCGAGTAGGCCATGAACAGGTTGCGACTGCCGATACGCGTGAGGCTGGCATCCTGGACGGTGCCGCGATGCAGGGTCACGCCCTCGCGGATGACATTGTCATCCCCGATTTCCAGGCGCGTCGGCTCACCGGCGTACTTCTTGTCCTGACAGTCCTCGCCCACTGACGCGAACTGGAAGATACGGTTGCGCTCACCGATGACGGTGGTGCCCTTGATGACGACATGCGGCCCCACCACCGTGCCAGCGCCGATCTCGACATCAGCCCCGATCACGCAGAACGGGCCGACCTCGACATCATCGGCCAGGCGGGCGCCGGGATCGACAATGGCAGTAGGATGTATCAAGCGACCTTCCTCTCGGCACAGATGATTTCGGCCTCGCAGACCAGATCGCCGTCGACCTTGGCCTGACAGGCGAATTTCCAGATGCCACGCTTCTCGCGCAGCACGCGGGCGCTGATCTCGAGCTGGTCACCCGGCATCACCGGGCGCTTGAAGCGTACATTGTCGCTTCCGACGAGATAATAGATGTAGCCATCGGCGGGACGTTTGTCGACGGTCTTGAAACCGAGAATACCCGCCGCCTGAGCCATGGCTTCCACGATCAGAACGCCCGGCATGATCGGGTGCTCCGGGAAGTGACCATTGAAGAACGGCTCATTGATGCTGACGTTCTTGCGCGCGACGATGAACTCGCCAAGGGTCAGGTCCATGACACGATCGATCAGCAGGAAAGGATAGCGGTGCGGGAGATACTCACGGATCTCGTTGACGTCCATAACCATTGGCTTGCAACCTCTGAAATAACGAAATGCCTGCCGCTCGCGGGCAGGCATGTAATGACGGTCCGGACCGCCGTTCGGGCAATGGCGCGCATTATAGCGTCCTTGCGCGTGGCTGGCAGCCGCTCATTGCCCGACAGTGCGCCAAGCAGGTGCGAGACTCTGCTCTGGACAGGTACTACCCGGGCTTGCAGTACTACTTGTCCTTCAAACTCTTCTCGACCTGATTCAAGCGTCGCGCCAACTGATCCAACTGCTTGAAACGTACAGCATTTCTGCGCCACAGGCCGTTGTCCATCGCGCCGGTGCCGGAGGAATAGACGCCCGGCTTGGTGATGGAGTTGGTCACCAGGCTCATGCCGGTCACCTGCACGCCATCGGCGATTTCCAGGTGCCCCGCCAGACCCACACCGCCCCCCATCAGACAATAGCGCCCGACCTTGGTGGAGCCGGCGATGCCGACACAGCCCGCCAGCGCCGAATGGTCACCGATCTGCACGTTATGCGCGATCTGGACCTGGGAGTCGATCTTGACGTCATTGCCGATGATGGTGTCGCCGAGCGCGCCACGATCGATGCTGGTGCAGCTGCCGACTTCGACATCATCGCCGATCAACACGCCGCCGAGCTGGGCGATCTTGTGCCAGCCCTTGCCATCGTGGGCAAAGCCGAAGCCATCGGCGCCGATGACGCAGCTGCTGTGGAGTACCGCACGGGCCCCGATCACCACGCCATGATAGAGCGTGACATTGGGATGCAGCAGACAGCCCTCGCCCAGCACGCTGTCAGCCCCGATCACGCAACCGGCCTGAATGCGCGTGTTGTCACCGATGCTGACGCCCGGACCGATCACGACCTGCGGGCCGATCTCGACATTGGCCCCCAGGGTTGCGGTCTCGTCGATGACGGCACTGGCGTGCACGCTCGCCTGGGGCTCGACCGCCAGCGGGTCGAACAGACGCGACAGCTCAGCGTAGGCCAGATACGGATTGTCCAGCACGAGGGCATTGCCCTTGCACTCTTCAAGATGGCTTTCATGCAGCAGCACGGCAGTCGCGGCGGTTTCCCCGAGATACTTGAGGTAGGCGCGATTGGCGAGGAAGGCGATATCGCCGGGCTCAGCATCGACCAGCGTCGACAGGCCGGTGACCCGGACAGCCGGGTCACCGACGAGACGAGCGCCCAGCCGCTGAGCCAGATCCTCGAGAGTGTAAGAGAATTGTCGCTTTTTCATTCTGTCTCTGGGCGCTGGGCGCCTCTGGCTCGCATTCGCGTTGGCATGCTCGGATGCAACACATCCCGCACGCTTGCGCGCGCGGGATGCACTCAGTTGAGCGAGTTGAACACCTGAGTCACTTCATTGGTCAGGTCCATACCATCCTTGCTGTAGACCGTCGCATTGCGATCGACCAGCAGCTCGATGCCATGCTTGTCGACGACCTGCTGGATGGCCTTGTCGAGCTTCGGCTTGGACTGCTTGAGGAAAGTCTGCTCCGCCTGTTGCTGCTGCTGCTGGACCTGGCCACGCAGCTGCTGGAACTGGCCACCCTTCTGGCGCAGCTGCTGCTGCACGGACTGACGCTCGGAATCGGACATTACGGCGCCATCCTTCTGCAGCTTGGCCTGCAGGGATTCCAGCTCCTTGGCGAGTGCCTTGGCCTGGTCCTGCTTGCCGGCCAGCTGATTCTTGAGCTGGTTCATGGAAATCTTGGCCGAGTCGGAACTCAACAGCGCCTGGCGCCAGTCGAGGACCGCGACTTCGGTGGCCTGTGCCAGCATCGGAGTCGCCATGGCGGCAAGGCCACCAGCCAGACACAGGGCGCGGGTCAATTTACGCATCACACAAACTCCTTGTAGCCTGTTGTTCAGTCACTGATGACTCAGTGACTGACGGTGTGAGGACCGGCGACAGAACAGGGACAGCGCCGCCGGTGGTCGTGACGAAGGCCGCACCGGCCAAAGCGGGTGCGGCATCGTACGGCCTTAGAAGGTCTGGCCCAGCGAGAACTGGAAGATCTCGGTGTCATCGTCGTCATCGTCACCGATCGGCTGGGCGACACTGAAGGTCAACGGACCTACCGGCGTGATCCACGACAGGCCGATACCGGCACTGTAATTCAGCTCACCCAGGTCGACGCCGCTTTCACAGCTGCTGGTATCACTGGAGCTCACGTCGTAGCACGACGTCAGATAGGTGTTACCCGCATCGACGAAGAACGACGGCTGCACGGAGCGCTTGTCCTTGATGAAGGGCATCGGGAAGATCAGGTCCACCCCACCTTCGATCAGGATGTTGCCGCCGATGGTATCGTCGTCGCCGTCGTTCTGCTCGGTGGTGGCCTGCCCCAGGGTATTGGAGCTATAGCCACGCACACTGCCCAGACCGCCGGCATAGAAGTTCTTGAAGAACGGATAGGTATCGCCGGAGAACGAGTTGGCATAGCCAAGCTCGGTACGGAACTTGAGTGACCAGTCCTGACTCAGCTCGAAGAACTTGGATCCCTTGTAGCGGAGCTTGTAGTAATCCGCATCGGAGCCCGGCACCGCCACTTCCAGCGACAGCAGCTGAGAGCTGCCCGCCGTGGGCAGGATGCCACGGTTGAGGTTGTTGCGTGACCAGCTGGCCGTCAGCTTGTAGAGGTTGAAGTCTTCGCCTTCATCCTCGATGAACTGGGTGACCTCCGCCGGGCTGTCGTCGAAGTCCTTGACGCGCACGAACTCGTAACCGCCGCCGAAGTTCAGACGTGACAGCTCGTTGATCGGGTAACCGAAGTTGATGCCACCGCCGAAGCTGTCGGTCGCGTAGCTGGCGACGTCGTCATCATCGTCGTAGTCCACCTTGCGGTAGAACATGTTGTAACCGCGCGAGATGCCATCCAGCGTCCAGTACGGGTCGGTATAGCCGAAGCTGACGTTGGTGTAGTCATCCGACTTCTGGGCGTTGATGTTGACTTCGTTACCGGTGCCCAGGAAGTTCTTCTGCGACAGACCCACCCCGTAGATGACACCGTCACCCTGGGAGAAACCGACCGACGCCGAGATCGAGCCTGACGGCTGCTCCTCGACGTTGTAGTTGACGTCCAGCTGGTCCGGCTCGCCGGCGACAGGGCGCGTGTCGACATCGACCTGCTTGAAGAAGCCGAGGCGCTCAAGCTTCTGCTTGGACTGCTTGATCTTGTCGGTGGAGGCCGGCGCACCTTCCAGCTGGGTCATCTCACGACGCAGCACTTCATCTGCGGTAGTGGTGTTGCCCTTGAAGTTGATGCGACGCACGTAGGCGCGCTTGCCGGGGTCGACCGCGAAGGTCAGATCGACGGTGTCGCTCTCCTCGTTGACCTCCGGCACCGCATTGACCTTGGCGAAGGCGAAGCCGTCGGCACCCAGTGCCTGGCGCAGCGCCTCGCTGGAAGCGGTCACATCACGCTGGGAATAGAGGGCATCCGGGGCGAGCTTGACCAGATCACGGGCACGCTCTTCCTTCATCTTCAGGTCACCGGCAAAGCCGATGTTGCCGATCTTGTACGGCTTGCCTTCATCGACGTTGATGGTGACGAAGATCTCGGACTTGTCCGGCGAGATGGACACCTGGGTCGAGCGCACCTGGAAGTTGACGTAACCGCGATCGAGATACCAGGACTTGAGGGTCTCGATATCGCCGGTCAGCTTCTCACGCGAATATTCATCATCGGAGAACCAGCCGAAGAACCAGCTCGGCTTGTCTTCCAGCTCCAGCTGTTCGCGCAGGGTCTCGTCATCGAAGGCATCGTTGCCGACGATATTGATCTGATGAATCTTGGCGATCGCGCCTTCCTTGACGTCGATGTTGACCTGCACGCGGTTGCGCTCGAGCTCCTCGACAGAGGTCTCGATACGCGCGCTATAGCGGCCCTGAGCCTGGTAGACACGCTCGAGCTCACGCTGCATCTCTTCCAGCGTGGAGCGCTGCAGAACCTGACCCTCGGCCAGCCCTGCTTCCTTGAGGCCCTTGCGCAGGTCTTCGTCGGGGATCTGCGAGTTGCCGTCAATCTCGATCTTGGAGATCGTCGGACGCTCGACCACATCGATGATCAGGACATCGCCATCACGCTTGAGGCGGATGTCGTCGAACAGGCCCGTATCGAACAGCTGACGCGCTGCCGAGGACAGGTCCTCTTCTTCCACATTCTGATCCGCGGAGACGGGGAAGGCGTTGAAGACGGTGCCCGCAGACACGCGCTGGAGGCCCTCTACCCGGATGTCCGAAATTTTAAAAGATGCGGCCAAGGCGCCCTGACTGGCCCCGAGCAGCGCAGCTGCCAATCCAATGGTCTTGAGTTTCATGCAGTCGCTTCGCTTCTCTGGATTCCGCCCGCTTGGGTGAACAGGCACCTTATACACAACCCCCTGCAACTGACAAGACAGCTGCGAGTGAGGATCGGCAATCGGGGCCGAAGTCGTGTGGGCATGATGACGGGAGTTGATCGCATTGACCAGCCCGTGCAATGAATTGACCCCCATGGGCATCGACAGTTCAGATTCGGTTCATCCTGCGGGAGCCATCACGTGCTGATGACTCCCCGAATCCATCACCAAAGACGCATGAGATCGAAATAGATGGCCATCAGCATGAGGGAGCCGACCAGCGCCATGCCGATCTTCAACCCTGCATCCTGGACCCCTTGCGAAAGTGGTTTGCCGCGCACGGCTTCCACCAGATAGAACAGCAGGTGACCGCCATCCAGTACCGGAATCGGCAGCAGGTTCAGGACACCCAAGCTGATGGAGAGATAGGCCATGAAGCCGAGGAAGGCCTCGAGGCCGGAGCGCGCCGTGTCGCCGGCGATACGCGCGATGGTGATCGGGCCAGACAGATTGGACGGTGCGATCAGACCGACCAGCATCTTGCGGATCGAATCCAGCGTCAGTACCGTCATCTCGCCGGTCTTGCCGACGGCCTGGCCGACGGCCGCCAGCGGCCCGAAGCTGAGCTCACGCTGATACTGCTCGGGCCAGCTGACGTTCTCGACGCCGGCGCCGACCTGCCCCACCACACGCCCGTCATCGAGCGAATTGCTGGCAGGCGTCAGTGACAGCGTCTCTTCCTTGCCATCACGTGCCACCAGTACTGACAACGTCTCGCCCGGCGCACCGCGCACGCGCTCGACGAAATCGATCCAGTCGACCACCAGGGTGCCATCGATGCTGACGATGCGGTCACCTGCCTGCAGACCTGCCGCCTGTGCGGCGCCACCGTCCAGCACACGCCCCAGCACCGCCGGCAACTGAGGACGCCAGGCCGTGATGCCCAGCGTCACCAGCGGACGCGGCGGATCCTGATCGACCAGGAAGCGTGTCACATCGAGGGACTGCTCGCGCGTGGCGCTGGCACCCTCGGCACGCGTGGTGAGCGTCAGGCTGTCATCGCCGATCGCACCGATCAAGCGCAGGTTGACCTCATCCCACGAGGGAGTGGCCTGACCATTGATGGCGACGATCTCGGTCTTCGGCGCCAGGCCAGCGCGGCCTGCCGGCGAGTCCGGCGCCACGGCACCGACCATCGGCACCACCGTCGTGGTACCGGCGACGAACAATGCCCAATAGGCGACGATGGCCAGCAGGAAGTTGGCCAGCGGGCCCGCCGAGACGACGGCGATACGCTTCCAGACGGACTTGGTATTGAAGGCCAGATGACGCTCGGCCGGATCGACCAGCCCTTCGCGCTCATCCAGCATCTTGACGTAGCCACCCAGCGGGATGGCGGCGATCCCGTACTCGGTGCCGTGGCGATCGGTCCATGACCAGAAGGGTTTGCCGAAGCCGATGGAGAAGCGCAGCACCTTGATGCCGCAACGACGCGCGACCCAGAAATGACCATACTCATGGATGGTGATCAACACCCCCAACACGACGATCACGGCAAGAATATTCTGGATCACACCCATCACGCGCTCCTGGAGATTGGTGCCCGAGATGGGCAGCCTGCCTTGCCACGCTCACGAAGACAGTGACAAGACAGTGCAAGATAGGATTTCAGGGCCCGGCGAGGGCCAACTCGGCGGCGGCCAGCTCACGCGCCGCCGCGTCTTCGGCGAGAATCACCTCGAGGCCATCCACCGCCAGCGGCGGGCGTGCCTGCATGACAGCCTGTACCACTGTCGGGATACGATCGAAGGCCAGGCGACCCTCGAGGAAGGCAGCCACTGCCACCTCGTTGGCGGCATTCATCACTGCAGGCCAGGTGCCGCCCGCCGCGATGGCCTCTCGCGCCAGCCGCAGACACGGGAAGCGCGTCTCGTCGGCGGCACGGAAATCGAGACGCGCGACCTGAAACAGGTCCAGCGGCTCGACACCGGCATCGATACGCTCCGGCCACGCCAGCGCATAGGCGATCGGCGTGCGCATGTCAGGATTGCCCATCTGGGCCAGCACCGAGCCATCACTGTAGGCCGCCATCGAGTGAATCACGCTCTGGGGATGCACGACCACCTGAATGTCGTCCGGCCCACAGGCGAACAGCCAGCAGGCCTCGATCAGCTCAAGCCCCTTGTTCATCAGGGTGGCGCTATCGACGGAAATCTTGCGCCCCATCGACCAGTTGGGATGCGCGCAGGCCTCGTCCGGCGTCACCGTCGCCAGCCGCTCGGCGGGCCATTCGACATCATCGCGGAACGGGCCACCAGAGGCGGTCAGCAACAGCTTCTCGACGCCGATCGGCGCCAGACCATCACGATGCTGGGCCGGCAGGCACTGGAAGATGGCGTTGTGCTCGGAATCGATCGGCAGCAGGGTCGCCCCGTGCTGTTTCACCGCATCCATGAACAGCTGCCCGGCACACACCAGCGCTTCCTTGTTGGCCAGCAGCACGCGCTTGCCCGCCCGCACCGCAGCCAGCGTGGGCAACAGGCCAGCCGCGCCGACGATGGCGGCCATCACGCTATCGACTTCAGGCGCCTCGCTGATGTCGACCAGCGCCTGCTCACCATGGCGCACCTCGATGGGCGTGCCCTGATAGCTCTCGACGCCCTCGAGCGCCCCACTGAGCCACGCAGCCGCCTCGGATGAGGCGATCACCGCCACCTGCGGGCGATGCGTCAGACACAGCTCCAGCAGCGCCTCGTGACGCGTGGCAGCGCTGAGTGCATGCACCCGATAGCGCTCGGGATGGCGCGCGATCACATCCAGGGTGCTGGACCCGATGGAGCCGGTCGCGCCGAGGATGGTGATGCGCTGCAACGCAGACGCCTCAAGAGGAGTCTCGTGGCTCACGCTCACGTTCACATTCGTGCTCACGCACCACCTCCCAGCACCCACGGCAACAGCAGGGCAAACAACGGTACCGCCGCGGTCAGGCTGTCGATGCGATCCATCACGCCACCATGACCGGGCAGCAGATGGCTTGAATCCTTCATCTGACGCTGGCGCTTGAACATGCTCTCGAGCAGGTCACCCAGCACCGAGACGGCCGTCACGCCCAGCGTGACCAGCAGCAGCGGCAGCCAGTCGGCCAGCCCCGCCAGCGCATAGCCGGTCGCCAGCAGGCCGGTGGCCACCAGGCCACCGTAGACGCCCTCCCAGGACTTGCCCGGGCTGACACGTGGCGCCAGCTTGCGCTTGCCGAAGCGCTTGCCGGAGAAGTAGGCACCGATATCCGCCGCCCACACCATCAGCAGCACATACAGCAGCCACTCGCCGCCACTGGCCTTGAGCTGCACGAAACCGAACCAGGTCGGCAGCAGCGCCAGCACACCGACACCCAGCCGCACGCCGGTCGCCTGCCATTCCTGGCTGGCGGCCGGATAGCG
The DNA here is from genome assembly GCF_011319755.1 of Cobetia sp. MB87. Lineage (NCBI taxonomy): Bacteria > Pseudomonadati > Pseudomonadota > Gammaproteobacteria > Oceanospirillales > Halomonadaceae > Cobetia > Cobetia sp. MB87. The sequence continues at coordinate 4,121 of NZ_VFBC01000004.1, read as the reverse complement.
CATCACCCAGCGCAGATTGACCAGCCATGCCAGTGCCGCCAGATACAGCGGCCAACGCGCAAGAGCGCCATCGAACTGCCAGACCAGCAGCATCAGCACGCTGAGCACCAACGGGAACAGGAGGCGTGCCATGCCGGCACGCACGCCAGACAGGTTGGACCACTCCCAGGCGGCCAGCGCGACGATAGCCCCGGTGAAGGTGGCAAAGGCGGCACCGTCGAGGCCGAACAGCCCCCACAGCGCCAGAGGCGCAAGAATGAGCGCGGTGATGATTCGTTGTCTGAGCACTAGAGCCCCTCGGCGTCGAGTTGTTCGCTGGTCATGCCATAACGACGCTGACGCAGGGCGTAGGCGCTGAGCGCTTCATCGAAGGCCGCCGCGTCGAAATCAGGCCACAGCACGGGCGAGAAATAGAACTCGGCATAGGCCAGCTGCCAGATCAGGAAGTTGGAGATACGCTGCTCACCGCTGGTGCGGATACACAGATCCACCTCCGGCAGTTCACTCAGGCACACTTCCGCCCCGAGGCGCGACTCGTCGATATCCGCTGCCTTGAGCTCGCCGCGCTCGACCTGCTCCGCCAGACGGCGGGCGGCCTCGGCGATATCCCAGCGGCCGCCATAATTGGCGCAGATCACCACGTGCATGCCGCGATTGCCGCGCGTCATGTCTTCGGCGCTCTGGATATGCTTTTGAATCGAATTGGAAAAACGACTGCGCTCGCCGATGACCGAGAGTCGGATATCGTGGCGATGAAGCTTCTTGACCTCGCGCTTGAGCGCCAGCAGAAACAGCTCCATCAGCGCACTGACTTCATTGGCCGGGCGCTTCCAGTTCTCACTGGAGAAGGCAAACAGGGTCAGCACTTCCACGCCCTGCTCGGCAGCACGACGGATGGTACTGCGGACGGTTTCGGCACCGGCGCGATGGCCGCGTATGCCAGCCCAGCCGCGGGACTTCGCCCAGCGGTTGTTGCCGTCCATGATGATCGCCACATGGCGTGGCGTGGAGGGGGAATTCGGTGACGTCATGGGGTCTCGCTACGAGCACCGGATGCCGCCGGCAAACGCCGGCGGCAGACCCGATCAGACCTGCATCAGGTCGGTTTCCTTGTGCTCCAGAGCACTGTCGACTTCCGCCACATACTTGTCGGTCAGCTTCTGGATCTCGTCTTCTCCGCGACGTGCATCGTCTTCGGAGATGTCCTTGTCCTTGAGCAGGCTCTTGATGTCGCCATTGGCGTCACGACGCACATTGCGGAGCGCCACGCGGGCGTTTTCCGCTTCTGCACGCGCCTGCTTGGTGTAACCGCGACGCGTCTCTTCCGTCAGCATCGGCATCGGGACGCGAATCACGTCACCGGCGGTGGACGGGTTGAGACCCAGGTCAGAAGTCATGATGGCCTTCTCGACCTTCGGCACCATGGGCTTTTCCCACGGCACGACAGTCAGGGTGCGCGCATCTTCGGTGGTGATGTTGGCCACCTGATTCAGCGGTACCTGGCTACCATAGTAATCGACCGTCACGGCATCCAGGATGCTGGGATGCGCACGCCCCGTACGGATCTTGCCGAAGGCGGCACCGAGGGACTCGATGGTCTTCTTCATGCGTGATTCGGCGTCTTTCTTGATGTCGTTGATCACAGTCTTACCCTCTATCAATCAGCGTGCCTTCCTTGCCACCCACCACCAGGTTGAGCAGCGCGCCTGCCTTGTTCATGTTGAACACCCGCACCGGCATGTCATGGTCACGTACCAGGCAGATGGCGGTCAAATCCATCACGCCAAGCTTCTGGTCCAGCGCATCATCGTAGCTGAGGCTGTCGTACTTCACGGCGTCCGGGAACTTGACCGGGTCCTTGTCGTAGACACCATCCACCTTGGTCGCCTTGATGACGGCATCCGCGTCGATCTCGATACCGCGCAGACAGGCAGCGGAATCGGTGGTGAAGAACGGGTTGCCGGTACCGGCGGAGAAGATGACCACATCGCCAGACGTCAGATAACGGATGGCGGTACGGCGATCATAATGTTCTACCACGCCACTCATCGGGATGGCAGACATCACGCGTGAACGGATGTTGGAGCGTTCCAGCGCATCACGCAGCGCCAGACCATTCATCACGGTCGCCAGCATGCCCATATGGTCACCGGTCACACGCTCCATGCCGACTTCCTGCAGGGCTGCGCCACGGAACAGGTTGCCGCCACCGATGACGATGCCGACCTGGACGCCGATGCCCACCAGCTGACCGATTTCCAGCGCCATGCGATCCAGCACCTTGGGGTCGATGCCGAAATCGCCATCGCCCATCAGGGCCTCACCGGAAAGCTTGAGCAGTATGCGCTTGTACTTGGCATTGCGTTCAGCGGAAATGGTGGCCATGCGAATCTCTCCTGATACTGACATACGGGGAACGGGGCGGCCCGAAGGCGGGGGCCAGATACACGATGGCGTGCGACTATGCGCACGCCATCATGAGAAGCGAAAACAGTCAGCCCTTACGCGCGGCTGGCCTGCTCACGGACTTCAGCTGCGAAGTCGACTTCTTCCTTCTCGATACCTTCACCGACTTCCATGCGCACGAAGGATACCACTTCACCACCGGCGGCCTTGACGAACTCGGCGACGGTCTGGTTCGGATCCTTGACGAACGGCTGTTCGGTCAGGCTGTTCTCGGCCAGGTACTTCTTCAGACGACCCTGGGACATCTTCTCGGCGATTTCCGCCGGCTTGCCTGCCATGTCCGGCTGGGCAAGGATGATGGCCTTTTCAGCGTCCATCTGTTCCTGCGGCATGTCGGACGGACGTGCACAGACCGGGTTGACGGCTGCGACGTGCATGGAGACGTCCTTGGCTGCTTCACTGGTACCGCCGTTCAGCAGGGTCAGTGCTGCGATGCGGCCGCCGTGGACGTAGCCACCGACGACGCCGCCAGCCGGCGCTTCGACCAGCTCGGCACGACGAACGGAGATGTTCTCACCGATCTTCTGAACCAGCTGACCACGGGTGTCTTCCAGCTCGCCTTCCATCAGGGAAGCGATGTCGGTGTTCTTGGTAGCGAACACACGATCGGCGATCAGCTGGGTGAAGGCCTTGAAATTGTCATCACGAGCGACGAAGTCGGTCTCGGAGTTGATTTCGACCATCACGCCGTAGCTGGCGTCGTCGGCGACCTTGATGACGATGGCGCCTTCAGCGGCCACGCGGCCAGCTTTCTTGGCGGCCTTCAGGCCGGAGTTCTTGCGCAGGTTCTCAATCGCCAGCTCGATGTCGCCACCGGCTTCGGTAAGAGCCTTCTTGCATTCCATCATGCCGAGCGCAGTACGCTCACGCAGTTCCTTGACCATAGATGCGCTGATAGCTGCCATGGGATGAAACCTCTGTCGTGTCGACGTCTTTGAATACGGGAATTCGGTCACGACCGCTGAACGGTCGCAAATAAGGGGGCCGTGGCCCCCTCATTGCCTGACCTGACTGCCACCTGGCTAGGCCATGCCGCACTTAGTGTAGCGCAGCGTTTGTGACAGTCAGATCAAGCCGCCAGGATCACTCTGCTGCGTCTTCTTCAGAAGCAGTTTCGACGAACTCACCGGCCAGCTCTTCTTCCTTGTTCTTGCCACAGGCGCCTGCAATTGCCTGGACATAGATCTGGATGGCGCGGATGGAGTCATCGTTACCCGGGATGACGTAGTCCACGCCGTCCGGGTTGGAGTTGGTATCGACGACGCCGATGACCGGGATACCCAGCTTGTTGGCTTCGTTGATCGCGATGCGCTCGTGGTCAACGTCGATCACGAACATTGCGTCCGGCAGGCCGCCCATGTCCTTGATACCGCCGATGGAACGCTCGAGCTTCTCCTGCTCACGAGTGGCCATCAGGACTTCTTTCTTGGTCAGCTTCGCGAAGGTACCGTCTTCATGCATCTGCTCGATTTCACGCAGGCGCTTGATGGACTGACGGATGGTCTTGAAGTTGGTCAGCATGCCGCCCAACCAGCGATGGTTGACGTACGGCTGACCCGCCTTGCGAGCTTCTTCCTTGATGATCTTGCCGGCAGCGCGCTTGGTGCCCACGAACATGATCTTGTTGCCATTGGCAGCCATCTTCTCGACCACTG
>NZ_VFBC01000003.1:0-248549 GCF_011319755.1 Cobetia sp. MB87 | reverse complement strand
GGTGTATCGGTGTGAGGGGGCAAGGGGGCAAGGGGGCCAGGGAGGGGGATAATAAGTAGAAGGGCGAGAGCCGGGCCAGACTGCTCGTCGGCGTATTGCCTGGCCCCTTGATTGCGCGATGACCTGATTATGAGATGAGTCGGTTGCGAGACGACTCGTCGGCTGGATGACGCGTCCTGGCGCTCAAGCGCCGCCAGTCTCGTCAGACGACTCGTCACCGGCGACATGCAGCGCGACTTCGTGCTGACGCATCAGGGTCAGGATGCTTTCCGGGGGCTGGATATCGGTGAAGAGCGCATCGAGTTGGCTCAGGTTGCCCTGGCGCACGACCGCATTGCGCTGGAACTTGGAGTGATCCGCGATCAGGAAGACCTGGCGTGAGTTGTGGATGATCGCCTGGGCGACTCGCACTTCCTGATAGTCGAATTCCAGCAGCGAGCCATCTTCATCGATACCGCTGATGCCGATGATCCCGAAGTCGACCTTGAACTGGTTAATGAAGTCGATGGTGGCCTCGCCGATGATGCCGCCATCGCGGGAACGCACCATGCCGCCGGCCACGATGACGTTGAAATCCTCCTTGTGCTGGAGGATGGCCGCCACGTTCAGATTGTTGGTGATGACTTCAAGCCCGTGGTGATCACACAGCGCCTCGGCCACCATCTCGTTGCTGGTGCCGATGTTGATGAACAGCGAGGCGTGGTCGGGAATCTGCCTGGCCAGGGCCGCCGCCATGCGCCGCTTGGCGCCCAGGTTCAATGTCTTGCGGGTGCTGTAAGCGGTGCTGACGGTACTGGACTCAAGCCCCGCGCCCCCGTGCACGCGCTTAAGCGCACCGGCCTCGGAGAGCTGATTGAGGTCGCGACGAATGGTCTGCGGCGTGACCTCGAAGTGACTGGCCAGCTGCTCGATGGAGGCATAGCCCTGACGCGTGATCAGTTCGACAATGGCGCGATGGCGCTTTGGCTGCATCATCCTGTCCTCTTGCTCATGTCCGGTGAAAAAAACGTCTGCTCTGAACCGTCGCGGAGGCAACGTGAGCCTGAGTGCGGCTGCTGCTCGACCAGGTGCCCCGTGATGGCGATGTGGGGCGCTGTGCCATTCAGGATGTTCGTTTGGTGTTCTTTTTTAATGCATGCTCGCGGTGACACCAATGGTTGCACTGATTGACTTGGTGGGCGCAAGCCGTTGAAGTTATGCGAAATCCTGCATAACTCATTGAATAGAAAGGGTTATCGTGATCGTGTAGACAAAGGTATAGCGAATATCGGTGCTTTTCGCATTGTGACACCGATGTGAAGCCTGTACTTTCGCATTCGAACACCAAGCGCGTCTGTCAAGGCGTCGCTATGCCCGTGTAGAGGTCGGTGTCGTAAAATCAGGAGCGAGCAGCAGTATGTACGGTTTATTCAAATCCGCGGTGCACGCCACACCGCTTCACGACGCCAAGGTAGACGACACCTATAAGCGACTGAGATGGCAAATCTTTCTTGGTATCTTTTTAGGCTATGCTGGCTACTATCTGGTACGCAAGAACTTCTCTCTGGCCATGCCTTCCCTAGTGGAGCAAGGCTACTCCCGTGGTGATCTTGGTCTGGCCTTTGCCGGCGTGTCGATCGCCTATGGTATCTCCAAATTCGTGATGGGCGCTGTCTCTGACCGCTCCAACCCGCGTTATTTCCTCCCTGCTGGTCTACTAATGTCTGCCGGCATCATGTTCCTGTTCGGTTTTACTGACTGGGCAACCTCCAGCATCGGCATCATGTTCGTGCTGCTGTTCCTCAATGGGTGGGTGCAGGGCATGGGATGGCCGCCCTGTGGTCGCACCATGGTGCATTGGTGGTCACAGAGTGAGCGTGGCCAGATCGTTTCGGTGTGGAACGTGGCCCATAACGTGGGCGGCGGTCTTGTCGGTCCGCTGTTCATTCTTGGTATGGCCTGGTTCAACGACTGGCAGTCCGCATTCTATGTGCCTGCCGCGCTGGCCGTCTTCGTGGCGATCTTTGCCTTGCTGACGATGCGAGACACGCCGCAGAGTTGTGGCTTGCCTCCCATCGAGAAGCACAAGAATGACTACCCGCCGGGATACGATGAAAGCCACGAGCAGGAATTCTCCACGCGGGAGATTCTGGTCAAGTACGTGTTGAAGAATCGCATGCTCTGGTACATCGCGCTGGCGAATGTCTTCGTGTATCTGCTGCGTTACGGGGTCCTCGACTGGGCGCCGACCTACCTGCAGGAAGCCAAGAGCTTCAGCGTCGACAAGTCCTCCTGGGCATATTTCCTGTATGAGTGGGCCGGTATCCCCGGCACGCTGCTGTGTGGTTGGTTGTCCGACAAGCTGTTCCGAGGCAATCGCGGTGCGACAGGGGTGTGTTTCATGGCGCTGGTCGCCGTCTTCACCACTGTCTATTGGTTGAATCCTGCCGGTAATCCGGGAATCGACATGATGTGTCTGGTCGCCATCGGCTTCCTGATCTATGGCCCGGTCATGCTGATCGGTCTGCAGGCGCTTGAGCTGGTACCCAAGAAGGCGGCAGGGACCGCGGCTGGCTTCACCGGCCTGTTCGGTTACCTGGGCGGCTCTGTCGCTGCCAGTGCCTTGGTAGGCTATACGGTAGATGCCTATGGATGGGATGGTGGTTTCATGTTGTTGATTGGATCGTGCGTGATGGCGGTCGTCCTGTTGTCATTGACGATATTCGAGAGCACTCGCTTGTCGGTACGCACCGCCAGCTGATCCCCAGCGGAAACATGATCATTCAAATGGCCCGCTGAACGTTGCATGGGTGGGCCATCTTGTAACGGACTACCGGGAGATATTGACGATGACCAACCACATTCTGTCCATTGACCAGGGAACCACCAGCTCGCGCGCCATACTCTTCGATCGTGAAGGTGCGGTAACCGGACTGGCACAAGAGGAATTTGCGCAACACTTTCCGAACAGCGGCTGGGTCGAGCACAACGTCGATGATATTTGGGGATCGGTGAAGCGCACCGTGCGTCAGTCGCTGATCAATACCAATATCGGCGCCGAGCAGGTGGCCGCCATCGGGATCACCAATCAGCGTGAGACCACCATCGTCTGGGACCGCGAGACCGGCGTGCCGGTCTACAACGCCATCGTCTGGCAGGACCGCCGCACCCACGAATACTGCCGTGAGCTTTCCGATGCCGGTCATGGTGACATGATCCAGCAGAAGACCGGCCTGCTGATCGACCCCTATTTCTCCGCGACCAAGCTGCGCTGGATTCTCGAGAATGTCGAAGGCGTTCGCGCGCGTGCCGAGAAGGGCGAGCTGGCCTTCGGTACCGTCGACAGCTACCTGATCTGGAAGCTGACCGCTGGCAAGCGTCACGTCACCGATGCCACCAACGCATCGCGTACTTGCCTGTTCAACATCGTCGATCAGTGCTGGGACAGTGAGCTGCTGGAGCTGTTCGGCATCCCGGAATCCCTGCTGCCGCAAGTGCTGGATTCCAGTGATGATTTCGGCATCACCGATCCGCAGCTGTTCGGTGCGGCGATGCCGATTCGCGGCGTGGCCGGCGATCAACAGGCGGCGCTGGTCGGTCAGGCCTGCTTCACGCCCGGCATGAGCAAGAGCACCTACGGCACTGGCTGCTTCATGATCATGAACACCGGCGAGAAGATGGAGCTGTCGCGCAATCGTCTGCTGACCACGGTGGGTTATCGCCTCAATGGCAAGCCGACCTATGCCATGGAGGGCAGCATCTTCGTGGCGGGTGCTACCGTGCAGTGGCTGCGTGACGGTCTGAAGCTGTTCTCGGATGCCTCCGAGACCGAACCGTTGGCGCGGGCGGCCAAGGCCGACCACGGCGTCTACATGGTGCCGGCCTTCACCGGCCTGGGGGCACCGCACTGGGACCCGCAGGCGCGTGGCGCGATTCTGGGGCTGACCCGTGGCACAGGCATCACCGATATCGTGGCGGCTGGCCTGCAGTCTGTCTGTTATCAGACGCGTGACCTGCAGGAGTGCATGCTGGATGACGTGGCCATCAACTGCGCGAATCTGCGCGTGGATGGCGGCATGGTCAGCAACAACTGGGTGATGCAGTTCCTCTCCGACATGCTGGGCGTGAAGGTGGATCGTCCGCGCGTGCTGGAAACCACGGCGCTGGGCGTCGCCTATCTGGCCGGCCTTCATATCGGCTGGTATGACAGCCTGGATGAGATCAGCGAGCTGTGGCATTGCGAGCGTACCTTCGCGCCGGAAATGGCGGAAGAGCAGCGTGAGCGCCTCTACGCCGGCTGGCTGGAAGCGGTGGAAAGAGTGAAAAGCGACGGAGGCCACTGAGCATGTGGACCGATGTCATGACGGGCGAGTTTCTCGGCTGTCTGTTCCTTATCCTGTTCGGCGGTGGCGTGGTCGCAAATGTGGTGTTGTCTGACACCAAGGGCAATGGTTCCGGTTGGATCGTGATCACCACCGGCTGGGGCTTTGCCGTGATGATCGGCGTGTTCGTGGCTGTCTCGACCGGTTCGCCCCAGGCGGATCTCAACCCGGCGGTGACCCTGGCCAAGTATCTGCTCGGGGTGCATGCCACTCTCATGGATGTGGCGCGGCATGTCATCGCGCAGATGCTGGGCTGTTTCGCCGGTGCCGTGATGGTGTGGCTGGCCTATCTGCCGCATTGGAAGCGTACCAGCGATGCTGGCCTCAAACGGGCAGTGTTCTGCACGGATCCGGCAGTTGAATGTCGTCTGGGCAATATGCTCAGCGAAGTGATCGGTACCGTGGTGCTGATCTTCGGTATCGGTGCCATCGTCGGTTCAGGCACCATCAGCGCTGGCCTGCTGCCGTATCTGGTCGGCATGCTGGTGTGGGCCATCGGCCTCTCGCTGGGTGGCGCGACCGGCTATGCCATCAACCCGGCGCGTGACCTGGGGCCGCGCATCGCACACTCCTTGTTGCCGATCCACGGCAAGGGCGCCTCCGGCTGGGGCTATGCCTGGGTGCCGATCGCCGGTCCCCTGGCAGGGGCCTTGATCGCAGCCTCCATGTGGCATCTGCTGCTGTAACAAATCCTTGCCGCAATCTGCTGGTGAAGTTCCCTGCACCTGTGGCACTGTAACCAGTCTTCGCCCCGTCCCTCGACGGGGCGAAGTCATTTCGGGTCTTCGCCTTTTCTTGCCATCACTTGGCGATAGCATCACTCCATCGTCATGGGGCGCGTTCGTGCGGGCGAGAGATGGCGGTAGACGACTGACAGGGGGCAAGTGGCGGAGGTCATCAAGATGTGGACTGACGTCATGACGGGCGAGTTTCTGGGCACCACCTTCATGATTCTGCTGGGGGGTGGCGTGGTCGCCAATGCGATGCTCAGGGGCACCAAGGGAGCGGGTTCCAGCTGGCTGATGATCAATGCCGGCTGGGGATTTGCCGTGATGGTCGGGGTGCTGGTCTCGACCTCGACAGGGTCGCCCTATGGCGATCTCAATCCGGCGGTGACGATGGCGAAATACCTGTTGGGCGTGCATACCGATGAGCTCAAGGTCGCCAGGATGATGCTGGCGGAGCTGCTCGGCTGCTTCATGGGAGCGGTGCTGGTGTGGGCGGCCTATTACCCGCACTGGGAGGTGACCCGAGACCCGCTGCGCAAACGCGCGGTCTTCTGTACTGACCCGGCAGTGGCCAACAAGACGGCCAATGTCATCAGTGAGGCGATCGCGACAGTGGTACTCATCTTCGCCATCGGCAGCATGGTCAACAGTGAGCTGATCACGGATCGGGTATTGCCGTATCTCATCGGCGCGCTGGTGTGGGCCATCGGTCTGTCACTGGGTGGCCCGACCGGCAATGCGATGAATCCGGCGCGTGATCTGGCGCCGCGCTTCGCGCATTGGGTGTTGCCGATTGCCGGCAAGGGCAGTTCGGGCTGGCAGTATGCCTGGGTGCCCATCGCTGGCCCCTTGCTGGGGGCTGTATTGGCAGCTGTGCTGCGTCGGGTCTTTTTCTAGCAGTCCAGGCCCTGCAGCCAGTCATTGCCGTATCTGTGCGCTGCCAGCCAACCTTGTATCGTTCGACAAGAGCGGCTGGCGGTGCCGGGCCGGACAAGTAAATGGGTGAGTCCTTTCAGGCCTGGCCATGATGACGTGCCTCGCTTGCGTGCCTTGCGCGCCGCGAACCATGGCCGCTCTTTACCCGCGCTTTTTACCTGATCCTGGCAAGGTAGATTGGCGAGAAAATTTTTTATCATCAGGGGGTTGCATCAAAACGGGAGTTGCGTAGAATACGTCCTCGCTGACAGGGCAAAGCACTTCGCATCACACTGCTTCGCTTTTCAGCATGCTGACATAGGACCATAGCTCAGTTGGTTAGAGCGCCACGTTGACATCGTGGAGGTCGGCGGTTCAAATCCGCCTGGTCCTACCAGCATCGGCACTGATGGCAACATCACGCCACTTGATTCAGGACCATAGCTCAGTTGGTTAGAGCGCCACGTTGACATCGTGGAGGTCGGCGGTTCAAATCCGCCTGGTCCTACCAAGCCGTTCCACGGTATGTTTCAAGTGCTCTTGTGTCATCTGCCACACTTCAGGACCATAGCTCAGTTGGTTAGAGCGCCACGTTGACATCGTGGAGGTCGGCGGTTCAAATCCGCCTGGTCCTACCAGATTCCAGAAAACGCCCGGCTCATCGAGTCGGGCGTTTTCGTGTGCGTGTCATGAAAGTCTGCCGCAGGACTGGTGTGCGCCGCTCAGGCAAGCGTAGCGTCGAGGAATTCGCGTGCTTCCTTGAGAGCGGCATTGGCAGCGCTCAGCAGTGGGGCGAAACCGACGAACACATGCGGCATGTCCGGCCACAGGCTGAGCGTGACAGGTGAGCCACAATCCTGGGCCTGCGCGGCATAGCGTCGGCTGTCATCGAGCAGGATCTCCGCCTCGCCGCACTGGATCAGCGTCGGAGGCAGGTCAAACAGATTTCCCTCCAGCGGCGAGATGCGCGGATCGCTCATGTCGGTGCCGTCCTGCACATAGGCCATGCTCACGAAGGGCAGCAGATTGGGGTCGAGGATCGGGTCCACCTCGGCCTTGCGCGACAGCGAGGCGCTGCCCCAGCTGAGGTCGGTGGCGGGCGAGAAGGCGATCACTGCATCCGGCAGCCGTTCGCCTGCACTCTTGAGTGCATTCAGGGCCGCCAGTGTGAGGTTGCCGCCCGCGCTGTCACCGGCCAGCAGCAGGTGGTCCTGCGGGTATTCGTCACATAGCCAGCGCCACGCGGCCAACACGTCCTGCAGGCCGGCCGGGAAGGCGGCCTCTGGCGCGAGACGATAATCCAGGGTGTAGGTCTCGGCGCGTGCCGCACGGCCCAGACGGCTGGCCAGCGGGCGGTGACCGGCAGGTGAGCCTGCGATCCAGCTGCCACCATGTACATACAGCAGGTGACGCGGGCGCGCTGGTGCGTCATCGGGTGCCGGCAACACCTCACAGACACGCTCTCCCTCGCCGCCTGGCACCATCGCGAGGCGCGGTGTCACGCCGGTGTCGAGAATGCTGGCGTCGGCGGCGAAGTAAGCCTCAAGCAGGGTGCGCTTGGCGCCGAGGTCATTGCCGGTGCGCGCCGTGAACGCCTTGATGCGCTCGAGATGCTTGATGACCTGCTCAAGCCCGGCATGGGCGTCATCGTGATTCTGGAGAGAAGCTTCTGCATGAGGAGGTGCGGTCGCTGGCATGTTCTGCTCCTGTCAGGTCAGAGGAGTCTTCACGTTACACCTCGTCAAGGGTTACGCAAGTGGCAGGGTGGCACAACGCAAACCGCCCGCGGTGCGGGTAAGCACGGCGGGCGGCAGGGCATGAAACTGCAGGCAGGCCGACCTCTTCAGACAGGCTGACCGATTCAGACAGGAACGCTGTCGAAATCGCTGGAGGCGATGAAGATCTCGACCAGGCGCTCGATGCCGGCCTGGTCTTCCTCTTCGAAGCGCTCAGGGCTTGGGCTATCCAGATCCAGCACACCCCACAGCACTTGCTGGCCGTCCTGCTCGATGAGCACCGGAATCACCAGCTCGCTGCGCGAAGCGGCATCACAGGCAATATGGCCCGGGAAGGCGTGTACGTCCGCGACACGCTGGGTGGTGCGCTCGGTGGCGGCGGCGCCACACACGCCCTTGGTGAAGGGAATCGGGTGGCAGGCCGGCTGACCCTGGAACGGCCCCAGGTGCAGAATCTGCGGCTGACGTTGCACATAGAAGCCTGCCCAGTTGAGGTTCTCCACCGTCATGTTGATGAAGGCAGCCGTCTGAGAGGCATTGGTCAGCCAGTCTCGAGTGTCGAGAATGGCGTCCAGCTGGCGCGCCAGCAGTGAATAGTCGGGACGAGTGGTCATGAGGGCTCCTGAGGGATGGATAAGGTGGCGAGATGGCGCAAGGATGCGGTCGCGGGTCGCCTGTTTCAAGCGCGCCCTGCGTGTGCTTCTGCGCCGCGTCGGTAGCTGAACGTGATGGGGTGGTTCATCAATCAGATGCAAAAGCGCCGACCAGTGGTCGGCGCTCTGCGTTCAGGTGTCTGTCAATGACACGGGCTGAGTCTTACTTCCAGCCCGGCACCGCCGCGCCCTTGAACAGCTCTTCGGCCTTGGCTTCGACTTCCGGCGTCTGGTAGGCCTTGACCAGCTTCTGCACCTTCTCGCTGTCTTCATCACCCTGACGCACGACGATCAGGTTGACGTAGGGGGACTCGGCGCCTTCACGGATCAGCGCGTCTTCCGGCGCGAGGCCAGCCGGCTGTGCGAAGGTGTTGTTGATGAAGGCCAGGTCAACGTCCGGCAGGATGCGCGGCAGCTGGGCAGCCTCGATTTCCTTGAACTGGTAGTCATGCGGGTTCTTGGCGACGTCGATCGGGGTCGCTTCGAGATTGCTCTTGTCGGTCAGCTCGATCATGCCCAGGTCGTGCATCAGGATCAGGGAGCGGCCTTCGTTGGACGGGTCGTTCGGCAGGGCGATGGTCGCGCCGTCCGGCAGTTCGCTGATGTCCTCGTACTTCTCGGAATAGGCACCGATCGGGTACACGAAGGTCTTGCCGGCGCTGGCGAACTTGTAGCCACGCTCACGCACCATGGATTCCATGTACGGCTGGTGCTGGTAGGCATTGGCGTCCAGCGAGCCATCGGCCAGAGCGGCGTTCGGAGACACGTAGTCGGTGAACTCCGTGATCTCGACGTTCAGGTCATACTTTTCCTTGGCGATCTCGGCCGCGACCTTCATCACTTCGGTTTCCGGGCCTGCGACGGTACCCATCTTGAGGGTGTTCTCGTCGGACGCGTCGTTGCCGCAGCCTGCCAGCAGAGTGGCGCCGAGCAGAGTGGCAGCACCGGCAAGGCGCAGGGGGGAAGAAAGCGTGTTCAGCATGTTACGCATCGATGTTCTCCTTGTGATCCGACGTGACCGGCGGGGTCCGCGGGATGTTATGAGTGACGGCCATAGTGATGAGCCGTCACGATACCGAAAGCCGTAAGATTTGTAGATCGAGCGCCACTTCTAGGTCAGTCGCCGCTCATGGATCGACGCTTACTTGTGGTTCGACTTGCGCACCAGATGGTCGCCCAGGCTCTGGAAGCCCTGCACCATGACGACGAGGATGACCACCGTCACCAGCATCACCATCGGATCGAAGCGGTTGTAGCCGTAACGGATACCGAGATCCCCCAGGCCGCCGCCACCGACGGTGCCGGCCATGGCGGAATAGCTGATCAAGGTGACCACGGTGATGGTCAGGCCATTGATGATGCCGCCGCGTGCTTCCGGCAGCAGCACCTTGGTGATGATCTGCATCGGCGTGGCACCCATGGCCTGTGCGGCCTCGACCAGCCCCGGGCCGACTTCATTCAAGGCGCCTTCGATCAGACGGGCGACGAAGGGAATCGAGGCGATGGTCAGCGGCACGATGGCGGCATTGGTGCCGATCGAGCTGCCGGCGATCAGGCGTGTCAGCGGGATGATCGCCACCATCAGGATGATGAAGGGCACCGAGCGGCCGATGTTGGTGATGATGCTCAGCACGCTGTTGAGCACCGGGCGCGCGAGAATCTGGCCCGGGCGCGAGGTGTAGAGTGCCACGCCCAGCGGAATGCCGAGTGCCGCGGAGATCAGGCCTGCCACCGCGACCATGTAAAGCGTCTCGAGGGTGGAGGTGAGAACGAGTTCAAGCAGTGCGGGTGACATGGCCGAGCACCTCCACTTTCAGATCGTGGGATTCAAGATAATCGAGCGCTTGCCGGGTCTGGTGGCTGTCGCCCATCAGTTCGGCGATCATCAGACCGAGAGTGCGGTCCTGGATGGACTCCACCTTGGCCTGCAGGATGCTGACATCCACCTGGCATTCACGCGCCAGTCGCGAAATCAGCGGTGTGGACACGGCATCACCACTGAAGGCCAGGCGGACCACAGGATGGGTGTGAGGCCCTGCGCTAGCTTCGAGGCGATCGACCAGCGCGCGCGGCGGCTCCAGCTCCAGGAATTCATTGAGGAACTCGCGACCCAGTCGGGTCTGCGGCGCGGTGAAGAAATCGCCCACCGGCGCCACTTCCACCAGCTCGCCACCACTGATCAGGGCGACCTGATCACAGATGCTCTTGACCACTTCCATCTCGTGGGTGATCAGCAGGATGGTCAGGCCCAGCTTGGTATTGATGTCCTTGAGCAGCTCAAGGATGGAAGCGGTGGTCTGCGGGTCAAGCGCCGAGGTGGCCTCGTCGCACAGCAATACCTTGGGGCGGCTGGCCAGCGCACGGGCGATGGCCACGCGCTGTTTCTGACCGCCGGACAGCTGGGCAGGATACTGGCCAGCCTTGTCGCTCAAGCCGGTCAGCTCCAGCAGTGGCTCGACGCGCTGTCTGATTTCGTCTTTCGAGACGCCAGCCAGCTCCAGCGGCAGCGCCACATTGGCGAAGACCGTGCGTGAGGAGAGCAGATTGAAGTGCTGGAAGATCATGCCGATCTGATGACGAGCGCTGCGCAGGGCGGACTCGTCGAGCTCGGTCAGTTCCTGACCATCGACGACGACGCTACCGGCGGTGGGGCGTTCGAGCAGATTGACGCAGCGAATCAGGGTCGACTTGCCGGCACCGGACAGGCCGATGACGCCGGTAATGGCGCCCTGAGGTACCGTGAGGCTGGCATCCTTGAGCGCGACCACGGCCTTGTCACCACTGCCGTAAGTCTTGGAGACGTTCTTGAGTGTGATCATGGGGGTCCGAGTGGTTAAGGCACCATCCGGATTGCGGGCGAAGGTCTGTAAAGGACAGAACGTTCTGCCTGCGTCTGCGCACATGGCAGACAGCGAAGAGGGGAGCGATCCAGTGGGGAGAAAAAAGACCACCCAAGACGGGTGGCCATCAACGCTGGACACACCCTTTTAGCAGAACTTGCACCCCGTGAGACCAGCTCTCGTGGTGGGCGCCCGCAATCCGGGTACAAATCGGCGCCAAACAGATTTGAGGCGCATTCTATCAGTCACCTTGGGGGTGTCAACGACTTTGGTCTTGCGCTGGCCGTTTATTCGAACTGTCGTTCGATATGGCAATTCGGCGATACGCTCTGTAAGCCATTTCTTACAAGAATCTTGTCGTGACGAGGGTTCCAACCACCAATGACGGCTTTCCTGTCTTGACGGTCAGCCGGGCAAGACTTGCGGCCCGTACTGGCTGCTCTGTGTTCACGCAGCCCAACGGCCGGCATCGCCAGCATGTCGGCGGGAAGTCCACCATGCTAGGATTTCGGCTGGGCATGCCAGTTATCTCGCTGCTGCATGCCGTCCCTTATTCATGGCTTCTCAACAGCAAGAAGCAGCAGTGCAAGGAAAGATCACGCATGTTCACGGGTATCGTACAAGGCATGGCGGAAGTGGTGGCCATTGAAGAACGCACTGACTTTCGCACGCATCAAGTCCGATTGCCGGCGGGGTTGGAGGCGGGGCTTGAGCTGGGGGCCTCGGTGGCCCATAACGGTTGCTGTCTGACCGTGACGGCACTTGAGGGTCAACTGGCGAGTTTTGACCTGATGCGCGAGACGCTGCGTCTGACCAATCTGGGGGAGCTCGAGGTGGGCAGCGTCGTGAACGTGGAGCGAGCGGCACGCTTCGGCGACGAGATCGGCGGGCACTCCATGTCTGGTCATGTCATGGCGATGGTGACCATCGATGCCATCGAGGCCACCGCCGACAATCGTCGCATCTGGTTCCAGGCGCCGGCCGAGTTGATGCGTTTCCTGTTCGACAAGGGCTACGTGGGACTTGACGGTGTCAGCCTGACGATCGGCGAGGTGCAGGGCACACGCTTCTGCGTCAATCTGATTCCGGAAACCCTGGAGCGGACCCTGATGGGAGTCCGTGCCGTCGGTGATCAGGTCAACCTTGAAGTCGACCCGCAGACCCAGGCCATCGTCGAGACCGTTGAGCGGGTCATGGCCTCCCGTCTGGCATGAGGCTTGCAGGTCTGCAGCGGATCAACTCACTGGCATGACGCCAGAACTCGTCTGACTGGTCAGGAAATATGCCGGGAATGCTCGATTCGCTGCAGACCTTTGGGTACCATGTTGCGCCTTTCGATGCCCTGCCGCTGGCGGGGCATCGTGGTTCAGGCAGGCTGAACAGGGAAAGCTTCATTCAGCGCCCTGTGCGGCATACCTGTCCGAGCGAGTTCGTCTTGATCTGCTGATTCTGACAATCACCGACCACTGCGCCTTGCCGGACAGGCACTGCTCAAGGATAGGGGCTACCTCAATGCTGGAACGTCTTTTCAAGCTCTCCGAGCACGGTACCAATGTGCGTACCGAAGTCATCGCAGGATTTACCTCCTTCCTCGCGATGGCCTATATCATCTTTGTGGCCCCCTCGATGCTGGCCTCCACCGGCATGGATCACGGCGCCGTGTTCGTCGCGACCTGTCTGGCGGCAGCCATCGGCTGTCTGATCATGGGCCTCTATGCCAATTACCCGATCGCGCTGGCACCGGGCATGGGGCTGACGGCCTTCTTCACCTATACGGTCGCCGGTCAGATGGGCGTGCCCTGGCAGGTCGCGCTGGGCGCGGTCTTCCTGTCCGGGGTGAGCTTCTTCCTGCTCTCCGCCTTCAAGATTCGCGAATGGATCATCAATGCCATTCCCGCTTCGCTGAAGACCGGCATCGCCGCAGGCATTGGCCTGTTCATGGCGATCATCGCCCTGCAGGGCAGCGGCATCGTCGTCGACGCCCCGGGCACACTGGTCACGCTGGGGGACCTGTCCTCGCCGGCGGCCATGTATGCATTGCTTTCGTTCTTCCTGATCGTCGCACTGTCCTACCGCAAGGTGATCGGCGCGGTGATGATCGGCATACTGCTCGTCACGCTGCTGGCGACCCTGACCGGCAACAACGATTTCCATGGCTTTGCCTCGATGCCGCCGAGCATGCTGCCGACGCTGGCGGAGCTCGATATCGCTGGCGCCTTCAATCTGGGCATGGTGTCGATCATCTTTGCCTTCCTGTTCGTCGACCTGTTCGACACCTCGGGCACGCTGATCGCCGTCTCCCAGCAGGCTGGCCTGACCAATGAGCGTGGCCACCTTCCGCGTCTCGGACGGGCCTTGATGGCAGACTCCAGCGCCACCATGGTCGGCTCTGTGATGGGCACCTCGAACGTGACCAGCTACATCGAATCCGCCACCGGCGTGGCCGCCGGCGGTCGCACCGGCCTGACAGCTGTCGTCGTGGCCGGTCTGTTCCTCGTCAGCCTGTTCCTGTCGCCGCTGGCGACCTCCATTCCGGCCTTCGCCACTGCCGGTGCGCTGCTGTATGTCGCTTGCCTGATGACGGGCGGTCTGGCACGCATCGACTGGAACGACATTACTGAAGCGGCACCGGTGGTGATCGCCACCCTGGTGATGCCGCTGACCTACTCGATTGCCAACGGGATCGCGCTGGGCTTCATCAGCTACGCCGTGATCAAGCTGTTCTCCGGCCGTTATCGTGATCTGAGCCCGGGGCTGGTGATTCTCGCCATCCTGTTCGCCTGCAAATACCTGTTCCTCGACGGAGCCCTCTAATGAGCATCTACAGCGACTACATCAAGTCTGTCATCCGCACCGTGCCGGACTGGCCCCAGCCGGGTGTCAACTTCCGTGACATCACGCCGGTACTGCAGAATTCCGCCGCGTTCCGCAAGCTGATCGACTCCTTCGTGCATCGCTATCAGGAGATGGAAATCGACGCCATCGCCGCCATCGATGCGCGCGGGTTCATCATCGGTGCACCGCTGGCCTATGAACTGGGTTGCAGCTTCGTGCCGGTGCGCAAGAAAGGCAAGCTGCCGTTCAAGACCATCAGCGAGACCTACACGCTGGAATACGGTGAGTCTACCGTCGAGCTGCACTCCGATGCCTTCCGTGAAGGTGATCGCATCCTGGTGATGGATGACCTGATCGCCACCGGCGGCACCATGCTGGCGGCCTGCAAGCTGATCGAGCGCACCGGTGGTGTGGTCGTCGAGACGGCAGCGATCATCGACTTGCCGGAAATCGGCGGTTCCGCGCGCATTCGTGAAGAAGGCCACAGTGTCTTCGCGGCGTGCAGCTTCACCGAATCCGAGTAATGTCGGCTTGACGCGATGGCCCTGTCTTCTGGCAGGGCCATCGTCGTTGCTGCGGGCAACGAATCTCAGACCCTCGTCTGCGCTCTAGCGTGGCTGAGTGGATCTTCCCCTTGTGCGGTGGCGCGCCAGCCACCATGCTTTCCTTCTGTTTCGTCATTGCGAGTGACCCTCATGTCTTCCGAACGCTACCACGACCACTTCATCGTCTCCTGGGACCAGCTGCACCGTGATGTGCGCGCGCTATGTCACGACCTCAGCGGTCGTGATTTCAAGGGCATCATCGCCATCACCCGCGGTGGCCTGATTCCGGCCGGCCTGATCGCTCGCGAGCTGGGTATCCGTCACATCGATACCGTATGCATCAAGAGCTATCACGACCACATGGAGCAGGGTGGACTGGAAGTGGTCAAGGGTGTCGACCACGACGGTGACGGCTGGCTGCTGGTCGATGACCTGGTCGACACCGGCAATACCGCACGCGCGGTGCGCGACATGCTGCCCAAGGCGCATTTCGTGACCGTCTATGCCAAGCCGGAAGGGCGTCCGCTGGTCGATGGCTTCATCACCGAAGTGCCGCAGAACTGCTGGATCCAGTTCCCGTGGGACATGGGCATCGCCTACGTCGAGCCGATCGCCGAGCAGCTCAAGAAGCAAGAGAGCGATAGCTGACATGCCGTTGGAGACTGCCGCGACTGGCCGCTCCGAGGTGCTGCCTGCCGATTGGCAGGCGCATCTTGGCCAAGAGTTCCAGGCTGACTACATGCAGCGTCTGCGCGACTTTCTGCGCGCCGAGAAAGATGCCGGCAAGGTCATCTATCCGCATTCCGATGACTGGTTCCGTGCCTTCTGGCTGACGCCGCTTTCCAACGTCAAGGTCGTGATCCTCGGCCAGGACCCGTACCACGGTCCGGGCCAGGCGCACGGACTGTGCTTCTCGGTACGCCCCGGCGTACGCCCCCCGCCTTCGCTGAAGAACATCTACAAGGAACTGGCCACCGACGTCGGCTTTGAACCCGTCGATCACGGCTTCCTGGAAGGCTGGGCGAAGCAGGGTGTCCTGCTGCTCAACAGTGTGCTGACCGTCGAGCAGGGCAAGGCCGCCTCGCATCAGAAGCAGGGGTGGGAACAATTCACCGACCGCGCTATCGACGTGATCAACCAGCACTGCCAGGGTGTCGTCTTCCTGCTCTGGGGCAGTCATGCCCAGAAGAAGGCTCGCGCTGTAGACACCCAGAAGCACCTGGTGCTCCACGCGCCACACCCATCCCCCCTCGCAGCGCACCGCGGTTTCTTCGGCTCTCGCCACTTCTCGCAAGCCAACGCCTGGCTGGAAGCATGCGGGGAAGAGCCGATCGACTGGCAGCTATAATATACAATTGTGACAAGTTTCTAGGGAAAGCCGCCAAGGATGAACAAGAGTCAACAGACACTCGAGGTGGATGGGGTATTTTGTATCAGCCTCAAAGAGCGGGAAGACCGCCGGGAACATCTACAGAAAGAGTTTTTACCGCTAGGCTTGGATATCGAGTTTTATCTTGCCGAGCGTGATGTGGATAATCCTGAGCGTGGATGTTACGAGTCACATCGTACCTGCGCAGCAATGGCCATGGAGAGAGGTTATCAACGAGTCTTGATCCTTGAAGATGATGCTACTCTTGCCATGCCGGCTGAAAGTGTAATAGCACGTATCAATTGTTTCTTGAAAATACGAAACCCGGAAATTTTTTACCTTGGTGGCATGCTGGGAAGGATGTGGTTGATTCCTTTTGCGGGCGTGGTTAGAGCCAAGCTGACGGGAGGGCATGCCTATATGCTGTCTCGTAAAGGTATGAAGAAGATCATTGATAAGCCTTATTCAAAAAAAGCGGTAGATAGTTTCTACGCGACTGAATATAAGGCTTATGCCGTTTATCCTCTTTTTTGCGATCAGCTTCCAGAATCGGATGTCAAAAGTGATATCGCTGATTATCGAATTGAAACGAAAGGGGGAGGCAGCTACAAAGACGATGAATACTGGAATCTCAATTCAAGAAAGCAGGAAGTAGCGTTGCGTAGGGATATGTGGAGAACCTTATGTGGACGATGGCTTTAATGTTTTAGGAGATGGTCAATTGAAAGCATACTGGTGGCGATCGGCGAATGGTGGATGTAATTTTGGTGATGAAATCACATCTATCATTCTGGATAGACAGTTTCATATCGCTCATTCCATCTCGAATGTCGATGAGGCAGATTTGATCTCTGTTGGCAGTATTTTAAATAAGCTCGTCAACAATAAAGCGATTTCTTCACGAAATAGAAAGATTCATGTTGTAGGGTCTGGGCTTATTTCTCCATATGTCAAACATGCCTCTTTGTTCAAGCGAATGAAGCCAATGGGCAGGACATTTGGCAAATCTGTTGTTATTCATTCTGTACGTGGGTATATGACTCAGCAGGTGCTCACTTCATTGGGAGAAAAAGAATATTCTGTCGGTGATCCAGGTCTCATGCTCCCTTTGATTTATGATACAGATCCAGACAAGACTTATAGAATAGGATTTATTCCTCATATCTCGACTATTGATAGTCCGGAGTGGGAAAATGTGTGTGCTCGTGTAGGTGACAGTATAATAATAGATTTCCGCACGGATGATCTTGAATCTATTGTTACTCAGATAAAATCCTGCGAAATCATTGTAAGTCAGAGTCTACATGGCTTGATCATAGCGGATGCCTATGGAATCCCGAATTGCTGGTTCTATGATGGTCCTCTCCATTCTGGAGGTAAGTTCAAATTTTATGATTATTTCTCCTCTGTTGGCCGTAGCTTTACCCTGAGGCTTAGTTCTTTCAATGAGATAAATGCTGCCGACATCAATAGGTACGCGGATAAAATCGATCCTAATGTCATATGCAGCTTGCAGTCGGATATAGTCAAGAGTTTTGAGGAAGCCTTGCATCAAATATAAACTTGTATTGATCAATTATATTTTACTGATCCCGCTAGAAATGTAATGTGTATGTACTTGCATACTCTATGCAATATTCCTCCTTTTTCGTAGGCGAGAATGATCTTCTCGGATATCAGGAGGGGGAATGCGCAATAAAGCAGGTGGTGAGTTTCGAAGGTGTTTCAATAAGAATAAGTGTATCTTTGTCGGAGTGCCAAGAGTAGGAAGTGAATCTATCTTCTTGGCTCTGGGGGATGAGTACGTTAAGAATAGGGAGTATCATGATTACCGGTTTTATCAGAAAATAGATCCCTCTCTTTTTAATCAATATTTTAAGTTCGCTTTCGTTCGTCACCCACTGGATAGATTGTTTTCGGCTTATCAGTATTTAAGGCATTCTGGTAACCATAGTCAGAGCCACAAAGTGCTATCTGAAGAGCTACGACAATATCCAACTTTCGATGCGTTCGTCCTGAATGGCTTGACTGAAGAAAAATTCAAATCTCATTCGCTTTTTATTCCTCAGTCGCATTTCATTGTTGATGATAATGACAGGGTGATAATGGACTATGTGGGTAGATTTGAGAATTTTGAGGAAAGTTTAAGTCATGTTCTTAGTCACCTTGGCATTAAACAAGGTCGAGCGCACAACAAGCGATGGCTGACAAGCTGTTCAATAAAGTGTGGTGAGAGTACTGTCAATGTTGTTCGTGATTTTTATTCAAGAGATTTTGATAATTTCAATTACGAGTAGTCAGAACCAACACCGTCGATGATGGATCTGCCAACGCTATTCATTTCAGGATAATATATTTTGATCTTAATATGAGTAAAGTCCCTGTGTCCATGGTATTGCAAGGGCCTCGTGCGGGGCATCTCATCAGCCTCAAGAATCTGGGCGGGGCTGAGCGGACCTTCACCAACTTCTTTCGAATGGCCGCACGTGAGCGAGATCATCATGTGCTGCTGCAGACGCCCGAAATTCATCCAATGCTGCAGTCTGAATATGCGGACTTTGCCGGTCGGGTGCATGACATAAAGCGTTATTGCGGCATCAAGCTTCCTCGGCAGTTGCCTTGGCTCCGCGATACCTGCCAGGCGCGCATGCTGAATGACGAAGAGGTGCAGGCAATCGTGGTGTGGAACAAGCTGCGTAACCATCCGCTGCATTTCCCCGGTCACATCAGTCTCATTCACTACGAGCATGGCTCTGCCTGGTTCGTGGAGCCCACCTCTGATATCACGGACTATCTCTCTCGCCTCGATGGCATCATATGCAACTCCTTTGCAGCCAGTCGCATGTTGCAGTTGTCGCTTGGTATCAGTGAGTCCTTGCCATGTCGGGTGGTGCGCAATTCCATCGTACTGCCGCAGGTAGCCTCCGATCATCCGGTCGAGCGGTTCAGGATCGGTTTCGCAGGTCGTTTGACCGGACTCAAGGCGCCGGTGATCGCCATCGAGGCGTTGCGAGAGCTCAAGGCGAGTGTCCCCCATGCGGAGCTTTGGATCGCCGGCGAGGGAATATTGGAAGATGCCTTGAAGTCACTGGTCGTGAAGTGGGGGCTCGAGGAGAGTGTTCACTTCTGTGGTCTGTTGAATGACATGAGTGATTTCTATCCCTGCCTCGATGCCTTTGTGTGTCCTTCCTGGCGTGAACCTTTCGGTAATGTGGTGCAGGAAGCGCTGGCGCATGGTGTGCCTGCCATCGTCGGTAATGTGGATGGATTGCCGGAGCAGATCTCCCCGGGAGTCAATGGTGAAATTCTGTCACCAAGCAGGCCCCGCGAATCGCTGGCTATCTATGGCGAGGATTTCATTTCCGGTCCGGACAGAGTCTATAGCCCGGAGCAAGACGCCATCGTGGTCGCACAGGTGCTCGAACCGAGTGAAATCGCTCAGGTGCTGAAACAATGGGCAGCAAGCCCGCAGCAGCGTAGAGAGATGGGCGCAGCTGCGCGCGCGATCATTGCGAAAGATTTCTGCCAGCAGAAATACTGTCAGGGTATCGGCGACTTCATTGCTGAAGTGGTGGCTGGGTAATCATTGCTGGCGATATCGGCCACAGGTCAGCCACCTTCATGGCTGGCCTGTCTGCCTCGCCATTGCCCTTTGACGAGCGTACTGAAGTTTCCTTGCACTTTATTCCGGTAAGCTGAAGCCACAATGGATTTTTCGTACATTGGGGGGCTGTCACCAGTGGCTGGTGACGAACCACAAGAACAGGATTGATATGATGTGGCGAAGCAATGACTTTCCTTATCGCAAACACTTTACGCGTAACAAGTGCATCTTCATTCATATTCCCAAGGCTGCCGGAACATCAGTCCTCGCCGCCTTGGGGAAGACGAAGGAAAAAGGGCGTGATCATGTCTCCTGGCAGGTTTACAAGAAGGCCAGTTCCAGAAAATTCGCCCGTTATTACAAATTCACCTTTGTCAGAAATCCCTACGATCGTGCCCTGTCAGCGTATCGCTATATATTAAGTGGTGGCAATAAAGGCAAGCAGGATCTCGCCATTGCCAAGGAGATGGCAGAATATTCAGATTTTGATGATTTTGTCGCACGTGGCTTGTGGCAAGGCGCTTTTCGTAGTCACCTCCTGTTTCTCTCGCAATCCTCTTTTGTCATGGATGGAAACGAGACCTTGATGGTGGATTTTCTGGGGCATTTCGAGACCCTGGACAAGGATTTCCAGCAGGTTGCCAACAAGCTGGGCATCAACGGCGAGATTGCACATCGCAACAAGGGGAGTGGGGAGGCGGGGGACGGCATGACAGCGGCGACCCGCGAGAAGCTGGCCATTCTCTATGCACAGGATTTCGTCAACTTCGGTTACACGCCTTGAACGAGTGGCAGGCGGGAGGTCGCCAGTTCATTTGCGGCGCTTTCTCTGCTGTAACCTGAAGGCGAGAGCCTTAACTTGTAAGCCTGCTTCCGCTAGAATGCGTTCAATTTACCAGCCTTCCCGCTGCTATCGTCCGAGCCGGCGGGGGTAGTGCTGCGTATCGTTTGCACCATCTTCTGTCCCAAGAGGTATTTCCATGAGCGTCCATGCCATCAATCATCCACTGGTCCAGCACAAGCTCGGCCTGATGCGTGCAGCAGGCATCAGCACCAAGAGCTTCCGTGAGCTGGCCAGTGAGGTCGCCAAGCTGTTGACCTATGAGGCAACCCAGGACCTGGAGCTGGAAACTACCACCATTGATGCCTGGAGTGGCAACGAGCTGGATGTCCAGACCATCAAGGGCAAGAAAGTGACCATCGTCCCGATCCTGCGTGCCGGCCTGGGCATGCTGGATGGCGTGACGGATCTGATCCCCCCGGCACGCATCAGCGTCGTGGGCCTCTACCGTGATGAAGAGACGCTGGAGCCGGTGCCGTATTTCGAGAAGTTCGTGTCAGACCTCGACGAACGTCTGGCCATCGTGATCGACCCGATGCTGGCGACCGGCGGTTCCATGATCGCTACACTGGACATGCTCAAGGCCAAGGGCTGCCAGCAG
Source organism: Cobetia sp. MB87 (assembly GCF_011319755.1). Lineage (NCBI taxonomy): Bacteria > Pseudomonadati > Pseudomonadota > Gammaproteobacteria > Oceanospirillales > Halomonadaceae > Cobetia > Cobetia sp. MB87. The sequence continues at coordinate 227,521 of NZ_VFBC01000003.1, read as the reverse complement.
ATCAAGGTCATCGTGCTGGTCGCGGCGCCTGAGGGGATCGCCAAGGTGCAGGAATCCTACCCGGACATCGAGATCTACACCGCCTCCGTCGATGACCGCCTCGACGAGAACGGTTACATCGTGCCGGGTCTCGGCGATGCCGGTGACAAGATCTTCGGCACGCGCTGAGCGCCCGCCAGTGATGACAACGCCCTGCGCATCCGCGCGGGGCGTTTTTGTATCTGTCTGACCTGTCTGAGCAGTCAGGATCAAACGGTTGATTCCTCCGCTTGTGAAAAGAAGTGCTTCCATGTCGTCTTCATCACCGTCCTCTGAAACCTCCTCTCCCCATGAGTCGTCTGCCCATGTGTCCTTGCCGGAACAGGAAGGGTTCTCGCTGACGACTCTCATCACCGGCGCGCAGATGCTGTTCGTTGCCTTTGGCGCGCTGGTACTGGTCCCGCTGCTGACCGGACTCGACCCCAACGTTGCCCTGTTCACGGCCGGTGTCGGCACCCTGGTCTTCCAGTGCGTGACCAAGGCCAGCGTGCCGGTCTTCCTCGCCTCATCGTTTGCCTTCATTGCGCCTATCCAGAGCTCGGTCGCGAACTTCGGCATTCCTGCCACCATGGGTGGTTTGTTCGTCGCAGGACTGGTCTATGTATTGCTGGCGCAATGCATTCGCCTCAAGGGTGTCGGCATCGTGCATCGCCTGCTGCCGGCCGTGGTGGTCGGTCCGGTGATCATGGTCATCGGCCTGGCGCTGGCACCGACGGCGGTGCAGATGGCCACCGGCGAGTTCAGCGACAACATCTCGCATGGCCAGGCGCTGACATTGTCATTGGCCAGTCTTGGCGTGACGCTGGTGCTGTCGATCTTCGGGCGTGGCATGTTGCGCCTGGTGCCGATCCTCGGCGGTATCCTGACGGGATATGTACTGGGGCTGTTGATGGGAGTGATCGATCTCTCGCCGGTGCATGCGGCTGAGTGGCTGGCGCTGCCCAGCTTCACTGCACCGACCTTCGAATTTTCCGCCATTCTGTTCATGATTCCCGTCGCCATCGCGCCTGCCGTCGAGCACATCGGCGACATGGTGGCGATCGGCTCGGTGACACGGCGCGATTACCTGAAAAAGCCGGGGCTGCATCGCACGCTGCTCGGTGACGGCCTGGCGACGTCGGCGGCGTCACTGTTCGGCGGTCCGCCCAATACCACCTATTCCGAAGTGACCGGCGCGGTGATGCTGACTCGCAACTTCAATCCGCGCGTGATGACGGTCGCGGCCTGTGTCGCGATCTCGCTGGCCTTCATCGGCAAGGTCGGCGCCGTGCTGCAGACGATTCCCACGCCGGTGATGGGCGGCATCATGTGCCTGCTGTTCGGCTCGATCGCTGTGGTCGGCATGAACACGCTGGTGCGCGCGGGGGATTCACTGACCGCGCCGCGCAATCTGGTGATCGCCTCCTTGATCCTGGTGTTCGGGATCGGTGGCATGCAGGTCGGTGGTGGTCAGTTCACGCTGCAGGGCGTGAGCCTGGCCGCCATTCTGGGCATCGTGCTCAACCTGATTCTGCCGCCGGCGAAAGAGGGGGAATGATTACCATTTGATGAGTGGTGGCAGGGAACATTTCCGCGAATGACGGTTCAGATAAATGCAACTCCCGTGTGCTGAGCGACTGGCACATGGGAGTTGCATTTTTCGTTTCCCACCAGACGCCAGCTATCGTTTTCGCATGTCTTGCATGCGGCACAAAGCGGTACTGGCGGACATTCGAAGGAGTGATGCTTGCGTACCCTGGTCGTAGTGAGAAGCCTGAAAATGGGTGGCATGGAGCGAGTGGCGGTCAATCTTGCCGACAGTCTGGCCGCGAATGATCACGAGACGCATATGGTCATCTGGCGCGGTCGTGATCAGGTGCTTGAACCGCAGGATACCAGCGTTCAGCAGCACATCGTGCCGATTCAGCAGCGCGTCCAGCGCTCAGTCGGCGGCGCCCTGACGACACTGGCCTCACGTCTGGTGCTCAATCCCGTGATCCGTCGCTCCAATTTCGTGTGGGTCGGCAAGGCCGGGGGCGAGGAATTCGCTGCTTGGCTCGAGGAATTCGAGCAGGAGCACGGCAGGGTTGACCGCATCATCTTCCGTGGCCTGGGGACCTTCGAGCAGGTGTGGGGGTTCAAGGATTCCCGTGCACGTTACGTGCTGGAAAATCGCGTCAACTTTACCGGTCCGCAGTGGAAGCAGCGCATGTTTGCCCGCTGTCTGCTGGAGGACAAGCATCTGGTGGCGGTATCTGACGATGTGGCGCAAGGGGCCCGAGACATTGCTCGCCAGCATGGGGTGACACCGGCGCATATCGAGACGATCGTCAATGCCTGCCCGATCTCCCGTATACGCGAGCAGGCCGCCATGGATGAGCCGGATATCCCCGCTGAGCCCTTCATTCTCAACGTGGCGCGTCTGGTGCCGCAGAAAGACCATGCCCTGTTGCTCGAGGCTTATGCCCTGGCCAATCCGAAGGAGCCGCTGGTGATCGTGGGGGCGGGCAAATGCCGGGAAGCCCTGGAAAACCAGGCTGAGAGGCTTGGCATCGCCGAGCGGGTGATCTTCGCCGGTCAGCGTGACAACCCCTATGCCTGGATGCGTGCCGCCAAGCTGTTCGTGCTCAGCTCGCGTGTCGAGGGCATGGGTATCGTGCTGATGGAGGCGCTGGCCTGCGGCACACCGGTCGTATCGGTGGATTGCCGTGGCGGGATACGCGAGATCCTCAAGGGCGAACTGGAACACGCCATCGCGCCGCATTCCGCCGAAGGCCTCGCGCGTCGCATGAACGAATTGTTGGCAGAGGAGGGCTATCCGATTCGCGAGGAATGGTTGGCAGATTTCTGCCCGCACACCATGGTGGAGCGTTTCCTGGCCGAGCCGGCCACCAATGACCCCTGGGAGGAGGTGCGCGAGCAGACATCTGACGCTGTTGACCGCCCTCACTCCCGCGCTGCAAGAATCTAGCGACGCGCGTTACACCAACTCGGTTGAGCTGGCTTGAGTCTTGTTGGTCAGGGTCATGTCGGCCAGGTCGTGCTGGCCAGGGTCGTGCTGGCCAGGGTTGAGCAGGTAGGGCCAAGCAGCTCTCGAGCGAATGCCTGCCTAGCGACTCTGTGCGATGCATAACCACTGGCAGCTTTGGGCTTCATCAGCGCCCGAGGCTTCGTGATTGATACCTTCACCGCTAGCGAGTTCATCGCTTGCGGCTTGTGACGCCTCAGGCTTGCGCCAATGCAGTTGATAGCGCTCCCCGGCATGCAGTCGCGCAGCATCACCGCATTCGAGAAGTGCCTCCTGGCAGGCCGCCGTCGCGGGGAACTCGATGCGCAGTGCACCGTGCGTGACCAGTACCAGGCTGTCATGCGCGGCCTGCAGATAGGCGCTGCACTCCGGTGCGAGGCTGCCCAGCTCGACGTGGGGTTGTGGCGTTGTCTGCCGGGATTGATCAATGCGTCGCAGGGTGAGGCCCGGTCCACAGCCCGCGATCGGTTCATGCTCGCTGTCACGCAGGATGCGTGGCGGTTCGACGGGTATCTCATCGCTGAAGAAGTCGCTCAGCGAGATCGGAAATACCTCGAGAATCTTGTTCAGCGAGCTGACGGAGGGGCTGACCGCGTCCTGCTCGACCTGCGAGATGGTCGAATTGGTCACCTTAGCACGCTTGGCCAGTTCACGCTGAGAGAGGCCATGACGCGTGCGCAGTTCGCGCAGCCGCTTGCCCAGCGTGCGAAGCGCTGCCATTTCCTCGTCTGCCATTTTCTCGTCGTCAGTGGGCTGCGCTGCCTTGCCGGCAGTGAGAGGTTCGGGGGCAGTAGGGGAGCTATCGTGCGACATCAGTGGTGCCTGATTGAGTGAGCATGCGCGCAGGCTAGCACGCGGGCGGGAGCCGTGGCAGTGCCCCTCGCCAAGGCCAAGTGTGCTCATCTGCCGCTTGTGGCTCAAGGCGAGCGACTGCTGCCCCCGGCGCTGAGCGTCTCGAGCAGATGGCGCCCTTGATCATCCTCATGATGCCGGCGTGCGATGCACGGCAGCCATAGGCAGAAGGTGGCACCGCCACCGGGCGTATCTTCCAGCCATAGCCTGCCCCCCAGCTGGGTGATCAAGCCCGATGAGACGGATAGCCCGATGCCCGAGCCATTGGCACGCGTGGTGAAGAAGGGGGTGAAGATGCGCGACTTCAGATGCTCGGGCACGCCTGCGCCGTGGTCGATGACGCGTATCTCGACTCCCGCCACGGGGGCGAGCTCTGCTCCTGACGCTTGCACTGAGGCTGACACTGTCGCTGAGGCTGACGTATCCGGACGGCTGTCTGGCTCGCCGTTCATTTCGGCCAGCGCCGCATCACGATCACGGCTGGTGATGCACAGCGTATCCGGCGCAGGCGCCATCTCGATGGCGTTGATCAGCAGGTTGACCAGCACCTGGGTCAGTTGGGCGCGATCGGCCTCGATCAGGCGAGTCGCCGCCAGCTCATGCTGCAATTGATGGCCATGATGATCCAGCGCGTGCCTGACCAGCACCTCGACACTGTGGATCGCCTCATCGGGATGAATCTGGCTGAGGTGAGGCGCGCCGAGTGACGGCGTCAATGAGTTGCCGTCGCCAATGTCGTTGGAGGCGAGCGGGTCGCGCGCGTACTGACGCAGGTTGTCGACCAGCGCGCGAATGCGCTCGACCTGATGGATGATGGTGGCGATTTCCTCGCGCACCGGCTCGGCCTGTTCACCGAGAATCACCTCGATCAACTCGACATGACCGAGAATCACGGCAGCGGGGTTGTTGATCTCGTGGCCGATACCCGCCGTCAGTTCGCCCAGCGCTGCCAGTTTCTCGCGGGTCAGCAGGCGCGCACGCGCTTCACGCAGCAGGCGGACGTGTTCCTCCAGTGCCTGACTGCGTTCTCGCAGCGTGGCGGTCTGGGCGCTCAGATCGCGGGTGCGATCCTCCACCTGGGCTTCCAGCGTCTGGGCCGCGAGCTGTATCTCGTGGCGGTGCGCTTCCAGTCGCGCCAGCATGGCGTCGAATTCCTCGGCCAGTTCATCCAGCTCATCACCGTGCCGTTGCGCCGGCCCCAGCGAGGACAGCGGGCCTATGCGCAAGCCTTCCTGTGAGGGGGTATCACGCACGGCATGCACTACACGGCGAATCTGTCGGATCGGCTGCATCAGGCGCTCGATGCTGCTCCATACCAGCAGTACCCCCAACAGACTGACCGCGATCAGCACCAGGCTGATATGCGTCAGCGTCTCGCGATAGAGCCGCGCGTAGGGCGCCTGCGGATAGCCTGCGTAGATCATGCCGATCCGCTGACCATCCAGAGAATCCAGCGGGGCATAGGCGGCCACGAACCAGTCACGAACCACGAAGGCACGATTGATATAGCGCTCGCCATTGCCGATCACCTGACGCTTCACCTCCAGCGATGCGCGTGTGCCCAGTGCACGCTCGCCGCTGGCATCGGTGACATTGGTGGCGATACGGACATCATCGAGAAACAGGGTGATGGTGCCGGTGCCATCTTCCGGCAGGGTGCCGGGGCCATAGAGTAGATCGCGGATTTCATCGACCAGACGCGGGTCGCGATTGAGCAGGCGGCCCGCATCCAGCGCGCCCAGCAGCTTGCCCTCGCCATCGAGGATGGGCACCAGCGCCCGCAGCAGCATGCCGCGGTTTTCCTCGCGACGGGCACTGGGTTGTGCGTAGGGCGTCTGGCGCAGCGCAAGGCGCGCGCGCTCGGCAAGCGCAGGATCCAGCGTCGCCAGTGAATCGCTGGACAGCATGTCGAGGCCATCCAGGCTTTCGCCGCGCGCCAGTTGCGGAATCAGCGCGGCGACGCCGGGTGTCTGGCGCAACTGCTCGGTGGGCAACCAGCGCAGCCAGTCGGCATTGAGGGTGTCCCGCATGGTAACCAGGCGCGGCACCAGGCGTGGCAACAGCTGCGCGGTCTGCTCATCGGGTGCCACCAGCTGGCGCAGGTTGCGACGCATCGCTTCCAGGCCATCACGCAGACGCTGATGCTGGCTCTGCAGCGTGCGGCTGGCGACATCGAGATCGCTGCGCACGTTCATGTACAGCTGGCGGTCGGTATAGGCTGTGGTCCAGTAGGCGGTCAGGCCGACCAGCGCCAGCATCAGCGCCAGCAGCGGCGCCAGTGTCAGCAGCAGCAGCCTGCGCCGCAGCGAGCCGGCGAAGTAATGGCGCAGGCGCTTGATCATGCGCTGCCGTCGGCTCCGTAGGGAGTGGCAGACGCAGTGGAGGTGGCGGGTTGATCGCTCTCAGTACCGCTCCCAGCATCACTCTCAGTGCCATTCTCAGCGCCGCTGTCCTCACTGATTTGCTGCTCGGCGCGCCAGGTGGTCAGCTTGCGATCCAGTGTCTTGCGCGAGATGCCCAGTTGGCGGGCGGCGGCTGACTTGTTGTTGGCATGTCGCTCCAGCACTGCGCACAGATGGGCCTTTTCCACCGCATCCAATGACCACTCGAGCGGATAACCGCTGCTGGTGGCCTCTTCCTCGGCGGAGGTGCACGCGTCTCCGCTGTCGCCCCATGCCAGGTGGCCTGATGCCGGTTCGGCCTGCGCGTCGGCCGGCAGGGTATCGCCGGGCAGGCGGCCGAGCAGCAAGGCGCGCTCGATGACGTTCTTGAGTTCCCGCACATTGCCGGGCCAGGAATAGTGGCACAGGCGAGTGAGATCAGAGTGCTGCCAGGGCACGGCGGGGAGATTGAGTTCGCGCGACAGCTGGCGCGAGAAATGCTGGGCCAGCGCGGGGATGTCCTCCGGGCGCTCGCGCAGGGCCGGCAGCGTCAGGCTCAACACGTTGAGGCGATAGTAGAGGTCTTCGCGGAAGCGGCCCGCGGCCACCTCCGTTTCCAGTGTGCGGTGGGTGGCGGCCACGATACGCACATCGACTGCCTGTTCCTGCTCGCCGCCGACGGGGCGCACGCGGCGCGTTTCCAGCACCCGCAGCAGCTTGGCCTGCATCGCCAGGGGCATCTCGCCGATTTCATCCAGGAACAGCGTGCCGCCATCGGCGAAGCTGAACAGGCCATCTCGGCCTCGATGCGCGCCGGTGAAGGCCCCCTTGAGGTGGCCGAACAGTTCGCTCTCCAACAGCTCCGGGCTGATGGCGCCGCAGTTGACCGGCACGAAGGCACCGCGCCGACCGGACAGGCGATGCAGATCACGCGCCGCCAGCTCCTTGCCGGTGCCGGATTCCCCCAGGATCAGCACCGGTGAGGGCGCAGGGGCAACGCGTGCGATGATATGCGCCAGCTCCTGCATGGCAGGGCTCTCGCCCTTGAGGCTGGCCTCTTCCTGCTGATGGCGGGCATTGTCGCGACGGAGCAGGAAGTTTTCCCGTGTCAGCTGGCGGCGCTCGAGGCAGCGGTCCAGCGCGGCCTGCAGCTGTTCGAGACGAAACGGCTTGATGATGAAGTCACAGGCCCCGGCCCGCAGTGCGCGCACAGCGGTCTCGAGATCGGCATAGGCCGTCATGAAGATGACATCGCTGACCGATGAGGGCGCAAGGGCTTCATCCCAATCCAGGCCATCACGCCCCGGCAGGCGAATGTCGAGCAGGATGAGGTCGAAGTGCAGACGCGAGCGCAGGGCTTCGGCCTGCTCGACACTCTCGGCGCATTCGATCAGCGCGAAGCGCGAGGACAGTGCCTTCTCCAGATAGCGGCGCATGCCTGGCTCGTCATCGACGATCAGTACCGAGGCGGTGGGGAGGGGGTCGCTGCCGCTACGCCGGGTCTCACGGGGTGTGGAGGGGGCGTGGGCAGTCATGGCGTTCCTCGGGTCAACAGGGCAGTAATAATGGTCGCAGGGGAGATCATCTCTATCATGCGGGCATTGTGGCGTGCTGCTCACTGGTAATCTAGCGCTGGATGGCACATTGCTGCCTCTTTCTGCTTGCGCTTGCCACAGGCGAAGCCTTGCAGCCTTGTCAGCATGCGGCGCTGGCAGGCAGGATTGCCTGGCTGTCCCGTTGCGCTACGCAAGGCTCGGCGATGACGCGTCAATCGGGTCGTCATGGGTCAGCGGTGGTCGTGACTGGAGTTATTGTCAGTATTTTTCCTGCCCTTCCGGCAGTGCTATCCCAGCATCGCCATCCGCCCCGCCAGGGTTAGCGACAAGGATAGCGACGTCAGCAGGGCGACAGGGGTGACAGGGAGCCAGCCTGCTGGAGATGTTTCCGGTATCATCGCCGGCTGTCTTGCGTGCCAGCCCATGTATCAGCCCGATGCCAAAGCTCTGAAAGCCTCTGATGGATGGCAGGTCTTGTCACGAGAGCGCTTTCGGCATGTCGTTTGCACAGTCAGCATTCACGTTGATGTCATCAATACCGTCACGCCATAAAAAATATTCAGGGAGCATCCCCATGCTGCAACGCCATACATTGTCTTCTCGTCGCCTGCTGGCCACTCTCGCAGGCCTGTCATTCGGTGCGCTGAGCATTCTGCCGGCCCAGGCGGCCGACGACATCATTCGTCTGGCCACCACGACCAGCACCTACAACTCAGGCCTGCTCGATCACCTGCTGCCGGAGTATGAACAGGCCCACGATGTCACCATTCAGGTCATCGCGGTCGGTACCGGCAAGGCGTTGCGCATGGGGCAGGATGGCGATGTGGATCTGGTGATGACCCACGCCCCGGGTGCCGAGCGCAAGTTCGTCGATGCCGGCTACGGCATCGAGCCGCATGGCGTGATGTACAACGACTTCGTGCTGCTCGGCCCCGAGTCGGACCCGGCGGCCATTGACGGCATGCAGGATGTGGACGCGGCACTGGGCAAGATCGCCGGCGCCAATGCCGGCTTCATCTCGCGCGGCGATGATTCCGGCACCCACAAGAAGGAATTGGCCTTGTGGCAGAGTGCCGATGTCACCCCTGACTTCTCCGGCTACAAGGCCGTCGGCCAGGGCATGGGCAAGGTGCTGAGCATGGCCAGTGAACTGCAGGATTACACTTTGAGTGACCGTGGCACCTGGCTTGCGATGGAAGACAAGCTCGAGCTTGAGATTCTGGTCGAGGGCGATGCGCGCCTCTTCAACCCCTATCAGGTGATTCTGGTCAATCCGGCCAATCATGACGGACTCAATACCCGTGGTGCGCGTGAGCTGGCCGAATGGCTGATCTCCAGCGAAGGGCAGCAGGCAATCGATGATTACCGTCTCAAGGGCAAGGCGCTGTTCCATGCCAGCCACGGCGAGACCGGCTTCGATGCTCGCCAGACAGCGGACCGCGCCTCTGAGCGCACGCCGGTGAAGGCGCAGGACGTACAGGCTGAGCCGCGTTCGTGAGCTTGTGGCAAACCACGCAGGAGGCCTTGAGCCTCCTGCTGAGCATGGATGGCGCGCTGTGGGAGATCATCGGCGTGTCGTTTCGTGTCTCGCTGACGGCGATGCTGATCGCGGTGCCACCGGCACTGTTGATCGCCTTCGTGCTGGTTCGCTGCGCCTTCCCGGGGCGCTGGCTGCTGATCTCGCTGATCAATACCCTGATGGCCGTCCCCACCGTGGTGGTGGGGCTGCTGCTGTTCATCCTGTTGTCGCGCGCTGGACCGCTGGGTGATTGGCATCTGCTGTTCACCCAACCGGCGATGGTGATCGGGCAGATTCTGCTCGCCCTGCCGATTCTGGTGGTGATGCTGCATGCCGCGCTGGCGGGCGTCGACAAACGTGCCTGGGAGACAGCCTTGCAGCTGGGGGCGTCGCGCCGGGCGGCGCTCTGGCGGCTGGTGATGGAGGCCCGTTTCGGCGTGATGGCGGCGTTGGTGGCCGCATTTGGTAGAATCATCGCTGAAGTGGGTTGCGCCATGATGGTGGGTGGTAACATTGCCGGTTTCACGCGCAATATCACCACGGCCATCGCGCTGGAAACCCTCAAGGGCGAGTACGCCCAGGGGGTCGCCCTGGGCATGGTATTGCTGGTGCTGGCACTGGCGCTCAATCTGATGCTGGGGGTGTTGCGCGGTCGCGGTCAGCTGGCGGTGCAGGCCTGACCCTATGCCCCGCCGCCAGTCACGTTCTGCTCCCCCAGTCTGAAAGCCGCCTGCCAACCCGTTGAGACAAGCACACGCCAGCACTGATCGCGTCAGGCTGAATCGTCGTATGGAGTCATGATGTTCCCCCCTAGTTCTTCGTCCTCGTCTGTTCCCCCGGGCGACCCCTCCAGCCCGGTGACGGGGACTGGCTTCGCGCAAGCCTCGCCGTCTGTTGCCCGGGCACTCGCTGCCGACGCAAGCGTTGCTCCCCTGTTGCGCGTGCGTGGCCTCGAATATCGCTTGCCGTCTGCGGCGCAAGTCTCCGGCGAGGGCGTCGAGGCGCAAGGGCGCCTGTTATGGCATGTGGCGGCGCTGGATTGGGCACCGACCCCAGCGTCCGGCTGGGTGCACCTCAAGGGTGACAACGGTAGCGGCAAGACCACGCTGCTGCGCGTGCTGGCAGGCATGCAGTCAGCGACCGGCGGCAAGCTTGAATGGCAGACCCGTGACGCTCATCCGGTGCGCTACCTGCATCAGCAGCCGTATCTGTTCGACACCAGTGTGGCCGGCAATCTGGTGCTGGCGGCTCGCTGGCAACCCGACAGCGGCTCTGCCGGGCAGCAGCGTGATCAGGTCGAGGAGATGCTGCGCTGGAGCGGGCTGAGCGATCAGGCCCGTCAGCCGGCCCGCTCCCTGTCGGGTGGCGAGCGAGCGCGACTGGCATTGGCGCGCGCCTGGTTGTCGCGTCCGCCGGTGCTGTTGCTGGATGAGCCTGCCGCCAATCTGGACCAGGCCGCTGTCGAGCAGTTGGCGCTGCGACTGGAGCAGATGTGCCAGCAGGGGTGTGCGGTGATCCTCTCCTCACATCAGGACAATGCCTTGAGTCAGGGCTCGAGTGAGCGCTGGACGCTGAGCGCTGCCAGCCTGCACACTGAGCCCTCAGCGGGCTGAGTTGCCTTCAATAGCTGAGCCTTCGGCTAGGCGCCTCAAGCTTCAGAGCTGAGAAAGCCCTGTTCATCAGCCGCTTGCACTGGATGCCCTGCCAGCGGCCCTGCTGCATGATATTACCTGCGCCTTTGCGCACTCGACCGGGATACGCCTTCATGCCGAGCTCCAATCACACCTCTGACGCCATGCCACTGCCGAGCGATGCCGAGCAGCTCAAGGCCTCGCTCACGCCTGCCAATATCACCGGGGTGGTGCTGGCCGGCGGCCAGGCGCGGCGCATGGGTGGCGTCGACAAGGGGCTGGTCACGCTCAATGAGGTGCCGCTGGTGGCGCATGTACTGGCGCGGCTGACCCCTCAGGTGGGCGAGCTGCTGATCAATGCCAACCGCTCGCACTCCGAGTATGCCGCCTATGGGCATCCACTGGTCGAAGACAGCGAGCAGGGCTACCACGGTCCCCTGATGGGCATGGCCAGTGCGCTGGCGGCAGCGCGGACGCCCTGGGTGATGATGGTAGCCTGCGATGTGCCGCATCTGCCCAATGAACTGGTCGAAACGCTGAGCGTGGCGTTGATCGACCAGGCCAACGGCGATCAGCTGGAAGGCTTCAGTGTCGAGGGCGGTCACGCGGTCGATGCCGGGCCCGCGCTGCTGGCCGTGGCGGCAGACGAGTTTCGTTACCATCCGGTGATCTGTCTCATGCATCGTGGCCTGCTGCCGTCTCTGCAGGCGGCGCTGGCCGCTGGCGAGCGCAAGATCGACCGCTGGTTCGATCAGCATGTCTGGCTCAAGGTGCAGGCGGGCAGCGAGCAGGACTTCGCCAACCTCAATACCCTTGAAGAATGCCGTGAGATGGAAGCCGGCTTGCGCTGAGCGCGCTTCATTCCTGACGTTCCTAGCGTGTCATCCGTTCCCGCTTGCACGCCCAGGGTGTGTCATTGTGATGCAAGTAGTCATCGCCGGAAGCGTCTCTTCAGGAGTCTGGCGGCTTATTGTCTTTGCCTGTCAGGATTTGATGGCCTCGGGGTTGCACCTTTCACGTGTCGTGTCTGGCGGTTCTGGCGGGTATCTTGCCACTCAGCGTCGTTGCCCCCATTGAACCCTTGTTCATGTCGAGCCGTTCCCCATTGAAATGAGCGCCATGCGTGTTCACCTTCATGGCATCCGCTCAGCCCGCAGCAGTCATCGTCATCTTTTCCCTTGCGGGCGCGGGAGCGCTGCGGTGAACCCGTCGACAGGCCGCCATACGCCGGAATCACCAAGAGAACCTTCATGCCTGAGTCTTCCTCCACGACTGACCAGCGTGCTGATACCGCTGTCAGTGCTGAACATTCCTCCCCCCGCAGTGATGCTCCCACGTCGCGTGGTGATATTTCTCATGAGGTCGGGATGTCGCCCGCCTGGCAGGCACGTCTGGCGGCGTCAGCGTGTCCGCTGCTGGGCATTGCAGCCTGGAGCGGCACCGGCAAGACCACGCTGCTCGAACAGCTGCTGCCCGAGTTGAGCGCGCGCGGCCTCCGCGTCGCCGTGATCAAGCATGCGCATCATGCCTTCGATGTCGATACGCCGGGCAAGGACAGTCATCGCCTGCGAACGGCGGGTGCCGTGCCGATGCTGGTGGCGTCCGCCAGGCGCTTTGCGCTGATGATGGAGACGCCGGACCAGGCGGAGGCCGATCTGGAACAGCTGGTGGCGCAGCTCGAGGGGCTGGAGGTGGACCTGATTCTGGTCGAGGGCTTCAAGCAGTGGCCGCTGCCCAAGCTTGAACTGTACCGCGAGGCCGTAGGCAAGCCGCTGAGAGCCCCGGAGGACCCCTGGATTCATGCGCTGGCGACACCGGCGGCGCAGCTGCCGACTCGTGAGGATGTGCCGCAGGACCTCAAGCGGCTGGATCTTGACGATCCTCAGGCGCTGGCCGCCTGGATCGCCGCCTGGCCGGTGCACTGGCGTCTGGAAGGCGGCAAGCCGCGTGGCGAGGTGGGCGCATGAGCCTGTCGTGTTTCGATCCACGTTTCGGCGAGCGCATGCTGAGTGTCGATGAAGCCTTGAGCGTGCTGGGAGAGAGCCTGGCGGGCGTGATGCGCACGCCACGCAGCGAACGTGTCCCCCTGGCGCAGGCGCCCGGACGTGTGCTCGCCGAGACGGTCATCTCGCCGCTGGATGTCCCGGCACAGACCAACGCGGCGATGGACGGCATCGCGCTGGCGCGGGCTTCATTGCCAGATGCGGCGAGCGGCGAGCCTCTGAGCGATCGTGGCGAATTGAGCGTGATCGGCAGCTCGCTGGCGGGCCATCCCTGGGCGGGCCGAGCGCTTGCCGCGGGGGAGGCCATGCGCATCACGACTGGCGCGGCTCTGCCCACAGGCGCCGACACCGTCGTCATGCAGGAGCAGCTCGAGTATCACTCCGCGCAGAGCGAGGGAAGGGACGAAGGGCAGGGCGAGGGCTTGATTGAGAGCGAAGCAGGCGAGCGGGTGGTGATCGAGGGCGTGACCAGCATTCGCCGTGGCCAGAATGTGCGTCAGGCCGGAGAGGATATCGCGCGCGGCAGCCAGGTGATGGCGCTGGGCCAGTGGCTGACGCCTGCCGCCGTGGGTGTGCTGGCGTCGCTCGGACTCGCCGAGGTCGCCGTCTATCGGTCACTGACGGTGGCGGTCTTCTCCACCGGTGACGAGGTCACTGCCCCCGGCGAGACACTGCCGGCTGGCGGCATCTATGACGCCAATCGCTTCAGCCTCGTGGCGCTGCTGCGCGATCAGGGCATCGAGGTGCTGGATCTTGGCATCCTGAGCGATGACGAGGCGAGCGTGAGTGCTGCCCTGCATGATGCCGCGACGCGTGCCGACATGGTCATCACCTCCGGCGGCGTGTCGGTGGGCGAGGCCGATCATGTGCGCAGTGCCCTCGCTGCCTGTGGTGAACTCGCGCTGTGGCGCATCGCCATGCGTCCGGGGCGCCCGCTGGCGTTCGGCATGTTGCGTGCCACTCCCGCCGGCACCGAGTCGTCATCTGGCCAGGTGCCGTTCTTCGGCTTGCCGGGCAATCCGGTGGCGACCATGGTCACCTTCCTGCAGTTCGTGCTGCCCGCGCTGCGCCTGTTGTCGGGCCAGCAGCGGTTGGCGAAGGGTGAGGCGAACGCCTCCGCGACGACGCTGGCGCAGTGGCAAGCCCCGCGCCTGCAGCTGATCGCCGGCGAGACGCTGCGCTCACGTGCCGAGCGTGTCGATTATCATCGCGGGCAGATCGTGCTGGATGATCAGGGGCGGCAGGTGGTGATGACCACGGGGCGGCAGGGCTCGGGTATTCTGACCTCGATGTTGCTGGCCGAATGCCTGATCGAGATTCCCGCCGGCTGCGCTACGCTTCACGCCGGCGAGCCGGTCATGGTGCAGTGGCTGGGCAGTCGAGGCATCGTCTAGGCGATGCCCGCACAGTGGTCACGCCAGCTGATTCATGAAAAGATAGTCTGCTAATTTATTGGCCAGTCCTGTCCATCAGGGCTTGCCTGCCTGTTTCTTCAGGCTTTGGTATTTCTGAGATTGCCGCCAGTCAGGCGCACCCGATACGGATACGAGACAGCTCATGAGCCTTACTCATCTCAACGCACGCGGCGAAGCCCATATGGTGGATGTTGCGGACAAGCAGGAAACCCGCCGCGAGGCGCGAGCCAGCGCACGCGTCAGCATGCTGCCTGCCACGCTCGCACTGCTCGCCGAAGGTGGCCTGCCCAAAGGGGATGTGCTGGCGACGGCGCGTATTGCCGGTATCCAGGCGGCCAAGCGCACTCATGAGCTGATTCCGCTCTGTCATGCCTTGATGCTCTCCAAGGTGACGGTCGACTTCACGCTGGACAGCGCCAACAGCTGCGTGGAAATTCAGGTGCTGTGTCGCCTCAATGGGCGTACCGGTGTCGAGATGGAGGCGCTGACGGCGGCCTCGGTGGCGGCCTTGACGCTCTATGACATGTGCAAGGCGGTCGACAAGGGTATCGTGATCGGCGATATCCAGCTCGAGACCAAGACCGGCGGCAAGAGTGGTGACTGGCAGCGCCCGGAGGAGGCCGCCGCTGTCGAGCAGACGCCGGTTGAGCCAAGCCGGACTGAATCAAGCTGGGCCGAACCAAGCCGTGCTGCAACAGCTGAGCCTATCGAAGCGACAGCGGGACAGGCCGCTCCGGCGGCACGCGGCGATGCCACCGTGCGGGTTCTCTTCCTGGCGGAACTGCGGGAACGTCTGGACCTCGATAGCCTGGCGCTGAACCTGACGACGCTGTCCCAAGCGACGGTCGGGGGCCTGAAGCGCACCTTGGCGCTGCGTGATCCGCAGCTTGAAGCGCTCAATGACACTCGCGTGCTTTGCGCCGTCAATCAGGACATGGTGCGCGATGACCACCCACTGAATGCCGGTGATGAAGTCGCCTTCTTCCCACCGGTGACGGGGGGCTGACATGACCCAGGTCGCAAACGAAGCCGCGCAGGCCTTTTCGGTCAGCATTCAGGCCAGCGATTTTGATCTGCGTGTCGAGCAGGACGTCCTGACGCGTGGGCGCGGCGATATCGGTGCCGTGGTGTCCTTCACGGGGCTGGTGCGTGATTTCAACCAGCGACCGGATGTCGTCGCGCTGACGCTGGAACACTATCCCGGCATGACGGAGCGTAGCCTCGAACGTCTGATCACAGAGGCGCGCGAGCGCTTCCCGCTCACCGGGGTGCGCATCATTCACCGTGTCGGACGGCTCGAGCCCGGCGACAATATCGTGCTGGTACTGGTCGCCAGTGCGCATCGTCAGGCAGCCTTTGCCGGCTGTGACTTCCTGATGGACCATCTCAAGTCGCGGGCGCCTTTCTGGAAAAAGGAGCACACCGCCACAGGAGATTATTGGGTACGGGAACGCTCGAGCGATCGCGAGGCACTCGAGCGCTGGCATCCAGAGTCTGCGGTGATGGCAGAGGGTGGATCGGTAACCCCCTTTGCTGAGCAACAGAAGGCTGATGACTCATTGGCCGAGGCCAGCCGCGAAGAGCGACAATCAGCGCTGGCAACACCCAAGTTTTCGGGAGAGTCATGATGGAAACCCTGGTCGATGACTTCGGTCGTCGCATCCGCTATGTTCGCCTGTCAGTGACGGACCGCTGTGACTTTCGCTGCGTCTATTGCATGAGCGAAGAGATGACCTTTCTGCCGCGTGACGAGGTCTTGAGCCTCGAAGAGATCGCGTTGCTGGCGCGTGCCTTCGTGGAATTGGGAGTCGAGAAGATTCGCCTGACCGGCGGGGAGCCGCTGGTGCGGCGTGATATCGGCAAGCTGGTCGATGAAATCGGCGCGCTCGAGGGGCTCAAGGACTTCTCGATGACCACCAACGGCGCTGGGCTTGCCAAGCACGCCGCGCAGCTGAAGGCCGCCGGCATGTCACGGCTGAATATCAGCCTTGATTCTCTGGACCCGGAGCGCTTCAAGGCGCTGACGCGTACCGGCGACCTGGACAAGGTGATCGCCGGCATCCGTGCTGCGCGCGAGGAAGGTTTCCGCATCAAGCTCAATGCGGTAGTGCTGAAAGGGCGCAATGATCACGAAGTGGTGTCGCTGGTCGAATTTGCGCGCGAGGAAGGGCTGGACATCAGCTTCATCGAAGAGATGCCGCTGGGTCAGGTCTCGGATCACGGTCGTGAGGAGACCTTCTGCTCCAGTGATGATGTCCAGGCGCGCATCGAGACGCGTTATCCGCTGATTCCGACGCTGGAAGACAGCCTGGGGCCGGCGCGCTATTTCCGCATGGCGGACAGCGAATCACGGGTGGGATTCATCTCACCGCACAGTCATAACTTCTGCTCGACCTGCAACCGTGTTCGCGTCACGGTGGAAGGGCGGCTGTTGCTGTGTCTTGGCAATGAGCACTCGCTAGATCTGCGTGACATCATGCGTCGTCACCCGGGTGACATCGAGCCACTCAAGGCCGCGATCATCGATGCCATGCACCTCAAGCCCGAACGTCATCACTTCACGACGGATGGCGATGTCCAGATCGTTCGCTTCATGAACATGACGGGAGGCTGAGTCCTTTTTCGTCATCAGTCAGGGCGCTCATGGTGATCGAGCCATCCTGGATAACTCACAGGCGCTCACAAGAACCCCGCTATCAAGCGGGGTTTTTGTTGGTCTATCCTATGGAAACACTGCCTTGCTTTTGACAAGGCTTGTTAGTTCATATTTAGCGCTTATACTTTGCTGCATTATCACATCCAATGCGATGACTCGCAGGGATTCCAGCTCAGTGCATATGGTGGAGGTAGCGAAATGACAGCCGATTCTCTCGAAAAGATCGCTCGTAACAAGAATGTTGCTCGTGCAGCAGCGCGTCAGCTGTCCATGGAACAACTGCACAAGCTCTCCGAGGTCATCAATGAGGTGATCGAGCAGAAAGCCGAAGAAGATGAGCAGCGCCGCGAAGAAGAAATTGCCAAGGAGCGCAAGCTTGCCGAGATTCGTGATGCGATGATCGAAGCTGGCCTTTCCGTGGATGATCTGGTCAGTGATCAGCCCAAGCGTCGTGGCCGTCCGCCGAAGAACAAGTCCGTTTGAGACCTTCGGCCTGACGCCATGGAGGTGGCTGAAGCGCTTGAGATCGAGATTGCCAGTCGGCAAGATGGCAATGTCGCCATCACCAGTCCCTGAGCGCCTCCCAGCAGCAGAAAAGCCCGCCCGGTATTTCCCGGGCGGGCTTTTTCATGCACCGCTTTGTGCAGGGCAGTGAGCTCAAGGTGGCCATCACTTCGGTGATGGCGCGACACTCACTCCTGATTCATGGCCATGATATGCAGGAATAACACCGGCTCATGGCGCAGATGGTTGCGCAGCCAGCGATTGATGCGACCATCGAGTTGCTGCTTGAGTTCACGTTCATTGCTGGCATCCAGGCCTGCCAGGGTGTCATCCAGCCACTCGGCGAAGCTGTCTTCATCCAGGCTTGAGGTACCGCTGATATCCAGCATCAAGCGGCCAATGCGAACCCAGCCTGCCTCCTGCAGCGTGACGGGCAATGCCAGCGAGACGCTGCCATGCCGGCCGAGACGCGCGCGGGCACGGCGGTCCATGGAATCCAGCGGACGCACCTTGTCATGCTCGATGATGCGCTCGTGCAGTGTCAGGCGTTTCTCCACCGACAGCCCCTGAGCATCGAGGCGAATCACGTCACCATTGACGGGAATCAGCGGTGCCTCGATGCCCAGGGACTGTGCCACCTGGGTATGAGCCAGCTGGTGGCGATATTCGCCATGCACCGGCAGCAGACGTACCGGTTTCAGCCAGCCATAGAAGGTGCGCAGTTCTTCCTGCGCCGGATGCCCGGAGGCGTGCAGGTCCGGGAACTGCTTCTCTTCCATGATGCCGACGCCAAGGCGTGTCAGCGCGTTGTGCAGCTTGCCGATGGCGAGCTCATTGCCGGGAATCGCCTTGGAAGAGAAGATCACGGTGTCGCCGGCAGCCAGCTCGAAGTCCGGATGGCGGGAATTGGCCAGGCGTGACAGCGCGGCGCGCGGCTCGCCCTGACTGCCGGTGGCGATCACCATGACCTCTTCCGGGGGCAGATAGCCCAGATCCTTCACCGGTACCAGCGGCGGGAAGTCTTCCAGATAGCCGAGACCGCGGGCGACGCGCACCATGCGCTCCATGGAGCGACCCAGCAGCGTGATGCGGCGACCATTGCGTGCGGCGGCGCGCCCCAGCGCCAGGATGCGGGCCAGGTTGCTGGCAAAGCAGGTCACGACGACGCGTCCGCGACAGCCGGCCAGCGTCTTCTCCAGTGCGCGTGCCACCTCGCCTTCGCTGCGCGAATGACCCGCCAGCGGCGCATTGGTGGAGTCGCCGACGACCAGATCGACCGGTGCCAATGCCTGATAGCGCTCCGGATCAGTGGGCTCGCCGATCAACGGCTCCGGGTCGAGCTTCCAGTCGCCGGTATGCATCACGCGGTATTCCGGCGTGACGATCAGCAACGAGCAGCTTTCCGGAATGGAGTGGGTCAGCGGCAACAATCGCAGCGCGAAGGGGCCGGATTCGAAGCCTTCATCCACCTCGATGATCTGCAGGCTGGAGGTTTCCAGCTCGCGCTCGGCAAACTTGGCGCGCAGCAAGCCAGCCGCCAACGGCGTTGCGATGATCGGGCAGCGCCATTTGGGCCACAGCCAGGCGACTGCGCCGATGTGGTCTTCGTGGCCATGGGTGATCACCAGCATCTGTGGGCTGATGCCCAGACTTGCCAGGGACTCGATATCGGGTACCTGCAACGGACCTTCTGGCAGGTCCTGACGAATCATCATGCCGCAATCCACGGCAATCCAGTGATCCTGATAACCATACAGCGTCAGATTCATGCCGATCTCGCCGCAGCCACCCAGCGGTAGCAGGTGCAGCGGCGGACGTTGTCTCTGACGGACTTGAACGCGGGGTTTCAACATGGATGTCATGCCATCTATAAAATGTGGCTCAACTATACGGGAATCCCGCGAAGCGCCACAAATGGCGCTGTTGTCCGGTCGAGCTGATTCGGTGGCGGTCCAGCCGTCCGCGTGACGCCTTGAGGTGGGCTGGCGTGATGGCCGCTGATCGCAATGTCGTATTGACCATATGGACAGAATCGGGGCCCAGCACTGTTTCAGGCCGCGTGATCAGCTACAATAGCCCACCTTTGCCGAGGGGCTGCTTACGGGCGGTGTCATGATTCCTCGCGCAGGCCGGCGCTTCGCCGGCTGAACATCATTCCCGCTATCACAATGGTTGAACTTACGATGTCTCACGCCTATCGCCTGGTGGTGTCCTGCCCTGACCAGGTCGGAATTGTCGCCCGAGTTTCCACTTTCATCGCCGAGCAGGGCGGGTGGATCACCGAAGCCAATCAGCATTCTGATCTTGGCGCCGGTCGTTTCTTCATGCGCTATGAGATCAACCCCGAAACCATCGGCCTGAGTGCCGATGAGCTCGGCAAGCGCTTCGCCCCGATCGGCGAAGAGTTCGGCATGCAGTGGCGCGTGCATGACACCGCTGCCAAGAAGCGTGTCGTATTGATGGTCTCCAAGGACTCCCATTGTCTGGTGGACCTGCTGCATCGCTGGCAGTCCGGTGATCTGGATTGCGAGATCCCCTGCGTCATTTCCAACCACGATGACATGCGATCGCTGGTGGAATGGCACGGCATTCCGTTCCATCACGTGCCGGTCGACAAGAATGACAAGGCTCCGGCCTTTGCCGAGGTCGAGCGTCTGGTGGAAGAATCCCGGGCCGATTGCATCGTGCTGGCGCGCTACATGCAGATCATTCCACCAAGCCTGTGTGAGCGCTATGCCGGTCGCCTGATCAATATCCACCACAGCTTCCTGCCTTCCTTCGTGGGCGCCAAGCCGTATCACCAGGCCTTCGGACGTGGGGTCAAGCTGATCGGGGCGACCTGCCATTACGTGACCGAAGAGCTGGATGCCGGCCCGATCATCGAGCAGGACATCCATCGCGTCACTCACTGCCATACCGCCGAGGAACTGGTGCGCATCGGCCGTGATGTCGAGCAGAAGGTGCTGGCACGCGGGCTGCGTTGGCACCTGCAGGATCGCGTGCTGATCCACGGCAACAAGACCATCGTCTTCGCCTGAGCTTCGCTTGCTCAACGCATGAGTCTGTCATCGACCTGAGGTCATGACGAAGAAGCCGGTACCTGTTTCAGGTGCCGGCTTTGTTGTTTTCGGATGGGGGGAGCGACTGGTGCGAGCTAGAACAATCCCAGCTGCTGGGCGTCCTCGCGGGCCTTGAGGCGCACGCCGACACCCAGCAGGCGGACAGGGCGGTAGCCGCGTTGCCAGGCTTGCTCCATCAAAAGGGCGAAGCTGTTGGCGCTTGGCAGCGTGGTGGTCGAGGCGGGGAGCAGGCTTTCCAGCGTGGTGCTCTCGAAGTTGTTGAAGCGGATCTTGACGAACTGCTTGGCCAGCACCGGCTGGTCATGGCGGGCGTGACGGCTGGTCAGGCGTTCGAGCAGGGCAGGCAGGCGCTCGAGACAAGCCGGCAGGTCAGGCAGGTCGTGATCGAAGGTGTGTTCGACACTGATCGACTTGCGCTCGCGTTCGACACGTACTGGTCGCTCATCGATGCCGTGCGCCAGTTCGTGCAGGCGGGTGCCGAACTTGCCGAAGTGTTCGGCCAGTGTCGTCAACGGCGTGCCACGCATGTCCTCGCAGGTGGTGATGCCCAGGCGTGTCAGGCGCGCCAGCGTCGCCGGGCCGACCCCGTGCAGCTTGCCGACGGGCAGCTGGCGGATGAAGGCGTCGCTGGTCTCGGGTGTGATCACCGTCAGGCCGTCGGGCTTTTCCCAGTCACTGGCGATCTTGGCCAGAAACTTGTTGGCGGCCACGCCAAGGGAGAGCGTGATGCCGGTGCGCTTGAGCGCCTCCTCCTTCAGCCAGCGCGCCATCCAGGTGGCGCTGCCCTGAAAGTCAGTCACGGCGCTGACATCCAGATAGGCTTCATCCAGCGAGAGGGGCTCCACCAGGGGCGTCAGTTCATGGAAGAGTGCCTGGATCTCGGCGGAGACGGCGCGGTAGCGCTCGAAGTCCGGTGGCACCAGAATCAGCTGTGGGCAAAGGCGCAGCGCGCGGGCAGTCGACATCGCCGAGCGTACGCCGAAGGCACGCGCGGGATAGTTGCAGGTGGCGATGACACCGCGTTGCTCGGTGCGGCCGCCGATGGCGATGGGCACGTCGCGCCACTCGGGATGGCGGAGCATCTCGACGGCGGCATAGAAGCAATCGCAGTCGGCGTGGAGGATCTTGCGCATGCGCGCATCATGCTAAAAGACTGGATGGCTGTCCAGTAGCTGTGCCCATTCATTGGGCCTGAGCAGGCTCAATAACGAAAACGCCCGACAGTGAGGAAGGTCCTCGCTGCCGGGCGTTGTCATGTCTGGCATCTCACCTGTGGCCGAGTGGTGTCGGTCAGTGGATTACAGCGTCATCGCGGCCACCCAGCCGAATACGATCAGCGGGATGTTGTAGTGAATGAAGGTCGGCACCACGCTGTCCCAGATGTGGTCATGCTGCTGATCGACATTCAGGCCGGAAGTCGGGCCGAGGGTCGAATCAGAAGCCGGTGAGCCGGCATCTCCCAGCGCGGCGGCGGTGCCGATCAGCGCGACGGTGGCCAGCGGCGAGAAGCCGAATTGCAGCGCCAGCGGCACGTAGATGGCGGCAATGATCGGAATGGTCGAGAAGCTGGAGCCGATGCCCAGAGTGATGAACAGGCCGACCATCAGCATGACCAGCGCGGCCAGCGGCTTGTTGTCACCGATGATATGGAAGGAGGCGTCGACCAGGGTCTGGATGTCGCCGGTGGCCTTCATCACGGAAGCGAAACCAGCCGCCGAGATCATGATGAAGCCGATCAGTGCCATCATGCGCATGCCGGAGGTGAAGAGGTCATCCGCTTCGTTCCACTTGAACAGGCCACCCAGCGAGAGGATGGCGAAGCCGACCAGGCCGCCGAGAATCATGGAGCCGGAATACAGCTGAATGCCGAGGGCGGCGATGATGGCGACGCCTGCCATGATCAGGCCGCTCTTGGACGGCGTGTGCATGGGCGTGTGGTGCGGCACGTTGCTGGACTTGATCTCGCGGGTCGCGTAGTCACGCGGCTTGCGGTAGGAGACGAACAGCGCCGTCAGCAGGCCGAGGAACATGCCGCCGACCGGAATCGCCATCGCCATCGGCACCATGCCACGGGTCACGTCCAGACCGAGCGACTGGCCGGCATCATTGATGTTGGCCAGCAGGATGTCGTTGAGGAAGATGGAGCCGAAACCGACCGGCAGCAGCATGTAGGGCGCGGTCAGGCCGAAGGTCAGTGCACAGGCCACGGCGCGACGATCCAGGCGCAGGCGGTTCATGGCGACCAGCAGCGGCGGAATCAGGATCGGGATGAAGGCGATGTGGACCGGAATCAGGTTCTGGGAGGAAATTGCGACCAGGGTCACGCTGCCCAGCAGGCCGTACTTGATGGCCGTCTGGCGGCGCGGTGTGCTTTCGCCATTGAGCAGGCCGATCAGGCGTGCGGCGAGCAGGTCCGGCAAACCGGAGCGAGACAGGGCGACGGCGAAGGCACCGAGGGTGGCGTAGGCCAGCGCGACCTTGGCGCCGCCGCCGACACCGTCATTGAAGGCGCCGAGCGTATCAGTCAGGGACAGGCCGCTGAACAGACCGCCGACCAGCGCGCCGGCGACCAGCGCGAAGACGACCGAGACGCGAGCCAACGACAGGCCGACCATGACCAGGACGGCCAGAATTACCGCATTCATGCGAGTTCCTCTTGAGGTAGCTTCGGGGATAGGGTCTGGCGAGAGAGCTGCGCGGCCACCCGATCCCGGGCAATACCTCGCATGACGTGCTGCTGGCAGTTTCATCCTGAAACCGGCCAAAAACGGCGCGTAATCATACCAGAAGGGCAGCGCAAGCTGAATGGCCGATGAACGTGGGCGCTGCCAGATGGCACAAGTTGGCGTGCAATGACGGCTTTTTGTAGAATGCCACGCTGCCCGGCGGCTGCAGTCGCAGGCGTTATTCAACAGGAGTGCGCATGCTGGAGCTGGAAAATGCCCGCGTCATCGGCATGGGAAATGATCGGCGTGTCTATCAGGACCCGAACGACCCCCATCGCTGCATCAAGGTCCCGCGTTACCCTGACAAGGGCAGCCGCCAGAATGAACGCGAGCAACGCTATTTCGAGGGCCTGGTCAGACGTGGCATGCGCGACTGGTCCTATGTGCCTGCCTACCATGGCAGTGTCGCCACCGCCGAGGGGCTCGGGCTGGTCTTCGATCTGATTCTCGACAGTGACGGCTCCACGTCACGGCGGTTGCGCGAGGTGCATCTCGAGACTCCCGAGCGCCTGAGCGCCGAGGTGCTGGTGAGCGAGCTGGCCAATCTCTATCGCTATCTCGAGAAACGCTGGTTGATTCCGTCTGATCTCAATGATCGCAATATCGTGGTCCAGTTCAGCGACGACCAGCCGCCCAGATTGTGGCTGATCGACGGTATCTCGAACCCTGACTTCATTCCGCTGGCGACCAGCGTCGCCTGGCTGGCACGGCGCAAGGTCGCGCGTCGCTATCGTCACTTCCTGAAGAAACTGGTCAAGGGCGGCCAGCTCTCGCCAGAGGAGTATCAGGCACTCGAAGCCAGTCTGTGGGGTGAATGACTCTGATGGTGACGGCTCTCGAGACTGGTGGCGCTCGAGAGTGACTGCCCCTGATGGCGCTTGCCTCTGATGGCAATCGCCTTTGATGAACATCGCCAGGGGCAGTCGTGTTGTGTATCAGTGCAAGCAGTACATCAGTGTTCCAGGGTCTCGAAGTAGCTGGTCATCGCATGGGTGATCTGGCGCAAGTCCTGCGGCGAGGTGATATAGGCCGGCATGGTATAGAGCCAGCAACCGAAGGGACGTAACCAGACACCCAGTTCACGGGCATGGGCTTGAGCGCCTGCCAGACTGCTGGCATCGTGTACTTCTATCACCGCCGTGGCACCCAATACGCGTACATCGCGAATGGCGGGATGGGAGAAGTTCAGCAGGGTGTCGCGCAACAATTGATTGAGCTCGGCAATCTTGCCCAGATAATTCTCTTCCTCGAATACCGCGAGACTTTCCAGTGCTACCCGACAGGCCAGCGGATTGCCCATGAAGGTCGGGCCGTGCATGAAGGCGCTATTCGCATCCTCGCCATCAAATGCATGGAAGATATGACTCTGGGCCAGGGTGGCGGCATGTCCCAGATATCCCCCCGTCAGTCCCTTGGAGAGCACCATGATGTCGGGAGAGACATTGGCGTGTTCACAGGCAAACATCTTGCCGGTCCGACCGAAGCCGGTCGCGACTTCATCGAAGATCAATACGATTCCGAACTCATCACATAACTCGCGTGCCGCCTCAAGATAGTAGGGCGAATACATGTTGAGGCCACCTGCCGCCTGCAAGAGAGGCTCCATCAACAATGCTGCTATCTCATGCTGGTGTGTTTCCAGGCAGGCGCGCAATGCGCTGATATCGTCTGCTACCTCGTCACGACTCGCACTGAAACCGGCAGTCGGCGCCGGTGCGAAATGATGTCTGGGCAGGAAATCGGTGAACAAGGAATGCATGCCTTCTTCAGGGTCACACACTGCCATGCAGCCCGCCGTATCGCCGTGATAGGCCTTCATCAATGACAGCATGCGCGTCCGTCCGCGCGTGTCATCGCGGTCTTTGCGCTGTTGCTGATATTGCACTGCCATTTTCATGGCGACTTCCATGCCCACCGAGCCGCTATCCGAGAAGAAGACATGATTCAGGCCCTCGGGGGTGACGCGCACCAGCGCATCGGCAAGCTCCTTGGCCGGTCGATGGCGAATGCCGCCCAGCATCACATGGCAGAGTTCTGCCGCTTGCTGCTGAATGGCCGCGACGAGGCGCGGGTGTCCGTAGCCATGGATCATGCACCACCAGGAACACGTCGCATCCAGCAGTGTCTCACCTCCCGCCAGTGCCATGCGGGCTCCCGTGCCACCGACCACCTCCAGTGGTGCTGGCATGTCTTGCATCTGGGTATAAGGGTGCCAGAGAGAAAGTGAGTCCGTATCGCGGGTCGGCATCTGGGAGAATGGCATGGAGTATCTCTGCGAGTGGCGGGAGAGTGGAGTGGCGTGATGACAGCTCAATCTTTGTCAACCTTGACCATTCTATCAGGTTGACTGTGTTTTTGAAGTGACGCTTTCTGGAGAAAGTGTTGCATTTTGCACCACTATTAGTTCACCACCTGCTTTAGTATGGACTTCTGTTGTTCGTTCAGGTGCATGCTTTTCGAGGTGCGCAGGCAATCACAGCTCTACCCCGAAAGTCTGCAATCTGACGCCGAAACACCAACGGAAAAGTGGTTGCATAATACTTCCTGATGGGGTGTTGTCATGAATTGTGCATATCTCGTGAATATTGGAGACCTAGTGATGGCGGGCCCTCAAGCCTGATGTCAGGACGTGGTAAAGACTTCTTCTTGTTGTTGCAGAGACGCTTTTGTCAGATCTGTCTTCAGTTGTGACAGGAGATAATGAAGTGCCTGGGCAGTGAGTACTGTTTTTTAGCTGGCTATTGCATTGATCGGAAAGATTGCATACTTTGGGAACATGTTATTTAAGACTTCACCTCGCAGTTGACTCGGTCTATAATCGCCCTTGATCTGGTGTGGGCGCTTAACTGTCCCGAGTGTCCTGCACAAGTCTTTATGAAAACGCGCTGTTAAACATGTACGGTAGATGAATATCGCCGAGCCTCTTTCAGCATCGTGTTTTCGTGACTCAACTGTCTGTCCCGACATCCTGGAGATACTCATGTCCCTGTTGACTGATTTCATGCAGAAAGAGCAAGAGCTCAAGAAACTTCAAGAGCAGCTGGAAAGCCTACGCAATGATGACCGTCTGAAGAACGAACTCGAATTCAAGGACAAGCTGGACGCGCTGATGGGCGAGTACGGCAAGTCCACTCGTGACGTCATCACCCTGCTGGACCCGAAAGCGTCTCAGGCACCGGCTGCTGCCGCACCGGAAAGCAAGACCGGTGGCGTGCGTCGCAAGCGCAAGCTGAAGGTCTACAAGAACCCGCATACCGGTGAAGTCATCGAGACGCGTGGTGGCAACCACAAGCAGCTGAAAGAGTGGAAGGAAGAGCACGGTGCTGAAACCGTCGAATCCTGGCTCGAGCGCACTGAAAGCTGAGCACTGGCTTTGTTGCCAGCTAGCTAGCTGATGCTGCCAGACATGAAAAAGCCCCGCGATTGCGGGGCTTTTTCATGTCTGGCGTTTGACTGACGTCAGACGACGGACCCCCTCTTTGAGCAGGTCTAGAGCAGGTCTTGAGTAGATCGATAGGGCGCTTTCCCGTGAGACTCGCTGTGAAATTACAGCATCGGAAAGCGCCACTATCGGCAATCGTCATGCTCGAGGGCTGATATGACGACTATCAACTATCACGCTGATTGAGGTCCACCAGGCGACCGATGGCGAGAATCTTGCCCGTCGGTTTGCCGGTCGGCGAGCCGCCTTCTGGCTCCAGGGTCATCTCCAGCAGCTGGCCCGGGCTCATGCTGCCGATCTGCTCGGCGCTGAGTTCGATGCCGGCAATCGGATCGACCAGTCCCAGTGAACGCGGCCCTTCTTGCGGGTCGGTCAGGGTCCACAGTTCGATGGCGCGCTCCGTCGGGCGCTCGATGGAAACCTTCGGCGTCAGCTGCAGGCCACCGCTGGGCGTGACATTGGCCACCCAGGTCGGCGTGCCCGGATCTTCCAGTGTCTGCAGGATAGCGACCATGTGTTGCGCGTCGCCGTCAGGTGTCTGGGTAGCCACCTCCGGTGACGTGCCTTCCAGCGGCGCGCTGGGAGAGAAGGGTCCCATCTGCATGACCAGTGCCAGAGCGAGACCTGCCCCCAGGCCCAGTCCGAGGCCACCGCCGAGCCAGCGCATTAGCCAAGGCGCCTTGGCCGAGGCGCTGGCCTGATCTGGGTCATCGCGGATGGCGGAGGACTGCTTGAGGCGCACCAGGCTGGCGTCGATGCGTTTCCACAATGAGTCGGAAGGAGGCTCCGGCGGCAGGCGGTCACTCACGCTCAGCCAATGTTGCTGCCAGCGCAGGGCCATGCGTGCGGCATTGTCATCGCGCTCGATCCAGGCGCGCACTTCGGCTTCACGCTCAGGGTCCAGCAGCCCGAGGGCATGCTCACCCAGCAGCAGGTTCTGTTCTTCGGGAGATTCGGGAATCAGGGGGCTATTCATCGTGACAGGCACTCCTGCAGTAGCTTGAGACCGGCGCGGATGCGTCCCTTGATGGTGCCAAGCGGTGCGCTCAGCTTCTCGGCGATCTGTTCGTGTGTCAGTCCCTTGAAGAAGGCCAGCAGAATGGGTTCGCGACGCGGCACTTCCAGCTCACCCAGGCAGTCGCTCAACTGATGGGCCGTCTGGCTGTCACCAGCCGCGGTTTCCGGATTGGCGAGCAGATCGGCCAGCGTGTCGAGCGCATCGCTGTCGCCGCGTGGCGTCCGCCCCTGGGCACGCAGCTGATCCAGAGCGCGATAGCGCAGGATGGTAAACAGCCAGGCGCGACCATTGCCGAGTTCACGGCGATACTGGCCCGCGTTGGACCACAGCTTGATGAAGGCGTCATGGACGGCATCTTCCGCCTGGTCGCGGCTGTTCAACAGGCGCATGGCGAGCGCCAGCATGCGGCCAGATTCGAGATCATAAAGGCTGCGGAACGCGGCCTCGTCTCCTCGTGCACAGGCTTCTATCGCACTGGCGTGGTCAAAGCTTTCCGCATCTGGCGGACTGACTGACGGCTTCTGTGCAGGCATGGGGCAGCCGGCTCCTTTGGCAGGGGGTCCATTGTTCAACTGACGGTATGTGCACCGCCGAGGAATGGCAAGTTGCATGATAGAGGCCTTCGTTCGGGAAAGAATCAACGCCCGTGACGGTCGGGATGGCGGTGCGTCAATTGCGGGGGATAGTCAGGTAACGCCCAGCTTCCCGCCTTGGATGTTCACGGCCGGTTTGAAACGTGACTGGACATGACGCCAGCCAGTCGCTCCACATCCGATGGGGAAAGCGCGGCGCGGCTGCATTGCTGCTCGCGCGGTGAGTCCGCATAATGGCCGGCATGACAGCCTGGGAGGCGTGATGAAGCAGCAATTCAATACGATCGGCGTGATTGGCCGACTGGGCAGTGCTCAGGTGGTGGATACGCTCAAGCGCTTGATTCGCTTTCTGGATTCCCGTGGCCTGGCCATGGTGATCGAGGAGCGCACTGCCACGCTGCTGCTGGACCACGGTCTGCAGGTGGCCAGCCGCCGTCAGATGGGCGAGCAGTGTGATCTGGTGATCGTGGTCGGCGGCGATGGTAGCCTGCTGGGCGCCGCGCGCGCGCTGTGCCGCAGCGGCACGCCAGTGCTCGGCGTCAATCGTGGGCGACTCGGCTTTCTGACCGACATTCGCCCCGATGAGCTCGAGGAGAAGGTGGCCGAGGTGCTGGGCGGTGACTATCTCAGCGAGCAACGCTTCCTGCTCGAGGCCGAGGTTTACCGCGAAGGCGAGCGCATCGGAGCGGCCGATGGCCTCAATGACGTGGTGCTGCACCCGGGCAAGGCGGCGCGCATGATCGAATTCGAGCTGTTCATCGATGGTCAGTTCGTCTACTCCCAACGCTCGGATGGCTTGATCGTCGCCACGCCGACCGGCTCGACCGCCTACGCGCTGTCCGGTGGCGGCCCCATCGTGCATCCGCGTCTCGAGGCGATCACCCTGGTGCCGATGTTCCCGCATACCCTTTCCAGTCGCCCGATCGTGATCGATGCGGCCAGCGAGATCATTCTGCATATCAGTGCCAGCAACTCGACCTATCCGCATATCAGCTGCGATGGCCAGACCCAGGTGGTGGCCAAGCCCGGGGATGTGCTCAAGATTCGGCGCAAGAGTGAGCGCCTGACGCTGATTCATCCGCTGGAGCACAACTATTTCGAGATCTGTCGCACCAAGCTCGGTTGGAGCAATCGCCTCGGCGAATGACCTCAAGGCTGACAGCATGCAAGCATTCGTGGCGCCACAGGATGGCTATGATCTTATCGGCGATGTACACGGCTGCGGCGCCACTCTGGCGACGTTGCTGGAGACGCTCGGCTATCACATCGTCGATGGCGTCTATCGCCACCCGACCCGCAAGGTCATCTTTCTCGGCGATATCATTGATCGTGGTCCGCGTATCCGCCTGGCGGTGCAGCTGGCCAGCAGCATGGTCAATGCCGGTGAAGCGCTGATCGTGATGGGCAATCACGAATACAACGCCCTGGCGTATTGTCGGCGCGCCCGCCCGCGTGCAGGCGGCGAGCATCGTGATTTCCTGCGCTCGCACACCTCACGTCACAATCGCATCATCCGCGAGACGCTTGATCAATATCAGCATCATCCCGATGAGTGGGACGAGGCGCTGCGCTGGTTCATGCGCATGCCGCTGTGTCTGGAACTGCCGCCGCTGGCCCCCGGCCAGAGCGGGCTGCGCGTGGTGCACGCCTGCTGGGATGAGCCGCTGGTGCGTACCTTCCTGGAGCGCTACCCCGATGGCTGTATCGATGAAGACTTCCTGCATGAGTCCATCGAGCACGACAGCTTCGCCTATCGCGTGCTGGACCGCATGACGCGGGGCGCGAATCTGCGCTTGCCGCAAGGAGTCGAGATCCATTCCGGCGATGGTTTCACGCGCCGAAGCTTCCGCACCCACTTCTGGGCACGTGAGCCTCGCACCTACGGCGATGTCGTCTTCCAGCCCGACAACCTGCCCGGTGAGCTGGAATCGCGCTGGTTGAGCGAGCAGGAGCTGGCCAATCTGCCTTACTACGGGCCAGAGCAGCCGCCCCTGTTCCTCGGGCACTACTGGTGCGAGGGCTTGCCGGCGCTGCCGGCCCCCAACATCGCCTGTCTGGATTACAGCGCGGTCAAGTTCGGGCGCCTGGTGGCATATCGCTTCAGTGGCGAAGCCACGCTGGATGCCGCCAACTTCGTCTGGGTACCGGTACCGCGTGAGCCCTCCCGACGCCCCGTGCCCGAAGAACTGTCCCGCGACACCCTGTCGAATCCGTCATTGGCCAATGGTGCCAGTCAATAGTGCTGGCCATCAGTACTGGTCAACAGCACTGGCCATTGGCACTGATCAATAGCGTCAGTGATGCTGCTGTGGAGTGGCGATTGTTTTTTACAATCACGTATCAGTGAACCAAAGCCCGATTGCGCACTCTGAGTAAGTGTTCCCTTGAATGATCCTTGCTCAGTCCGGTGCCCCCCACCGGGCTTTTTTTATGTCTGTCACAAAGTCCAGACGCCTGCGGCGCTGTGGTAGATTTTCACAGGCTGGTCTGACTTCTCCTTGTTTATCAACGTGTACTGAGTTCGATCAGTCGCGTGTCATCTTCAGAGGCATAGCATGTTCAAGGTTCTGACGCTGCCCGAATCCTTCGACAGCCGCCCCCTGCGCGAAGCCCTGTGGGCCGAGAAGATCGGTCACCAGATCACTCTGAGCCAGGCTCGCCCGACAGAGGCTACCTCCGGCGACGATGCCGAGAGCCACGAGGTCGGCCAGGTGCTGTGGCTGGCCGACCCCGAGCAGCTGCCGCGCGTCATCGCGATGCTCGAGCGCCAGTCACGCGGTGAACCGTTGCGGGACGCCTCCGCAGGCGCCGCGACACGTGGCACTGGAAGTTCTCAGTCCCTCATCGCCCTGATGCGCCAGACGCCGCTGACCTGGCTGGTCGGCTTGGCCTGCTGCGTCACGGTGCTATTCCAGTATGCGCTGGGCCAGGCGGCGGTGTTCGAGTGGCTGGCCATCGTGCCCTTCGAGCTTGTCGGCAGTCAGCACATCGCGCCCGAGCCGCTGTCCGTGACGCTGGCGGGGGAGTGGTGGCGGCTGTGGTCGCCGTCATTGATGCACTTCGGGGTGCTGCACCTGGTGTTCAACCTGCTGTGGCTGTGGGTGTTCGGGCGTCAGATCGAGGCCATCGATGGCGGTTGGCGCTTCGCGCTGGTCGTGGTGCTGAGCGGCGTGGCGGCCAATCTGGCGCAATACGCCACCGGCAGCGTGCTGTTCGGTGGGCTGTCGGGGATCGACTTCGCCGTGATCGGCTATGTCTTCATCGCTGCACGCCGACGCCCGGCGCTGGGCTACGAAATGCAGCGTTCGCTGATGATCTTCATGCTGATCTATCTGGTGCTGTGCATGACGCCGCTCTCGAGTGCCATCGGCCTGGGCGCCATCGCCAACGAGGCCCATCTTGGCGGCCTGCTGACCGGCCTGCTGCTGGGCTGGCTGCTCCCCAGGCGTAGCGCGGCCTGAGCGTTGGTGATTCGGCCCCGGGGATGCCACCTCTGGAAATGACACTGCGCGAAACGACACGGCGGGAAACGACAATGTTAGAATGGCGGCCATCCCCAGTGACTCCGATGGCCTGCCTTCGGCAGTCGTGGACCCGTATCAGGAGAGTATGTGATGAGCAACATGTCCTTTGACGGCATGGTTGAGCAGATGACGCCGACCATCTACGAAAGCCTCAAGCAGTCCATGCAGCTGCGCAAATGGCCGGATGGCCGCGTGCTGACCCAGGAGCAGGTCGAGCTGTGCATGGAAGCCGTCATCAAGTACGAAGCGCACAACAACGTGCCTGCCGAGTCGCGTGTCGGCTTCATCGACAACGGCACCTGTGGACCGCGTGATGACGACAGCGCCGCAAGCGATGAGCCGGAGCAGATCAAGTGGGTCAACTGACGCTGGAGGATGCCCTGAGAGCTGATGAGGCCTCTGGCACGGCTCAGGAAGCCAGTGTCCGGGATGCGGCGCCCATCACGCTGAGTGGCAACCTCCACAAGATGTCCATCGTGCCCGCCGGTGAGGCGCTGGCGATCGATACCTCGGCGGAAGTGCAGCCAGGCTCGCATGAGCCGCTGGCGGCTGATTATGGCCTGCGCCTGGGCGAGATCACCCAGCCGCTGAATGCCTATATCGGTCACAAGGTGCGATTGAGCTTCACAGGGCAGATCCACTGCAGCCATTGCGGTCGCAAGACCAAGAAGAGCTTCGCCCAGGGGCATTGCTATCCGTGCTTTCGCAAGCTGCCGCAGTGCGATGGCTGCATCATGAAGCCGGAGACCTGCCACTACGCCGAAGGCACCTGCCGTGACCCGCAGTGGGGCGAGGAGCATTGCTTCCAGCCACACATCGTCTATCTGGCCAATTCCTCCGGACTCAAGGTCGGCATCACGCGCAAGACCCAGATGCCGACGCGCTGGTTCGATCAGGGGGCCATCCAGGCGCTGCCCATTGTCGAGGTGTCCAATCGCCTGCAGTCGGGGCTGGTCGAGGTGCTGTTCAAGCAGGCGCTGAACGACCGCACCAACTGGCGCGCGATGCTCAAGGGCGATGTGGCCGAGCTGGACCTGGAAGCCGAGCGGGATGCGCTGCTTGCCCAGATGTCGGAAGGCCTGGCGGCACTTCAGGCGCATTGTGGTGAAGGTGCCATCCGGGTGCTGGATACCACGGCGCTGGCCTTCGAGTTTCCGGTGCGCACCGCGCCGACCAAGGTCACCTCGTTCAACTTCGACAAGACGCCGGTGGTCGAGGGCGTGCTCGAGGGGCTCAAGGGCCAGTATCTGATTCTTGATAGCGGCGTGATCAATCTGCGCAAGTTCACCGGCTATGAGATCGAGGCTCAGCTCGGCGAGCCATGAGCCACCGTTGAGTCTCCAGCACAGAGCTCAGCACAGCACACACGACAGCGCCCACGCTCCTTCACGGAGGGTGGGCGCTGTCATTTCTGTCGTTTCAGTGCTGCCTGCTACAGGCTTGCAGACTCGGGGCGTGTCAGCCCAGTACAGGCTGGCGGCGCGCCTGCATGCGTGCCAGAAACACTTGCATCACCTGCCGGTAGAGCTCGCGCCCCAGTACCACATCCTCGACGCCGGCATCCAGATTCGGATTGTCGTTGACCTCGATGACCACCACGCGGTCCTCCAGCTGCTTGAGATCGACGCCATAGAGGCCGTCGCCGATCAGGCGGGTCGCCTTCAGGGCCGCCTTGAGTACGGCGGGCGGCACATCACTCGGGTCGACCGTGGCAAAGCCGCCAGAGCGGGTACGCGCGCCGCTGTGGTCGTAGATCTGCCAATGACCGCGCGCCATGTAGTAACGGCTGGCGAACAGCACCTTGCCGTCCAGCATGCCGATGCGCCAGTCGAACTCGGTCGGTAGCCACTCCTGCAACAGCAGCAGGGCGGAGTCATGGAACAGCCGCTCGGCTTCACGCACCAGCGTCTCCGGGCCATCGATCTTGACGATGCCGCGGGAGAAGGCGCCATCCGGCACCTTCATCACCAGCGGGTAGCGCATGTGCTGACCGCGCTCGGCCAGCTGGCGCAGTTCACCTCGGTGGATCAGGCGGCCCTGCGGGGCACTCAGGCCACGTGCCTTGAGAAGCTCATGCAGAAAGACCTTGTTGGTACAGCGCAAAATCGACTGGCTGTCATCGATCACCACCAGGCCTTCGTGCTCGGCACGCTTGGCCATGCGATAGGTATGGTGGTCTAGACTCGTCGTCTCGCGGATGAACAGGCCATCGAATTCGGCCAGACGGCCCTCGTCGCGTTTGGTGATCAGGCTGACATCGATTCCCAGTCGGCGCCCCTCGCGGATGAAGTGCTTGAGCGCGGTGCGGTTGGACGGCGGCAGCGCCTCGTCGGGATCGACCAGCATGGCGAGATCGAAGCGGTAATGGCGGCGTGCCTTGGGCGTGCGCCACACCTTGCGGGAATGGCGATTGAGCGCCTGGGCGAAGCGGTCTTCATCCGCCTCCGCCAGATGACTCAAGGACTGGGGGCGCACTCGCTTGAGCACCCAATGATCGCCACGGCCTTCGAGGCGCACTTCCAGCAGCGGACAGGGCAGGCGCTCGAACAGCTTGCGACCGAGTCGCGCAAGCGCTGGGTCATCGCTCTCGCCGAAGGTCAGCAGCAGGTCGAGTCGCGGCGGCTTGCCAGCCCCGTGCGCCACGCCTTGCGGGGCGGGCAGAGAACCCTTGCGCGTCAGCTCCTCGAGCAGCACGCGGATGCCGCCCAGCTCCAGGTCGATCAGCGACTTGCGTGACAGCTGATTGAGGGTCTCCACCGACGGCAACGCCTTCTGACCACGCGCCTGCGCCAGCAGCGAGACGTAATAGCCGATGCCCAGATAATCCAGGCCACCGCATAGATTGATGACATGTGTGGCAGGCTGCGGGGCATCCTCGGTACCCGATACGGGTACATCACTGGACAGCTCGGAAAGAAAGTCGTGGGCGCTGATGACATCATCACTGGGATAGAAGGCGCGCCAGTCAGAAACACGGTCAACCACGATACGCAGGCGGGACATTGCGAAGCCTCGCAAGGCGGGCACCGAAGCGGTGCCGAATGCGCGCATGATGAGAAACAATCCCCGTCATCGCAATAGGCTAGAAAGTGAAATAATTTCATGCAAAGAGACCAAGACAAGACGCGCCTGCATGCCCAAAATGCAGCGCATTGCTACCGCCCCGTGACACGCTAAATCTCAAGCAGCGTCAGGGCGCTGACAGGCGGGAGAGCCTGCACCATGACCCCCATTCTGCGCCCGGCCATCCGGGCCGATCTCGACGCTCTGGTAGAGCTCGAAGAAGTCAGTTTCGATAGCGACTGGTTCAGTCGTCGTCAGCTGTCCCATCTGATTCTGCGTGCCCATGCCCGTACCCTGGTGATCATCCAGCCTGATGATGTCATTCCGTCCGCACCGGCGGTGGACGATGTCATGGCCGCGCTGTGGCCGGCCGGTAGCGTCGAGCATGATGACGCCACGCCGCTGCGCAGCGTGCTCGGCTACGGCACCGTGCTGTTTCGCCGCAATTCACGCCGCGCGCGACTCTATTCCTTCTGTCTGCACCCGGACTCGCGTGGCCGCGGCCTTGCCCAGCGCCTGCTGACAGCGCTTGAGCAGCTGGCCATCGCGCAGGGCTGTACCCAGTTCGATCTTGAGGTGCATACCGGCAATGGCGCGGCGATCGCGCTCTACGAGCGTCACGGCTTCGAGAAGTGTGGTCGCCTGCGCGATTACTATGCCGACGGGGCGGCCGCCTGGAAGATGCGCAAGGCACTGACGCTGGATTCGCCGGCATCGGTGGCTGATGAACTCGCGGCAGGAGGTGCCAGTGAAGCGCACACCAGCATGCCCACAACGGTGAATGCCGGCGCCGCCTGAGCCAGGGGCATGGCGCGCGTGGCCCCCATGGGCTAGGATGCGCTGTTTATTCTTCATGGCTTCAAAGGAATCGCTCCCATGCCGTCATTCGATATTGTCTCCGAACTCGACAAGCACGAAGTACAGAATGCCGTCGATCAGGCCAATCGCGAACTCGCGACGCGCTTCGATTTCAAGGGCGTGACTGCCAGCTTCGAACTCGAGAAGGAAGAGAACGTCAATCTGGAAGCCGAGGCGGACTTCCAGCTGCGTCAGATGATCGAACTGCTCAAGGGTCGTCTGATCGCGCGCGGCATCGACGTGCGCTGCCTGGAAGAGAAGGACGCCGACACCGCTGGTGTGCGTGCCCGTCAGCAGCTGGTGCTGCGCCAGGGTCTGGACCAGCCGACCGCCAAGAAGATCGTCAAGGCGCTCAAGGATGCCAAGCTCAAGGTCCAGGCGCAGATCCAGGGTGAGAAGGTCCGCGTCACCGGCAAGAAGCGTGATGACCTGCAGGGCGCCATGGCATTGCTCAAGGGCGATGAGAGCATCGAGCTGCCGTTGCAGTTCAATAACTTCCGCGACTGATCCGGCGCGCAAGTGACTGGCGATCGCCATTCTCAGCACCGTTCGCTATCGGCGTGCGGTGCTGTATTCGTTTGACTCGCTGATTGGCGGTCTCGTTGGATCTACTGACTCCCTGATCCGCTTTGAAAGCGTCATGTCTCGTCGCTGGCGCTACGCTTGTCCAGCCCGGTGCTTCACTCGAGACGACCGGACGCGTCGCTTTCAAAGCGTTTCACCTAATTCGTACGTGATATCTGCGCCATGCGGGCCGCTTCGGCACCCGACAACGCGCAAAGAGAGGTTATATGTCTGCTCCGCTCGCTATCGGCCAGCGCAACACCCTGACGATCACCAAGCGGGTCGGCTTCGGCGTCTTCCTCGATGGTGGGGATCGCGGGGAAATCCTGCTGCCGACGCCCTTCATTCCGGCGGGGGCCGACATCGGTGATGAAGTCGAAGTCTTCGTCAGCCTGGATGATGAAGACCGCCTGCTGGCCACCACGCGCTATCCGCGTGCCATGGTCGGTGAATTCGCCGCGCTCAAGGTGGTCGAGGTCAATGACATCGGCACCTTCCTCGACAATGGCCTGGGCAAGGATTTGCTGCTGCCCTACGGCGAGCGCAAGCGTGAGCTCAAGGCTGGCCAGTTCGCCATGGTGCACGTCGGTCTCGACAAGCACAGTGACCGCATGGTCGCCTCGATGCGTCTGGATCGCTGGCTCGACAAGACCCCGGCCACCTACGCGATGGGTCAGGAAGTCTCCGGGCTGGTCGCTGCACGCACCGACCTGGGCATGAAGATCATCATCGACAACGCCCATTGGGGCCTGGTGCACCACGACCGAATCTTCACGCGTCTGCGCATCGGCAATCGTCTGCGTCTGTGGGTGTTGAAGAATGACGGCAACGGCAATGTCGATCTGACGCCCCAGGCGCCGGGGCCGGCTGGCCATCAGCAGCTGGCGGACCGCATTCTGGCCGCGCTGGAAGCCAGCCAGGGCGTGCTGCCGCTGGGCGACAAGAGCGAGCCGGAAGCCATCAGTGAAGCCTTCGGTGCCAGCAAGGCCAACTTCAAGCGCGCCATCGGTCACCTGAAGCGCGAAGGCAAGGTCACGCTGGCGCCCACCGAGACGCGTCTGGTCAAGTAAGCGTCGCTGTCAGCCTGCACTGCCACCCTCGGGAGACCGACGGGTGGCAGTTTGCGTTTCAGCGTGCCGCATGGCACCAATGACAGCGTATCATTGGGGTATCTTGCACTGAGTCGCCCCATTCGCTCCTTCACTTCGACAAGGAATGTCTGCATGACTGTCTCTGCTTCCGCTGCCTCCTCCGCTTCTTCTGGTCCCTCAGCTTCTGCCGGTGCGCCGCGTCTGTTGATTGCCCCTGACAGCTTCAAGGAAGCGCTGGCAGCCAGTGATGCCGCCGAGGCCATGGCGCGCGGTGTTCGCAGGGTACTGCCCGAGGCACAGATCGATCTCTGCCCGTTGGGGGATGGCGGTGAGGGCACGCTGGCGGCGTTGTTGGCGGCGGCCAGTGAAGCAGACCCCATCGAGGCGCGCAGCGCTCAGGTGCGAGATCCGCTTGGGCGTGAGGTCACCGCCCAGTGGGGCTGGCAGCTGGGTAGCCGCACCGCCATCGTCGAGCTGGCCGAAGCCAGTGGTCTGCATCTGGTCAGCCCTGAAGAGCGCGACGCGCGTATCGCCGACACGCATGGCGTGGGCGAGCTGATACTGGCGGCGCTGGACGCCGGTGCCGAGCGGCTGATCGTCACGCTGGGCGGCAGTGCCACCAACGATGGCGGCAGCGGCATGTTGCGTGCGCTCGGGCTGCGCCTGCTCGACGCTGATGGGGAAGAGCTGCCCGCGGGAGGCGCGGCCCTCGCGCGTCTGGCGAGTCTGGACGTCAGTGCGCTGGACCCACGCCTGGCCGATCTCAAGGTGTCTGCCGCGGTCGATGTCGACAACCCCCTGTGTGGCCCGCGTGGCGCGACGGCCGTGTTCGGGCCGCAGAAGGGCGCCGATGCCGCGGTGGTCGAGGAGCTGGATGCGGCACTGGCCCACTTTGCGCGCCTGAGCGCTGAAGTGCTGGGCGCAGACCAGCAGCAACTGGCCGGTGCAGGGGCCGCAGGCGGCATGGGCTACGCGGTGGCGGCCTGGTTGAACGGTGAGCTGCGCCCGGGTATCGAGCTAGTGATGGAGCGCCTCAACGTGAGCGAGCGCCTGGCGGGCTGTGATCTGCTGATCACCGGGGAAGGCGGACTGGATGGCCAGAGCCTGGGGGGCAAGACCCCCATCGGCGCGGCGCGTGCCGCGCGTGCCGCCGGGGTGCCTGCCATCGTGTTGGCCGGACGACTGGCCGAGGGCTGGCAAGCCGCCCATGATGAGGGGGTCAGTGCCGTCTTCACGCTGTGTGACAGTGCCATGCCGCTTGAGCAGGCGCTGGCGCGCACCTCGGAGCTGCTGGCTGACCGCTGCGAGGCCATCATGCGTCTCTGGCAGTTGGCGCAGCGCGGCTGAGCGCAGCCCGGCTGATCGCAGCTCGGCTGAGCGCAGCTAAACCACATCTGGCTCGACAGATTGCGGCGTCGAATCCGGCCGCAGACAGCGGCCCACGGCCCCCATGGCGGGGGGCGTGGCCTTTCGCGATATCGGCAAGCCCGTTACCATGCACGCAGTTGCTATCAGGCGGATAGTCAGAAAGTACTTTTCCCATGAACGACTTGGCGTTTGACTGATAGCAGGAAGCACACGGTGTGTGACCGCAGGTGGTGAGGAACCGACATGATGATCTTTCGGCGCATGAAGCGTATCTGCTGGCTTGGCCTGGCCTGGTTGTTCTTCGGCATCGGCTTCGCTGGCATGTTTCTGCCGCTGCTGCCCACCACCGTCTTCATGCTGCTGGCGTTGGCCTGTGCCAGCCGAGGTTCGCCGCGCTTTGCGCGCTATATCCGTGAACATCCCCAGATCGGGCCGACACTGGTGGCGTGGGAGCGCGAACGCGCCATTCCGCTGCGCGCGCGCATCATGGCGGTCAGCATGCTGGCCGTCTCGATGCTGATCATCCTGTTCACCGTGTCAGTGCTGGCCGTCAAGGTCTCGCTGCTGATCTTCCTGTCGCTGCTGGCACTCTGGCTGGCAACGCGCCCGGAGCCCAAGGGCGAGGGGGCGAACCTTGCCGTCAGTGGCGAATCCCTTCCGCGCGAATGAGCGCTTCATCGCGGGCAGGTGAGGTGTCTTCTCCCTCGCTGTCCGCTGTCTTCCTGCCGTGAGGAGTCCTCTCCCGCGGCGCTGATTGCGGAGTCTTTGATGTCACAACCTGCAGCGATTCATCTTGCCGATTATCAGGCACCCGCCTGGCGTGTGCTGGACACCCGCCTGACGTTTGATCTGGCACCGTCCGCGACCCGTGTCACGACCGTACTGACCCTGGAGGCCAATCCCGATGCCGCCGTGGGCAGTGATGCCACGCCCCCGCTGGTGCTCAATGGCGAGCATCTGACGCTTGAGTCCGTGCGTGTCGATGGGCGAGCGCTCGCCAGTGATGAATACAAGCTCGACGAGACTCACCTGACGCTGGCCGGTCTGCCGGCCAACTGTGAGCTCGAGACGGTAGTGGTGATCGACCCGGCCGCGAATACCGCGCTGGAAGGCCTCTACGTATCCTCGGGCATGTTCTGCACCCAGTGCGAGGCCGAAGGCTTCCGCCGCATCACCTACTACCCGGACCGTCCGGACGTGATGTCGGTGTTCACCACCACCATCATCGCCGACAAGGACAGCTACCCGATTCTGCTCTCCAACGGTAACCCCATCGAGCGTGGCGAGCACGAAGGCGGCCGTCACTTCGTCACCTGGCAGGACCCGCATCCCAAGCCGTGCTATCTGTTCGCGCTGGTAGCGGGAGACCTGGTCAAGCATGACGACAGCTTCACCACCATGAGTGGTCGTGACGTCGCGCTGGAAATCTGGGTCGAGCCGGAAAATCTCGACAAGACCCAGCACGCCATGAACTCCCTCAAGGCGTCCATGAAGTGGGACGAGGAAGTCTACGGTCGCGAATATGACCTCGACATCTTCATGATCGTCGCGGTCAACGACTTCAACATGGGCGCGATGGAGAACAAGGGCCTCAACATCTTCAACAGCGCCTGCGTGCTGGCCAACCCCGACACCACCACCGACGCCGCCTTCCAGCGCGTCGAAGGGGTGGTCGCGCATGAGTACTTCCACAACTGGTCGGGCAACCGTGTCACCTGCCGTGACTGGTTCCAGCTGTCCCTGAAGGAAGGCTTCACCGTCTATCGCGACCAGACCTTCTCCGCCGACATGAACTCGGCGCCGGTCAAGCGCATCGAAGACGTCGCCATGTTGCGTACCGCGCAGTTCGCCGAAGATGCCGGGCCCACCGCGCACCCGGTGCGCCCGGCGTCCTACATCGAGATTTCCAACTTCTATACCCTGACCATCTATGAGAAGGGGTCCGAAGTGGTGCGCATGGTCGCCAACCTGCTCGGCGAAGAAGCCTTCCGCCGTGGCAGTGACCTCTACTTCGCGCGCAACGATGGCAGCGCCGCCACCATCGAGGACTTCATCAGCGCGATGAGCGAAGCCTCCGGTCGCGACTTCAGCCAGTTCATGCGCTGGTACTCCCAGGCGGGCACACCGAACATCGCCGCCAGTGGCACCTTCGATGCCCAGGCAGGTACCTATTCTCTCACGCTGCGTCAGTCCACGCCGCCTTCACCGGGGCAGGCGGAGAAGCTGCCGCTGGTGATTCCGGTGCGCATGGGGCTGGTCGGGGCCGATGGCAGCGATCTGACGCTGACCCTCGACGGCGAAGCGCTGGGCACGGAAACCGTGCTGGAGCTGACCGAGGCCGAGCAGACCTTCGTCTTCACCGGCCTTGCTGGCGATGCCGAGCCGGTGCCATCGCTGCTGCGCGGCTTCTCGGCGCCGGTCAAGCTGGCCTTTGACTACAGCCGTGAGCAGCTGGCCTTCCTGATGCAGCACGACAGCGATGGCTTCAACCGCTGGGATGCCGGTCAGCGTCTGGCCATGGCAGCGCTTGAAGACCTGATGGCGGCCTGGCAGCGTGGCGAGCAGGAGGCCCAGC
Organism: Cobetia sp. MB87; assembly: GCF_011319755.1. Lineage (NCBI taxonomy): Bacteria > Pseudomonadati > Pseudomonadota > Gammaproteobacteria > Oceanospirillales > Halomonadaceae > Cobetia > Cobetia sp. MB87. The sequence continues at coordinate 186,056 of NZ_VFBC01000003.1, read as the reverse complement.
TGGATGAGCGCCTGCTGGCCGCCTATCGCTTCCTGCTCCAGAGTGAAGCTTCCGATCGTGCGGTGCTGGCCGAGATGCTGACGCTGCCCTCGGAGGCCTATATCGCCGAGCAGCAGAGTGTCGTCGATGTCGATGCCATCCACTGGGCGCGCAAGACCGCCAAGGCACAGCTGGCCAGTGCGCTGCGCGACGATTTCGTGGCGCTCTATCACGCCAACGCGCAGCAGGGCGACTACGCGCCGACCTTCGAGCAGATGGCGCGTCGCAGCCTCAAGAATGCCGCGCTCAGCTATCTGATGAGCATCGAGGACGAGGAGGGCGTGCGTCTGGCCCAGGCCCAGCTGGCGGCGGCCCACAACATGACCGACGTGCGTGCCGCGCTGACGATGCTGGTGCATTCCTCACGCACCGACCTGGGTGACCCGGCGCTCAAGTCCTTCGCCGAGCGCTGGTCGCATGATCCGCTGGTGATGGACCAGTGGTTCTCGATCCAGGTCACGCGTCCGCAGGCCGATGTGCTGGACCGCGTGCGCTTCCTGATGGAGCACCCGGCCTTCTCGTTGACCAATCCCAACAAGGTGCGTGCCTTGATCGGCGCCTTCGCCGGCCAGAACCGCGTCAACTTCCACCGTCTCGACGGCGAAGGCTATCGTCTGCTGGCGGATGTGGTCATCGAGCTCAATCGTCTGAATCCGGAAATCGCGGCGCGCATCATCACGCCGCTGACGCGTTACAAGCGTTTCGATGCCAAGCGTCAGGACTTGATGAAGGCAGAGCTTGAGCGTATCCGTGGCGAGAAGCTCTCGAACAACCTGTATGAAGTCGTGGAGAAGGCGCTGGCCTGATCTTCTGATCTCACCCTTGAAGATAGACGGCAGTCATCGTGCGCATGGTGATGACTGCCGCTGACATGAAAAAGCCCCTGCCGATCGGCAGGGGCTTTTTCATGTCACGAGCCTGGCGCGAGTCCCGTCAGGGTATCGCCTTCACGGTTATCGCTTTCAAGGCGTCGCTTTCAAGGCGTCGCTTTCAGGGGCATCGCGCGCGTCAGGTAATCATCCAGCCGAGGAAGGTCAGGCCGATGAAGGTCATCAATAGTCCGCCGATGATGGAGCCTCTCAATAGCGATGTGATGCCCTTGAAGAGCAGATAGAGCCCCAATACCAGGCCCAGCAGGCTGAACAGTGATGTGCCAAGTCCCAGTTCGCCGGTCAAGCCATTGAAGAATCCCGAGAGGGCATCATCGAAGTTGGCGAAGAAACCACCCAGGCCTTCGACGATGAAACGAATGGCGGCACCGAGCTGTGTGCCGATCCAGTTGAAGAAATCTTCCATAACGCATGACGTCCAGACAGAAAAGAGGCCCCAGTGTGCCATGAAAGACGCGGATGCGCTGTCATCCGAGCTGATACCTGGCGGTGAATGCCTCGATCGACATGGGCTTGTCCATCAGGTAACCCTGTAGGGCATCACAGCCCATCTCCAGCAGCAGCTCGCGCTGCCTGGGGGTCTCGACCCCTTCCGCCACCACACACATGCCCAGCTCACGCCCCAGCTGCACCATGAAGTTCACCATGCGGCGATTCATCTCGTCGTTCTCGAGATCATTGACGAAGCTGCGGTCGACCTTGAGCTCATCGAAGGGCAGGTGCTTGATGTAGGTCAGGGAGGAGAAGCCGGTGCCGAAATCATCCAGTGACAGGCGCAGGCCCAGCGAGCGCAGTTCGTGCATGCGTGCCACGGTGGCGGGCATGTCGGTGGCGAAGACGTTTTCGGTCAGCTCCAGCTGCAGATATTGCGGGTCCAGCGTGTGCTGGTTGAGTGCCTTGGCGACGTTGCCGACGTAGTGAGGGGAGTCCAGCTGCTTGACGCTGACATTGACTGACAGATAGAGCCTGGCGAAGGCGGTGCCTTTCTGCCAGTCCTCCAGCAGCTTGCAGGCCTGCTCCAGTACCCAGTCGCCGAGGCTGTCGATCAGCTGGCTCTTCTCGGCCAACGGAATGAATTCATAGGGCGAGATATTGCCGAGCTTGGCGTGTCGCCAGCGCAACAGGCACTCAGCGCCGACCAGCTTGAGTCCCCGATCGAATTGCGGCTGCAGTTCCACGTAGAGCTCTTCATTCTCGATGGCGCGGCGCAGGTCATTTTCCAGCTGCACGGCGCGCTCAAGCTCCACGCGCATGCTGGGATCAAAGCGCACGGTCTGATTGCGTCCGGCCTCCTTGGCGCGATACATCGCGATATCCGCGCGCCGGATAAGCTCCTCCGCACTCAGATGGCGATCATGGAACATGATGCTGCCCAGGCTCGCCGAGCTGTGATGTTGCAGCGGCTGCGACTGTGGGCCCAAGAGCGAATACGGCTGGTTGAGCGCCTGCTGCAGGCGCTCCATCAGCTCATCCAGTTCGCGACAGGCAGTCTGTGGATCATGGCTCAGGGGTTGTACCAGGATGACGAACTCGTCCCCGCCGAAGCGCGCCACCAGATCGCTGTCACGCACCGTGGAGCTCAGGCGATGCGCCACCTCGATCAACAGATGGTCGCCGGTGGTATGCCCCAGCAGGTCGTTGATCTTCTTGAAGTGATCCAGATCGATGAAGATGAGCGCGCCGTGGGTGTCACGCGCATCGGTGATGATGATCGCCTGCTGCAGACTGTCGATCAGCGTGGCACGGTTGGCCAGCTTGGTCAGCGAGTCGAAGCGACTGTGCTGGTGCAGCAGGGCCTCTGATTCGACGATACGCGTGATATCGGTGATCGAACCGATCATGCGCAGCGGATTGCCTTCGCTGTCCCGCTCGATGACATCGCCCTTGTCGATCACCCAGACGACGTCGCCACCGCGGGTCAACATGCGGTGACGATGATAATAGGCCGTCTTGCCCGCCATGCAGTCCTGGATGGCGATCATCGCCTCGGGCTTGTCCTCGGGGTGCAGGAGGCTTGCGAATTCTTCCAGGCTGTTGCTGAGCTCGCTCTCCGGGATCCCCAGAATCTGTGACCAGCGGCGATTGTGCGTCACGGAACTGGTCAGGATGTTCCAGTCCCAGAAGCCTTCCAGAGACGTGTCATAGATGTGGTCGATCTGGCGGGTCTTGCGCTCATGTTCACGGACTTCGGTGGTGATGTTATGCGCCAGAACGGCGACCAGCGGCTGACCGTGAATGTCATGGAAGGGCTGCTTGATGGAGCGGAAGTGGTTGACCTCGCCGGTGGTGCCGTCGGTGGCATCCTCGAAGACCGTCTCGCACTCGAATCTGCTGATTACCTGCTCAACGCTGCGCCGGAAGAAGTGGCTCTGCTCGGTATTGCCGGTGTAGTGGCTGTCGTCGCGCCCGATGATGTCCTCGAGCGTGGTGCCGTAGAAGTCGGTCAGGGTGCGATTGGCGAAGCGGAACAGCCCCTTGGCATCCTTGATGAACAGGATGTCGGGATGCGTGTCGACCAGAGTGCGCAGCAGATGGTTCTCGGCTTCCAGTGCTTCGAGACGTGACGACATCTCCTGCAGGCGCGAGTGCAGGCTCGTGTCATCAGGCTGGCGGGAATCGTCGGAGCCTTCTGGACGCGGAGAACGGCGATCCCCGGCATCGGAAGGTGCGGTCATGGCAGGTTCCTGAGGCGACGGTCTGTGCTCTCAGTCTACGTTGCCGCTCGGTTGAATAGGCGGGGAAGCAGGGCCCATGTTCAATCAACGATCACGCATGCAGATCACGCATGCAGGTCACGCATGCAGTCCATGCAGGGTCGGAGCTATCTCCAGGCGCCTGGTGATCAAGTTCCCGTCATCAAGCCCCTGATGATGAAGACGTCATCAAATCCTCGTGCCCCGAGGCGTTACAGGTCGACCTTGTCCTTGTACTCGCAGAGGTCTTCGATGATGCAGCTGCCGCAGCGCGGCTTGCGTGCCACGCAGGTGTAGCGGCCATGCAGGATCAGCCAATGGTGGGCGTCGACCAGAAACTCCTTGGGCACATGGCGCATCAGCTTGTGCTCGACTTCCAGCACGTTCTTGCCCGGGGCGATGCGCGTGCGGTTGGAGACGCGGAATATGTGCGTGTCCACTGCCATGGTCGGCTGGCCGAAGGCGGTATTGAGCACCACGTTGGCGGTCTTGCGGCCCACGCCGGGCAGCGCTTCCAGCGCCTCGCGGGTCTGCGGCACCTCACCACCATGCCGTTCGATCAACATGCGGCAGGTCTTGATGACGTTCTCGGCCTTGGTGTTGAACAGACCGATTGTCTTGATGTACTCCTTCAGGCCCTCGACGCCCAGCGCGAGGATGCTCTCCGGCGTGTTGGCGACCGGATACAGCTTCGCCGTGGCCTTGTTGACGCCCACGTCCGTGGCCTGCGCCGAGAGCAGCACCGCGATCAGCAGCTCGAAGGGCGTCGACCAAGCAAGCTCGGTGCGTGGTTCAGGGTTCTCGTTGCGCAGGCGAGTGAAGATCTCGAGGCGTTTCTGGGCGTTCATGGCAGCTCGATGTCAGGTCAGCGAGTTTCGGTCGAACCCCGCCTGGAGCACGGTGAATCGCAGGCGGGGATGGGCAGGAGCGAGGCGCGGCTGCGCAAGTCAGGAAATCGTGCCGGTGACCCGCACGCGACGCGACACCTTGGGCGCATCGGCGTTGGCTGCCTTGCGGCGCTGCTCGAGGCGCTCATCGATGGTCTTCTTGCCCGCGATGATCAGCCCCATGCAGAAGAAGGCCCCGGGTGGCAGTACCAGGAACAGGAAGGAGTAATCCGGGAAGATCGTCAGCTGCCAGTCGGCGGCCATCGGCCCGACGAGCAGTTCCATGCCCGCAAACAGCGTGCCCTGGCCGAACAGCTCACGCATGCCGCCCAGCAGTACCAGCACGGCCATGAACCCCAGACCCATCATCAAGCCATCGGTGGCGGCCGGCAGCACGGGGTGCTTGGCGGCGAAGGCATCGGCACGCCCGAGAATCGCACAGTTGGTGACGATCAGCGGAATGAAGATGCCGAGAATCTGATAGAGCTCATAGGTATACGCCTTCATCAATAGCTCGGCACAGGTCACGAACGAGGCGATGATCATCACGAAGGCCGGCAGGCGTACCGCCGACGGCACCAGATTGCGGATCAGTGACACCGCCACGTTGGAGCCGATCAACACCAGCAGGGTGGCAAGTCCCAGGCCGATGGCATTGACGACGCTGGCGGTGACGGCCAGCAGTGGGCACAGGCCCAGCAGCTGCACCAGCGCCGGGTTGTTGTCCCACAGGCCGTCGCGGCTGATCTTGCCAAGTGAGATATCACTCATGAGGTTCGTCTCCGCCATGTTCAGAAGGCGCTGATGGCGTGAGCGTGCCATCAGCGCTAGGAGCTTGCGTGCCTTGCTGGGCCCTGGCGGCGCGGCGGGTCGCGGTCAGCGTCTCGCTGTCGCCGGCCAGCAGCGCCGTGCGATGCGCCATGAAGTAGATCAGCGCCTGACGAACGGCACCCACCACGGCGCGCGGGGTGATGGTCGCACCGGTGAACTGGTCGAAATCACCGCCATCCTTGTTCACCTTCCACTCCACCGAGCTGAGTGTCTGGTCATCGAATTCGTGAATCCAGTCGGACTTGCGCGCCTCGATCTTGTCGCCCAACCCCGGGGTCTCGGCGTGCTTGACGGCGCGCACGCCAGCCACGCTGCCATCGGCACGGATACCGACCAGCAGGCGGATATCGCCGCTGTAACCCTTGCCGGTCACCACCGGCAGCAGTACCGCGACGGTCTCGCCATTCTGGGTGGCGCGCCAGCCAGTATCGGCACTCTCCAGACCCAGCACCTGGGAGGGCGGCAGGACGAAGGCCGCGTCGAGCAGGTCATTGTCGTGCAGCGACGGCGGGATGATCTCGGCCAGCGCCGCGCTCTGGGCGGCACGCTCGTTGTCGGCGATGGTCTCGGCGGTGGTCATCTGGGTCATGGCGACGACGCCGGCGGTGACGATGGCGAAGACCGCCAGGCCCAGCGCGGCCCGCGCGATGGTGTGCTTCAGGCCGTGGGCGGCCTGAGCTTGCTGTTCGGGCTGATCAGGCGTGAGGCTCATGCCTTGTCCTCCAGCTTGATGCCGCGGCGGGCCTTCTTGTGACCATAGCTGCGTGGTTGGGTGTAGTAATCGATGAACGGCACGCTGAAGTTCATCAGCAGCACCGCGAAGGCGATGGCGTCAGGATAGGCGCCGAAGGCGCGAATCAGGTAGATCAGCACGCCGATGCCGACGCCGTAATAGAGCTTGCCCTTGTTGGAGGTCGCCGCCGTGACCGGGTCCGTGGCGATGAAGAAGGCGCCGAAGATCGCCGCACCGCACAGCAGGTGGAACAGGGGGCTGGCGTGCTGCTCGCCATCCACGAAGGCGAAGATGCCGGAGATCATCGCCAGGCTGCCCAGCATCGCCACCGGGATATGCCAGGTGATCAGGCGGCGCGCCAGCAGCACCAGGCCGCCGGCTCCCCAGGCGATGGCCGTCTGCTGCCAGGCGAGCAGGTTGGCGGCGGGCAGCAGGCTAGGGTCTGCCCAGAACTCGCTGCTGGAAAGCTCGCCCTTGTTGCGGAAGGCGTCCAGCGGTGTGGCGCCGGTCAGGGCATCTGGCGTGGTGATCACGCCGAAGAACTGCTTGAGGCTGTCAGCGAAGCCGAGTGCGAAGCCATCGGGGGCCGACCAGCGCGACATCTCGACCGGAAAGGAGATCAGCAGTAGCGCATAGGCGACCATGGCCGGATTGAACGGATTCTGGCCCAGACCGCCATAGAGCTGCTTGGCGACCACGATCGCCGCGATCACGCCGGTCAGTACCAGCCACCAGGGCGCCAGCGGCGGCAATGACACCGCCAGCAGCACACAGGTCACCAGTGCCGAATTGTCCTTGAGGAAGAAGCTGACCGGACGGCCACGCAGCTTGAGCAGTAGTGCCTCGAGGGTGATACCCGCCAGACAGGCGAAGACGAGGTTGAACAGCACACCCCAGCCATAATGCCAGCACAGCACGGCGATGCCCGGCAGCGTCGCGGCCAGCACCCAGGCCATCACGCGCGAGGTGGCGGTTGGCCCATGGGCATGGGGGGAGCTTGCATGCATCAGGCTCATGAGACGGTCAGATCCTTGCGGTAAATGGGCAATGACACGAGGCGTGCTTCAGGATGCGTCGCCATTGGCGCGCTAGAGGGGCTCAGGTCACTCATTGGGCGTCCACCAGTGCCTGCACCTCGGCCAATGACTCGCGGGCGTGTTCCAGATTGCGGCGCGTGCGGTCGACCTTGGTCGCCAGGCGCTGACGGTTTTCGTCATTCGCCTCGCTCAATGCCGCCTCGGCCTTGCGGTGGGCCGCCTCGGCCGCCTTGACCGCGATGCTGACCTGCTTGTGACGCTTGGCGAGGTTCTCGGCGCGTGATGCCTCGATCTCGGCCTGGGAGAGCGTCACGTTGCTGGCCATGCTGCCGCGCCCCACAGAACCCGCGTCGGGCGTGGGCGCTTCGGGAATCAATTCGCCCGTGCCCTTGGCGGCAGGCGGCGCGTCAGCGCCGTCAGCTTGTGCACTGGTCAGACGGACCTCGGCGGCACGCAGGTTTTCCTGTGCCGTGGCCAGCAGGGTCTGCAGGTCCTCGATATCGCCTTCACCGCTTTCGCTGGCGCGGGCCAGGGCCTTCTCGGCCTTCTTGACCGCGATATTGGCTGCGGCACGGGCCGTCTTGAGTGCCTTGAGATCGGCAGCCGGCGCTGCGGCAGCCGGCGCTGCGGCTGCGGGGGCAGCCGCGCCTGTCGAGGAAGTGCTGGCCGGCGCAGGGGCAGCGGGCTCGCTGGCGGCCTTGAGGTCAGCTTCGGCCTTGGCAAGTCGCGCCCTGGCGTCCGTGACGCTGGCCTCCAGCGTCGCGATGTCACCCTCACCGCTATCCTGTGCCGTCTTGAGGGCCTTCTCGGCCTTATTGACCGCGATATTGGCGGCGGCACGCGCCGTCTTGAGCGCCTTGAGGTCGGCAGCCGCACCTGTGGTGGAAGTGCTGGCCGCCGCAGTAGCAGCTGACTCGCTGGCCTCGCTGGCAGCCTTGAGGTCGGCTTCGGCCTTGGCCAGTTTCGTCTTGGCCTCCGTGACGCCGGCCTCCAGCGCCGCGATGTCGCCTTCGCCACTGTCCTGGGCGGTCTTGAGGGCCTTCTCGGCCTTCTTGACGGCGATGTTGGCGGCGGCACGCGCCGTCTTGAACGCCTTGAGGTCGCCAGCCGAAGCTGCGGCAGCCGAAGCTGCGGCAGCCGGGGCTGCGGCGGCGGGGGCGGACGTGCCAGTGGCAGCAGAGGCGGGGGCCGCAGCGGCGGACTCGCTTGCCTCACTGGCGGCCTTGAGGGCGCTTTCGGCGCTGGCGAGCTTGGCCTTGGCCGCGGTCACGTTGGCCTCAAGCGCCGCAAGATCACTGGTGCTGCTCTCGCCACTGTCCTGAGCGGCCTTGAGCGCCTTCTCGGCTTTCTTGAGGGCGATGTTGGCTGCGGCACGCGCCGTCTTGAAGGCCTTGATGTCGGTGGCCGGTGCCGGCTGGGCAGCCGCGGTCGCTGTGGAGACCGAGGTCGACGTCGTGTCTGCGCTGGCACTGGCTTCGGCGCGGGCGGCAGCGGACTTCTGGGCCGCCTGGGCGCGCTGCTGGCGCTTAGCTTCCTTCTCGGCTTCCTCGCGCGCCATGCGCGCCTGCTTGAACTCGAAGCGGTGACGGGCGCGTTCGGACTTGCGCGCCTCATGCTGAGCACTGCGAATCTCGCCCTTGGCGAAACGGTAATACTGCACCAGCGGAATCTGGCTGGGGCAGACATAGGAGCAGGCGCCGCATTCGATGCAGTCCGCCAGATTGTAGAGCTCGGCCTTGTCGAACTCGCGTGCCTTGGAGAACCAGTAGAGCTGCTGCGGCAACAGCTCGGCCGGGCAGGCCTGTTCGCACATGCCGCAACGGATACAGGGTTGCTCGACCGCCGGTGCCGGCAGTGACTCGGGGGAGGAGGCCAGCAGACAGTTGGTGGTCTTGATGATCGGCAGGGCGTCGCTCTCGAGGGTGAAGCCCATCATCGGGCCACCCATCACCAGGCGTGCGATGCCGCTTGCAGAAGGAGCGGCCAGGCGCAGCAGGTCTGCGATGGAGGTACCCAGGCGCGCCTCGACGTTGTGCGGGTGCTGCAGGGCCTCGCCGGTCAGGGTGACGACGCGCGAGATCATCGGCTCGCCGAAGCAGACCGCGCGCTGCACGGCGCGTACGGTGCCAGGATTGTGCACCACCACGCCGACATCGGCGGGCAGGCCACGGCTGGGCACTTCGCGGTCTGTCAGCAGCTTGATCAGCTGCTTCTCGCCGCCGGAGGGATACCTGGTCGGCACCACCACGACTTCGAGGCGTGAATCCAGCGGTGGCAGGCGCTTGTCGGCGCGGCGGGCGCGAATCGCCTGTTCCAGCGCGATGACGGCCTCGGGCTTGTTGTCCTCGATACCGATCAGGATGCACTCGGGGCCGATCAGGCTGGCGAGAATCTCGAGCCCTTCGATCAGCGCTTCCGGATGCGTGCGCATGGTCAGGTCGTCGGCGGTGATGTAAGGCTCACACTCCGCCGCATTCAGAATCAGGGTATCGATGGCGTGGCGCTCACGTACGCGCGCCTTCACCGCCGAGGGGAAGCCGGCACCGCCCTGGCCGACCACGCCGGCGTCCTGCAGGCGTTGGATCAGGTCCTGGGCTTCCTGCTGACGCCAGTCACGCCAGGCTTCCAGGCGCGCCCATTCATCGATCTCGCCGTCGCGCTCGATCACGATGCACAGGTCTTCCAGACCCGAGACGTGGGGAATCTGGCGTGGCTCGATGGCGGTGACCACGCCGGTGATGCTGGCATGCACCGGGGCGGAGATCATGCCCTGGGCGCGGGCGATCAGCTCGCCCGTCTTCACGCGCTGGCCGATCTCCACCAGTGGCTGGGCGGGCGCACCGATATGCTGACTGAGCGGCAGCACCACCTCACGAGGCAGCGGGGCGGCTACCAGCGGGGCGCGGTTGGAGAGCGCCTTGTGCTCCGGCGGATGGATTCCGCCGTGGAAGTCGAATACGCGGGGAGCGTTGTCACTGCCTGTCGCGCGCGGGGCAGCAGTGCTCGTGGCAGAACGGGAAGTCACCATGGATTTGAACAACGACAGAACCATCAGGCGACATTCCTTGCAGATGTGGCAGTAGAATCGGCGGCATCGGTCACGATCAGATTGCCGCTGAAGCGGGCATTGTCGCGGGTCGGGCCCGCCGGTTGCGGCCAGTGCCAGCTGCGCACGTCAGTGGCGACCGGCACCATGTCGATGCAATCGACCGGGCAGGGCTCGACACACAGGTCGCAGCCGGTGCATTCGTCGGCGATCACGGTGTGCATGTGCTTGGCGGCACCCAGAATGGCATCGACAGGGCAGGCCTGGATGCACTTGGTGCAACCGATGCACTCGTCCTCGCGAATCACTGCCACCTTGGGGATGTTGTCGGCATCGCCATCCAGCGGCGTGGCCTCGCGGCCCAGCAGGTCGGCCAGCGAGGCGATGGTGCTCTCGCCGCCCGGCGGGCACTTGTTGATCTCATCCCCTTCGGCGATGGCCTGGGCGTAGGGCTTGCAGCCCGGATAGCCACACTGGCCGCACTGGGTCTGCGGCAGGAGCTGGTCGATCTGCTCGACGATGGGGTCTCCCTCGACCTTGAAGGCCACGGCGGCAAAGCCGAGCAGCCCCCCGAAGACGACGGCCATGGCCACCAGTGCGACGATCGCGGAGATCAGCGTATGGTCGTTGAAGAATTCGAGCATGTCAGATCTGCACCAGTCCGGAGAAGCCGAGGAAGGCCAGCGACATCAGGCTGGCGGTGATCATCGCGATGGCGGGGCCCTGGAAGGGGCGCGGCACATCGGCGACGGCCAGACGCTCGCGCATGGCGGCGAACAGTACCAGTACCAGCGAGAAGCCGACGGCCGCGCCGAAGCCGTAGAGCGTGGCTTCCATGAAGCTGGAATTGCGGTTCAGGGTCAGCAGCGCCACGCCAAGCACCGCACAGTTGGTGGTGATCAGCGGCAGGAAGATGCCCAGCACCTGATAGAGCAGCGGGCTGGTCTTCTTGACCACCATCTCGGTGAACTGGACCACCACGGCGATCACCATGATGAAGGCGATGGTTCGCAGGTACTCGAGCCCCAGCGGCGCGAGGATGAAGTGATAGGTCAGGTAGGCGCACATCGACGACAGCGTGAGCACGAAGGTGGTGGCCAGCGACATGCCCATCGCGGACTCCAGCTTGTTGGAGACACCCATGAAGGGGCACAGGCCGAGGAACTGCACCAGCACGAAATTGTTGACCAGGATGGTGCTGATCAGGATAAGAAGGTATTCACTCATCAGGGGCGTCGCTCGGTCAGGGTGTTTCGAAGGCGCTTCCGTGTTCGCGGCATGCTTGAACCGGCACTCGCAGGCGATCAGGGCTATGGCCGCCGCAAGCTGTCAGGAAGCTGCGGGGCAGGGGATCGTCGAGCGCGGCGGTATTATACGCAAGATGCTGCTGGCCGACAGCCTGTAGCGTGGCAAGCCAGGCGGAGTGTTGCCAGCATGAGACGGCTATTGTTTCGCGTTTTGCTTGGTTCTTGAAGTAATAAAGAAGAATTCCTTTATTACTTTTATTGATTGTGACGTGGTCAGAGACTTTCACGTCACCCGGAGGTGGCACAAGGAGCGGGATATGCGCAGGACAGGAACACGCGGCCGTCGGCCGTTATGGGTCATCATCCTGGTGGTGGCGATGGCGGGCATCTCGCAGCTGACGGGCAATGGCAACTTCTCGCTTTCTCAGCTGTGGAATGACTTCCAGTCGCCGCAGGCCGAGGCGACGCAGGGGGAAGGTGCCTCTTCGGCGGACGAAAGCCGACTCAAGCGCGCCATCAGTGCGCAGCAGAGTGATGTTCAGGTACGTGGCACGGGGGAGGTGATACGTCTGCTCCGGGATGATCTCAAGGGCAGCCGTCACCAGAAGTTCCTGATTCGGGTCGCGGGTGGCACCACCATTCTGGTGGCGCACAACATCGATCTGGCACCGCGTATCGACAGTCTTCAGGTAGGTGATCGCATCGGCTTCCACGGGGAATACGAGTGGACCGACAAGGGCGGCGTGATCCACTGGACGCACCATGATCCCGGTGGCCGCCATGTGGGTGGCTGGCTGGAGCATGCCGGTCGCCGTTACGAGTAGCCGTTCCGCCGCCCGGATGTGACGCATGTACGACAACGCCCCGCCAGAGAGTCTCTGGCGGGGCGTTGTGCTGAAGAGCCTTCAGCGAGGTTGAATCAGTGCATCATCACTGTATCAACACTGTATCAAGTGACGCGCTGACCCGGCTTGGCGCCGGTGTGCGGCTCCAGCAGGTAGATGCCTTCGTCGTCACCGGCGGCCAGCACCATGCCTTCTGACACGCCGAAGCGCATCTTGCGCGGTGCCAGGTTGGCGACCATCACGGTCAGGCGGCCTTCCAGGGCTTCCGGCGCGTAGGCGGACTTGATGCCGGAGAATACGGTGCGGGTCTCGCCGCCGATATCCAATGTCAGCTTGAGCAGTTTGGCCGCCTTCTCGACGTGCTCCGCCTTGACGATCTTCGCCACACGCAGGTCGGTCTTCATGAAGGTGTCGAAGTCGATCTCCTCGGCGATCGGGTCGGCATTGAGCGGACTCGGTGCGGCAGCGGCTTCTGCTTCCGCCTTGGCGGTGCCGTCCTTGATCTTCTGTTCCTCGACCAGCACTTCGCGTGAGGCTTCGAGCATCTTGTCGATGCGCTCCGGCTCGACGCGGGTCAGCAGCGGCTTGAACTTGTTAATGGCGTGATCGGTCAGCACGTCTTCGCGGCTGGCCCAGTCGAGGCTCTCGAGGTTCAGGAAGTCGCGTGCCTTGTCGGTCAGCTCCGGAATCACCGGCGCCAGATAGACCATCAGCTGGCGGAACAGGTTGATGCCCACGGAGCAGACGTCGAGCACTTCCTGCTCGCGGCCCTCTTCCTTGGCCATCGCCCACGGTGCCTTGTCGGCGATGTAGGTGTTGGCTTCATCGGCCAGTTCCATCACCTTGCGCATGGCGCGAGCGAATTCACGGGCTTCGAAGTCCGCCGCGATGCCTTCGCCAGCGGCGATGAAGCGCTCGACCAGCTCCGGCTCGGCGCAGGTGGCGGACAGCTTGCCGTCGCCGAACTTCTTGACGAAACCGGCACAGCGGCTGGCGATGTTGACCACCTTGCCGACCAGGTCGGAATTCACGCGGGCGGTGAAGTCGTCGAGGTTGAGGTCGAGGTCATCGACGCCGGAAGTCAGCTTGGCGGCGAAGTAGTAGCGCAGGTATTCCGGGTTGAGGAACTGCGCGTAGGTATCGGCCTTGATGAAGGTGCCGCGTGACTTGGACATCTTGGCGCCGTTCACGGTCACGAAACCGTGGCAGTTGACGCCGGTCGGGGTGCGCATGCCGGCACCTTCCAGCATCGCCGGCCAGAACAGGGCGTGGAAGTAGACGATGTCCTTGCCGATGAAGTGATAGACCTCGGCATCGGAATCGGCCTTCCAGTAGCTGTCGAAGTCGATGCCCTGCTTCTCGCACAGGTTCTGGAAGCTGGCGAGGTAGCCGATCGGCGCATCCAGCCACACATAGAAGTACTTGCCCGGCGCGTCGGGAATCTCGAAACCGAAGTATGGCGCATCGCGGGAAATGTCCCACTCGGCCAGTCCCGCCTCGAACCATTCCTGCAGCTTGTTGGAAATCTGGCTCTGCACGCGGCCGCTCTTGGTCCACTCCTTGAGGAACTCGGCGAAGTTCGGCAGCTTGAAGAAGTAGTGGGTGGAGGTGCGCATTTCCGGCGTGGCACCGGAGATGGCAGAGACCGGATCGATCAGCTCGGCCGGCGTGTAGGCCGCGCCACAGGCTTCACAGTTGTCGCCGTACTGGTCTTCAGTCTTGCACTTCGGGCAGGTGCCCTTGATGAAGCGGTCGGCCAGGAACAGGCCCTTGACCGGATCGAACATCTGCTCGATATCGCGGGTGGCGATATGGCCGGCATCACGCAGCGCCAGGTAGATGCGCTCGCTGTGGGCCCGGTTCTCCGGCGAATGGGTGGAGTGATAGTTGTCGAAGCCGACGCCGAACTTGGCGAAGTCGGCCTGGTGCTCGTCACTCACACGCTGGATCAGCTGCTCGGCGGTGACACCCTCCTGCTCGGCCCGCAGCATGATGGCGGTACCGTGGGCGTCATCGGCGCACACGTAATGGCATTCGTGGCCACGACTTTTCTGGAAGCGTACCCAGATGTCGGTCTGGATGTACTCAAGCAGGTGACCCAGGTGGATCGACCCATTGGCATAGGGCAGGGCACTGGTGACCAGAATCTTGCGCGCTGACATGAGGCCTCGTCTTGACGGTAAAGGGCGCCTGCTGCGTGAAGGGGCAGCGGCTCGCCGGAATGACACGTGATAGGGGCGAACGCGTCGCCCCGTCGGGATGGGCGCTACTATATCGCGAAGGTGCGGGCGGCGCGAAGGGCGCGTCGCGTCACCGGCAACGCGGCCGTGCGCAACTGCGAGGTTGCAACCCGTGCCGCAGCCCTCATGAAGGATTCAAGGACACTACATTTTCCGTTCCTGGAGGTCAGCATGCCAGCTCAGCTATCCGTCGCCGGTCAGATCAATCGTCTCATTCGTCAGGTGATGATGCCCGGCAGCAATGCCCGCCCCAACGATGAACCCGGCCCTGAACTCGCCATGGCCGTGCTGATGTTCGAGGTGGTGCGCGCCGATGACCATCTCGATGTGCGTGAACGTGAAGCCCTGGCGCGCCAGCTGGCCGAGCGCTTCTCGCTCGGGGATGAGGAACTTGCCAGCCTGCTGACCCAGGCCGAGCAGGATGCCGAGCAGGCCACGGATCACTACCGCTTCGTCAAGCAGCTCAACGAGCACATGAGCCTTGAGGAGCGCACCGAACTGATCGGCATGCTCTGGGAGCTGGCCTACGCCGATGGCGAGCTGGACCCTCAGGAGGAGCATCGTATCCGCCGTCTTGCCGGGCTGCTGCATGTCAGCCATAGCGAGTTCATCCGCACCAAGCTGGCGGCCCAGCCGGACAAGTAGGCGACAACCCGCTCTCATGCAGACGCCCCCGCTGCCAATGGCAGCGGGGGCGTCGTGTTTGTGGCTTCTGGTCGCAGGGTTTATGGAGCAAGTATCGGCTGGCTCTCAACAGCGGTCATCCAGCAGCAGCGACTCGTGCTCAGTTGCGATAGAACAGGTGCTGACCGATTCGTGCGGTACGCACGAAGCGCTTGGCCCAGTAGGGCGTGGCGTAGCGGGCGTGGAAGTAGAGGGCACCGTCTGTGACGTCTTCCAGCTGATGGTTGAGTGCCTGACGGGCCACGTCGCGTGCCTCGGCGTAGGCTTCCGGCTCGCGGATCCTGTCCGAGCGTCCGTCGCACCACCAGGAGAACTGACAGCTGCCGCTCTCGCCGCCCTGTTTGACCACGCCGCACAGGCTATCGGGGAAGCGCGGATCGGCGGCGCGGTTGATCACCACATTGACGATGCCCTGCATGCCGCTTCTGCCTTCGCCCTTGGCTTCCCAGTAGGCGGCGCGCGCCAGGCAGGTCAGCGGGTCATCCACCGGCCGCTGGCCATTGGGGTCGATCGCCTTGGCGCCGGCCTTGCTGAGCAGCAGGTTCCTGGGCACATCGCTCTCGCCTTGCACCAGCAGACTTTCCAGTCGTTCGGCCTTGACGGCTGCCTTGGCCGCGGTGGTCGGTGCGGCAGGCGCGTCTGAGGCGTGTGGCGCAGAGCAACCCGCGGCCAGCGTCAGGCCGAAGACCAGTACCAGATGACGAAGAGTACGTGCACTGCTGATGGCGTAGCGCCCCGTGTGAGTCAGTGGACGGCGCGATGTAAGGGGTAAACGCATGCAAGATACCTGTGAACGTGGCCTGGGAAGCGCAGCAAGGCGTGATGGCGCGCAGGGTCAATCCGGGTTGATCGCACACCTTTGGCTGGCGAGTCACTGACGGAGACTGAAGCGTTGGCCACCGGCTTCCTCGGTAGCGACAGTCGACGCGCAAGCGCATCAGTTTGCCTGACCCTGATCTTCGATGGTCCAGAGTGAGCTTCAACGCAACTCTGACGCTTTGCCGCGCAAAGGGTTCCGCAAGTGGCATCACGCGGTTGCGTGGCGATGACGCGGGCAATGCAGCATACCTGTCAGCGCATGATCAGGCTTGTCAGAGGCGGTCAGTTGGCTTGCTCCAGCGGGGCAGGTGAGCCGGCGCAGTGGATCAGATGCGCTGGCAGAAAGCGTCAAGGAGCTTGGTGAAAAGCATCAAATGATCTGCTGAAGTCCCCCGCGCCGATTTCCGGCCACGCAGCCTAGCATCTTCAGCGCGTCTCGTCCGTGCCATCCTCGGCTCATGCCGTTATCATGGCGGGCCAGCCTTGATGACCCTGTCAGGCGTCCCACTTCTTTTCTATCTGCGCTTCTGCGTGCTGCTGCTCTGCCTGTTGCCTGCGTCGCTGCCTCGAGAGTCCCCATGACCGAACCCGTCCGTCTTTCCAAGTTTCTGGCCCATCAGCAGGGCATCTCGCGCCGTGAGGCCGAGCATCTCATCGCCAAGGGGGTGGTTCGTGTCGCGGGCGAGATCGTGGAAGCGCCTTTCTTCAAGGTCACCGATGAGGAAGTCACCGTCGATGAGGGCGCCAGCATGGCCCCCATCGAGCCGATGACCCTGGTCTGGTATCAGCCGCCGGGCACGCCGCTGCCGGACCCGCTGACCCTGCGTGACGGTGCGCCGCGCAGTGCGCTGGACAACAGTGGTGCCGACTGGCTCAAGGTGCATTTCCTGTCTCAGCAGCCGCTGGCCGAGCTCGGCGAGGATGAATCCGGTCTCGCGGTGTGGTCACAGAATCGTGGTGTGATCCGCAAGCTCGGTGATGACCTGGACCAGCTGGAGCAGGAATACGTCGTCGAAGTGGAAGGGACGCTTGATGACGACGGCCTCAAGCGTATCGGCTTCGCGCTGTGCGCCGACATCCGCGGGCGCAAGCCCAAGGTCAGCATCAGCTGGCAGAGCGACACCCGTCTGCGCATCGCCATGAAGCGAGTGCCGGTGAGCGGTATCCGCGGTGCGGTCGAGGAGCAGGGCCTCAAGGTCATCGAGGTCCGTCGTCTGCGCCTGGGCGCGATTCTGCTGGGCCGCATGGCGCCGGGCGAGTGGCGCTTCCTGCCGGTCGACGTGCGCTTCTGATTGCCCCCGTGGGCATGGTTTCCTGGGACATGGTGCATCGGCTTGGCCCGTATCGCGGTGGCAGGCATACTGTGCCCATCGTGTTCCACGGCTTTTTTCGCTGACAGTTCAGACGCCTGCGCGCCACGTTCATCGCGCCGCGCAGGCCGTCACAGGAGTTTCAAGGTATGGAAGGTATCAAGCACATTGTCGCGGTCGCTTCCGGCAAGGGTGGCGTCGGCAAGTCCACCGTCACCGCCAATCTGGCGCTGGCATTGGCGGCGGAAGGTCTCAAGGTCGGCCTGCTGGACGCCGATATCTACGGCCCGAGTCAGGCGCAGATGTTCGGCGTGCCGACCGGCCAGCGTCCGGAAATGGCCGGTGAGCAGGTCTTCAGCCCCATCGAGGCGCACGGCATCAAGACCATGTCGATGGCTTATCTGGTCGACGTGAAGGACCCGATGGTCTGGCGTGGCCCGATGGTCGCCGGTGCCTTCCAGCAGCTGCTCAACCAGACTGCCTGGGGCGAGCTGGACGTGCTGCTGATCGACATGCCACCGGGCACCGGTGACATTCAGCTGACCCTGTCACAGAAGGTGCCGGTCTCCGGCGCTGTCATCGTCACCACGCCGCAGGACATCGCGCTGCTGGATGCCCAGAAGGGCATCGAGATGTTCCGCAAGGTCAAGGTGCCGGTGCTGGGCGTGGTCGAGAACATGAGCACGCATACCTGCAGCCAGTGTGGCCACAGTGAAGCGGTCTTCGGTGCCGGTGGCGGTGAGCGTATCGCCGAGGAATACCAGACTCGTCTGCTGGGCCAGCTGCCGCTGACCCTGAGCATTCGCGAGAATGCCGATGGCGGTCGTCCCAGCGTGATCGCGGAGCCGGACGGCGAAGTGGCCAAGTGCTTCCTCTCCATCGCGCGTCAGGTCATCGAGACGCTGGATACCGCCGGCGCGGATGAAGGCCCGAGCATCAGCTTCAGCTGAGCCCGGCGCGACAGTCACAAGCCGCGCGTCGCGAGGTTTCCAGCGACACAGCGGGCCGGTATCATGCTGGCCCGCGTTTCATGGCGCTCACGCGTCTCTCCCCATCAGTCAGTCAGGTACGCTCGATGAGCATCAAATCCGACAAGTGGATCCGTCGCATGGCCGAAAGCCACGACATGATCGAACCCTTTGAGCCCGATCAGGTGCGCTTTCACGATGAGCGCCGTGTGATTTCCTACGGCACCTCCAGCTACGGCTACGATGTGCGCTGCTCGGATGAGTTCAAGGTCTTCACCAACATCCATTCGGCGACGGTGGACCCCAAGCACTTCGACGAGAAGAGCTTCGTGGACGTGAAGGGCGACTCCTGCGTGATTCCGCCCAACTCCTTCGCGCTGGCCCGTACCATCGAGTACTTCCGCATTCCGCGTAACGTGCTGACCATCTGCCTGGGCAAGTCCACCTACGCGCGTTGCGGCATCATCGTCAACGTGACGCCGCTGGAGCCGGAGTGGGAAGGACACGTCACCCTCGAGTTCTCCAACACCACCAACCTGCCGGCGCGTATCTACGCCAATGAAGGCGTGGCGCAGATGCTGTTCCTCGAGTCCGATGAAGTCTGCGAGACCAGCTACAAGGATCGCGGCGGCAAGTATCAGGGCCAGCGTGGCGTGACACTGCCGCGTACCTGATACCCCTTGCTGCGCGCCTGGGGACTGCGTTTACGCAAGTGACCTGCGCGCGGCAAGACAAGAGTGTGGAAAGTCAGGAGCGCCTCCTTCGGGAGGCGCTTTTTTGTGCCTGCTCGTGGCGATGTGTGCCGAGCTGTGATGATGGTGGCAAGAGAGACGCCGGTGGCAAGTAGCGAGAACGTGGCACGCTTGCAAGGCGCTGAGTCTTAGCCGGAAGTTGAATAAAACATGTGATTCAATCACCTGTTTTATTGCCTATGCTTGTCTGCAGGCCACCCTCAGAGTGGCTGCAGGACGGATACCTCCCACAAGCAAGGGGCACGCCATGCCATCGCGTTCACATCGCGCTGTATTCCCTCCGGCCAGCGCCAGCGGTCTGGTCCAACGTTTCACCCTCAGCGGTCTCGCCCTCGCCATCAGCACCACCTTGCTGGCGACTCCCGCGCAGGCCTATTCCAATCTCTATCTCTTCGGCGACAGCCTGAGCGATTCCGGTCAGTTCCCCGATACCACCCTGGGCGGCCTCAACAGCCTGCGCTTCACCAACCGCAGCGGTCCGGATTACGAGAACTCGGCCTATGGCAGCGTCTCGACCCAGTTGCTGGCCACGGAACTGGGGCTGGCGGCAGAGCCTTCCACCTCGGTGATCTATCAATTGGCCGGCTTCAGTGACGGCACCAACTACGCGGTGGGCGGCTATACCACGGCGCAGATTCTGGCCTCGGTGACAGATGAGGATGGCTCCGAGGTGGTCATCCCCGCGGGCAGCCCGGGCGCGGGCACGGTGCTCAGGGTCGAGGATGGCTATCTGGTCAGCACCGGCGGCAGTGCCGACCCGGACGCCCTCTATTACGTCAATGGCGGTGGCAATGACTTCCTGCAGGGCGTGATCACCTCACCGGCCACGGCGGTCGCCTCCGCCGGCAATCTGGCCTCCGCGGTGGAGGCACTGGCAGCGGCGGGTGCCACCACTATCATGGTTTCCAACCTGCCGGATGTCGGCAGCACGCCGGCAGGTCAGTCGGCGGGTGCCGCGCAGGCGGCGGGGACCTCCGCGCTGGTAGGCGTCTTCAATGATGCGCTGGGCGAGCGACTGGCGGCACTGGATGGTGAGGTCAACATCATCCGGCTCGATACCGTCGGCATTCTCGAGGAGGTACTGGCATCGCCGGCCGAGTTCGGCTTTGCCAGCGACGTGCCGCTGACCCAGGTGTGCTTCTCCGACAGCTGCAACGTCACGCCCTACGGGCTGGGCGGCGCCGCGGAAGATCCCGACAAGCTGCTGTTCAATGATGGCGTGCACCCGACCACCGCTGGCCAGGAGATTCTGGCCGACTACGCCTATGCGATGCTCGCCGCGCCCTCGGTACTGGGGCTGGCGCCGCAGCTGGGCACGGGGGCGCTCAATGCCAGTCAGCGCTCGCTCTCCGATGAGCTGC
Source organism: Cobetia sp. MB87 (assembly GCF_011319755.1). NCBI lineage: Bacteria > Pseudomonadati > Pseudomonadota > Gammaproteobacteria > Oceanospirillales > Halomonadaceae > Cobetia > Cobetia sp. MB87. Next base: position 165,674 of record NZ_VFBC01000003.1, on the reverse strand, counting down.
GCCCCGGTGCGCAGAAGCAGCGCTCCGGCGATGGCGAGGACAAGGGCGTGCGCGTGTTCGCCATCGGCTCGGCCAGTGGCGGCACCGGCGATGGCGAGACTTCCAGCGGCCAGCAGGGCTTTGATAGCGAACAGCGCGGTGCGGCTGTCGGCGTGATGCTGCCGCTGGACAACGCGCTCGGCCAGGCCTGGGGCGGTGTTGCGGTCAGTCAGCGCAATGCGGACTTCGATGTCGATGATGGCAGTGAGCTTGAGCTGGAAGGGCAGGTGTTCAGTCTGTTCGCCCGTCAGCAGCTGGGCAGGTTTGGCGTCCAGGCGGTGGCCAGCTACGGCGACTTCGATTACGACCTCGACCGCCATGTCGCGCTGGGCCAGTCATCGCGCACCCTGTCCGGTGAGACCGATGGCGATGGCTTCAGCGCCGAGGCGCGTCTCGATTATCGCCTCACCGCCGCCGACTCGCTGTGGTACAACGCGCCCTTCGTGGCCTACCGCCACACCGAGTCCGACATCGATGGCTACACCGAATCCGGCTCTGCCGCCAACGCCCTGAGCGTCTCGGATCAGACGCTGCGCGATCGCCGGGTCGAGGCCGGTTTCATGGTCGACCGCGCCATCGCGGAAGGCTTCGGCCTCTATGGTGAGCTGGCCTACGGCAAGCGACTGGATGATGACGCCGACAGCGCCGAGGTGCGACTGGCGAGCCTGCCGACCAATGCCTACCGCGCCGAGGACCTCGATCGCGGCAGCGACAACTACCTGCGTGTCGACGGTGGCTGGCGCATGCAGCTGGGCCGCAATGCCATGCTGCATCTGGGCGCCGGCATCGAGACCTGGGATGAGGTGACGGCGCGCGGGGAGGTGGGGGTGAGTTACACCTTCTGAACGCGAAAGTCGCCGAGAGAGAAGTGAAGCTTTAGAAACAAGAAGCCCCCGCGACATTTGCATGTCGCGGGGGCTTCTGTTTTCAGCTCGCTGTCAGCGCGCTATCAACTTGCTATCAGCTCAGTCGGCCTTGCCAGCAAGGCAACGTCACTGATCAGTCTTCCTCGCCTTCCGGCAGCTCATCGCTGAGCTCTTCTTCCACATCGGCGTGGGAGAGGCGCAGGCCGCCCACCGGCAGATTGTGGCCGTCGAGCTTGGCCACTTCCCCGTCGAGCGTCAGGCGGCCTTCGAGGAACCAGCGCACCGCGATCGGGTAGATCAGGTGCTCACGCGTGTGCACGCGCTCCTTGAGGCTGGCTTCATCATCGCCTTCCAGCACGTTGGCGACGGCCTGGATCGCGACCGGGCCACCGTCGAGCTCCTCGGTGACGAAGTGCACGCTGGCGCCGTGTTCCTTCTCGCCGGCTTCCAGAACCTTGCGATGGGTATCAAGGCCCGGCCAGGCCGGCAGCAGTGACGGATGGATGTTCATCAGTCGGCCGAAGAAGCGCTGCACGAAGATCGGCGACAGGATGCGCATGAAGCCGGCCAGCACGATGAGGTCCGGTTCGTGGCGCTCGATCACCTTGATCAGGGCGCCATCGTAGTGCTCGCGGTTCTCGTACTCATCATGCGGCAGCACCACGGCATCGACGCCGGCTTCGCGCGCACGTACCAGGCCGTAGGCATCGGCCTTGTTGGAGATGACCGCGACCACATCACCGCCCAGCTCGTCGTGTTCCTGTGCTTCCAGCAGCGCCTGCAGATTGCTGCCGCTGCCGGAAATCAGTACCACGACGCGCGGGCGAACCGGTGCATCGTCTGCCTCGAAACCGTTGCCGAAGCCGCCGAGAGTGTCACCGTTGGAGGCGTTGGTATTCGGTTCGATCATGCGGACAGATTCTCCAGCTGGACCTGCTCTTCCATGCCGTTGCGGGCGCGGATGCTGCCGAGGGTGAAGACGGTCTCGCCCTGGGCTTCCAGGTGGGCGCGCGCGGCGGTGGCGTCGGACTCAGCGACCACCACGACCATGCCGACACCGCAGTTCAGCACGCGGTGCATCTCGTGTTCTTCGACGTTGCCCTGTTGCTGCAGCCAGTCGAAGACCGCCGGACGCTTCCAGCTGGCGACGTCGATCTCGGCGGTGCAGTCTTCCGGCAGCACGCGCGGGATGTTCTCGAGCAGGCCGCCACCGGTGATGTGGGACATGGCGTGCACGGACAGGCCGCTTTCCTTGAGCAGCGACAGCAGCGGCTTGACATAGATGCGCGTCGGCGCCATCAGGGCGTCAGCCAGCGGCTGGCCGTCGATTTCCTGCTCGAGCAGGGAGGCATCGGCGACTTCGAGAATCTTGCGGATCAGCGAGTAGCCGTTGGAGTGCGGGCCGGAGGAGGCCAGACCCAGAATCACGTCGCCTGCGCCGACCTTCTTGCCGTCGAGGATCTCGGACTTCTCGACCACACCGACGCAGAAGCCGGCCAGGTCGTAGTCGCTGCCCTCGTACATGCCCGGCATTTCAGCGGTCTCGCCGCCGACCAGCGCGCAGCCGGACTGCAGGCAGCCTTCGCCGATACCGGTGACGACGTCAGCGGCGATGTCGATGTCGAGCTTGCCGGTGGCGTAGTAATCGAGGAACTGCAGCGGCTCGGCGCCAGCGACCACCAGGTCATTGACGCACATGGCGACCAGATCGATGCCGATGGTGTCGTGACGGTTGAGGTCCATGGCCAGGCGCAGCTTGGTGCCCACGCCATCGGTACCGGTGACCAGCACGGGCTGGCGGTAGCCTGCCGGCAGTTCGCACAGGGCGCCGAAGCCACCCAGACCACCCATCACTTCCGGGCGGTGAGTGCGCTTGGCGACACCCTTGATGCGTTCGACGAGGGCGTTGCCTGCATCGATATCGACACCTGCATCCTTGTAGCTCAAGGAAGTCTTGCTGGGCGAGGAGTCCTGGGGGCGTTGCGTCATGTGAGGTTCCTGTCGGTGCGGCCTGGGCGGTGAGACACGATCGATCGCGGGAAAAGAAAGGCGGCCATTGTAGCATTGCGCTTCGCAGCTGACACTGTGCCGATTCACAAAACCGCATCAAAATGTGAAAAGTCCGCCACGCCAGTCATGGCAAGCCTTGTCGCACCTTGGGTGGCGCCGGGGAAGGCAATGTCAGACGCGTGAGCGGCGCGTGTCTTGTGGGTGACTCGGCGACAGGCAACAATGGGTGATGCGTGCGCCGTCGGCAGTCAGCCGTCACGAGTGCCCCACGGCTTGTCTCAAGGAGTGAAGATGCAGCGTAAATGGTGGTTGCTGGCCGCAGGTGTGGCCTTCCTCGGCCTGTTGGTGATGCTCGAACCGATTCTGATGCCGTTCTTCATCGGCATGATTCTCGCTTATCTGGGTGACCCGCTGGCCGATTGGCTGGAAGACAAGGGCCTGTCGCGCCATCTGGCGGTCACGCTGGTGTTCAGCGTGCTCTCGCTGGTGCTGTTGATCGCGCTGCTGGTGCTGGTGCCGCTGCTGGGGCGTCAGCTGGCGCAGTTGATCAGTTTCATGCCGATGGTCTTCAACTGGATACGCGAGACGGTGCTGCCGGAGATCCAGGCGTTCACCGGACTGGATTTCAGTGCCGACTTCGATCAGGTCCGCTCGCTGCTGCTGGGCAACTGGAAAGAGACCGGCACCTTCGCCGCAGCACTTCTGGGTACCGTCTCCAAGTCCGGGCTGGCGATGGCCATCTGGCTGGGCAATCTGGCGCTGATTCCCGTGGTCACCTTCTATCTGCTGCTGGACTGGGACCGCATGAAGGAGAAGCTGCAGGGCCTGCTGCCGCGCTATATGGAGCCCACCGCCACTCGTCTGGCGCATGACTGTGATGAGGTGCTGGGTGCCTTCCTGCGCGGGCAGCTGCTGGTGATGCTGAGTCTGGGCATCGTCTACGCAATCGGCCTGGCGATCATCGGACTCAAGTTTGCGCTGTTGATCGGCCTGGTGGCGGGGCTTGCCAGTATCGTGCCTTATCTGGGCGTCATCGTCGGGATCCTGATCGCGGCCACGGTGGCCTTCTTCCAGTTCGGCGAGTGGTGGGCGCTGCTGGCGGTCGGTGGAGTCTTCGCGCTCGGTCAGCTGCTGGAAGGCGTGGTGTTGCAGCCGCTGCTGCTGGGCGACAAGATCGGCCTGCATCCGGTCGCGGTCATCTTCGCGGTGATGGCGGGCGGCCAGCTGTTCGGCTTTACCGGCATTCTGCTGGCTCTGCCGGTGGCGGCCGTGATCATGGTGCTCTTGCGTTATCTGCATGATCGCTATAAAAACAGTACTTTATATGACCAACAGCGTGATTCTCGCCCCGCGGTGGCTGCCGATCAGCCAGCACCGCCGGCGGCAGAGGATACCCAGTGATCGAGAGACGAGATCACGGCAACAACAATCAGCATGACGGATGGCAATGACTCAGGGACAGATGGCACTCGGCGTCGGGGTACGTGACGCTGCGACCTTCGACAACTACCACTTCACCTCGACCTCGCTGGCGGAGGCCCTCAAGGGCCAACTTGCCGACGGCGGGGAGCCCTTCGTCTATCTGTGGGGCGGCGAGCAGAGTGGACGTAGCCACCTGTTGCAGGCGGCCTGCCATCTGGCGGGCGAGCAGGGCAAGCGTGCCTTCTATCTGCCGCTCAATGAGCTGGGCCATTTCCCGCCGCACATGCTCGAAGGGCTGGACGAGATGGACCTGGTCGCCATCGATGATCTGGATGTGGTGATCGGTCGCCAGCGTTGGGAAGAGGCGCTGTTCCACCTCTACAACCGCCTGCGCGATGGCGGGCGGCATCTGCTGGTCAGCGCCAGCTGCGCGCCCCGTCTGCTGCCCGTCATCCTGCCGGATCTCGCCTCGCGCCTCTCCTGGGGCGTCACCTTCCATCTCTCGGGGCTGGATGACGCCCAGCGCCTCGAAGCGCTCAAATTGCGTGCACGTGACCACGGCCTTGCATTGCCCGACGAAGTCGCCCGCTACATTCTGCATCGCGGGCCGCGTAGCCTGCCGGGCCTGTTCGCGGCGATGAGCGAACTCGACAACGCCTCGCTCTCCGCCCAGCGCAAGCTGACCATTCCCTTCGTCAAGCAGACGCTCGGCTGGTAGGCAGCGCCTGCGCGGGTCCGGTGGCCCACTCTTGCCTTCATCACGACCGCGGCACCGATATTGCAGTCTCTTTCTCATCATTTCTGTCTGAGGACACGCGGCATGAACAGGCTAGACAAGCATCGGGAGCGCATGCACAAGCAAGCCAACTCGATCGGCAATTTCCTGGTCGAAGGCTTCCACTATCTCGGCCTGTTCGCCATCGGCGGCGCGATTGCCATCGCCTCGGTATCGGCCTTCTTCGAGATGTTCGCCAAGGGCTCGGCCAGCGTCGATGACATCCTGCTGCTGTTCATCTATCTCGAACTCGGCGCGATGGTCGGTATTTACTTCAAGACCAACCACCTGCCGATCCGCTTTCTGCTCTACATCGCCATCACCGCGCTGACGCGCTACCTCATCGGCGACGTCTCCCATCACAAGGCCCCCGATATCGGCCTGCTCTACCTCTGCGGCGGCATCTTCTTCCTCGCCCTCTCGGTGCTCGCCGTGCGCTTCGCCTCCTACAAATACCCCTCCAGCCGCGCCATGGACCCGATGGGTGGCACGGTAGGGGACGAGGACTCGACGCGATAAGCCCGTGTTTTTTAGTAACTTCTAAAGTTAAAAGGCCGCGATCTCTCGCGGCCTTTTTTCATTCTCCATTCAGCGTCAGACACAACCTGCGGCTACCGCCGTGGTCGCGGTGTTCACCGAGCCAGATGCCTTGCCAGGTGCCGAGGGCGAGGCGGTTGACAATATAGTTGTGGTGAAAGCGAAAGACTATTTGTGACTGGACTTTTTATTTCTCTGATCTTAGATTCAAGAAACTGTTAGTGTGCTCACGCTTGAAAATGTGTTCTATGGATTATGCTCAAAGCGTTGAGCTGCTATCATTCTAGAAACGTTTAAAGTTTTTGGATTAAGCTGGCTGCTGTAATAAAACAACTCTAAGGTTTAAGGGATTAAACATGCCATCAAAAGTATTTATTAGTTACTCTCATAAAGATGAAAAGTTTAAAGATGAGCTGGTTGAGCATATATCAGGGTTGGTAAGGAACGGAGATATAACAGAGTGGAATGACCGAAAAATTATTCCCGCCTCCGATTGGTCGGCGGAAATATCTAGCCAGCTTTTAGATTCAGACTTGATATTATTTCTTGTCAGTTCATCTTTCTTGAGTTCTGACTACTGTATAGATATAGAAGCTAGCAAAGCTATTGAAATGCATGATGCTGGGCAGGCTCAACTTATACCAATTATTGTCCGCTCTACAGATTGGTCAAGCTCCCCTATAGCTAAATTCCAAGGCTTGCCTAAAGATGCTAAGCCTATTGACACATGGGGTAATTTAGATGAAGCTTGGTTAAATGTTGTTTCTGGTATACGAAAACATATTAATGAATTTGTTCCAAAAGCAGATAAGTCGCAAGCTTTTATTTCAAGTGATGAAGACGGCCTTGTTGTTAGTCCTTATATAAATGAATGGATCGAAGATACCGAAATCACTCTTACCCATCGAAATGTTAAAAAAGTCAAGCTCTCAGATGTGTATGTAGTACCAGATGTAGAGTTGTTAAACGAAAATAATAAAGAATTAAAGTCTTTTAGAAGTGCTGAGGATGTTATAAACGATTGCTCTCGCATTGTTATTTCTGGAGATGAGCAACAAGGGAAAACCTCATTGTTGAAGTATTACTATAAAAGCTTGCTGATTTGCTCAAACTTACCATTGATAATTAATGGTGAGGAAGTTAAAGATTCGAGCGTCCTAAGCTTGATTGCTAAAGAGTTAGCGCGTCAATATGAAGGCATAACTCTAGACAACTATTTGGAAACCCCTGACAAGGTTGTTATTATTGATAACCTTGATAAGGTTCCTTTGAATAAAAAATTCCGTGACAAGTTTATTTTTGAACTTTGTAGTATTTTCGAAAAATGCATATTTACAGTACAATCGTCATTTTCTTTGCTTATGGACGAGATCCCAGCCTTAGATGACTTTGACAAAATTGACATTCTGGTTTTTGGTAATAAAAAGCGCGAAGAATTAATTCGTAATTGGATCTCACTCGGTGTAATTGAGACCATATCGGATGAAGAGCTATACTCTAAATGTGACGAGCTGAAAGATGCTATTAACTCTGTAGTAAAGAAAAACATAGTTCCGCCAAAACCAATCTACATACTCATGCTTCTGCAGATGTTCGAGGCTAACTCTAAGCTGAGTCTAGAGCTTTCATCACACGGACATTGCTATCAACAGCTAATCTATCAAGCATTTTCTAATGCTAAAATACATGATAATGAATACGATAAATACTTAAATGTATTGACTGAGCTTGCTTGGAAAATCTTTATTAATGAAGGCGGGCTTAATAATCAGCAGCTGAGGGTATTTTTCAACGAATATTGTGATTTGTACTTGGATATAGAACAAGAAGTCGTAATGCCAAAATTGGTCAAGCACTCTATATTGTGCCACAAAGATCTCGGTATAGATTTTAAATATCCATATATATATTATTTTTTTGTGGGTAAGAAGATCTCTGAGGCGTATTCTGAATATGAAGAAGTTCAGCTTAAAGTAGACTATCTGCTTGATAACATGCATCGCGAGGATTGTGCGAATATACTGATATTTGTGACTCATCATACAAAAGAAACATGGGTCATAAATAAGATTCAAGATGTACTTTCAAACTTGTTTAGTGAGCATCTCTCGGCAACTCTTGATAGACGACAGCTTGCCTTCATGGATGACTTCATGCGTCAAATACCTGAGTTGATTATTGAGCAACGTGAGATACAGCGAGAAAGAGATGAGTATAATGAAAAGCTAGATAAACATGAAGTTACATCTGATGAAGAATTCCAAGATGAGTCGCCGGATCTTCTGGCAAACATCAATAAAACATTTAAGGGGATGGAGGTTGCTGGCCAGATAATTAGAAATAGACATGCATCTTTACGTAGGGACTCACTAACCCTATTGGCAGAGTCTGGAATCAATGCTGGGTTAAGATTCTTGAAATATTTTATTGTAATCTCAGACGCATCTAAAAAAGAAATTGTTAAGGTGATATCTAGTCACTTAGAAGAAAATCCTGAATTAAGTAATAGTCAGGTTGAAAAATTTGCGGAAAATGCATATCTTCATTTAACTTATGGGGTTATTAATGCTGTAGTCAGAAAGATATCTACTTCTGTCGGTTCTAAGGAAGCCATGCAAATATATAGAATGATTGAAGATCGAGAGCCCACACCCGCATTACACTTGTTGAAGTTGTCTATAGAGTTATATTTTTTCAAGAAGATTAATATTGATAGTATTGAGACTTGTATGACTAAATTAAGCGATAATACTGTCTGTGCTCGTATAGTTAAAGAGCTTGTTGTGCGCCATATTTATATGTTTCCGGTCAACTTTAAGGATAAGCAAAAATTGTCTTCATTGCTAAATATTTCTGTTAGAGGACAAAGCCAAATAGAAATGAAGCGAAAAAGAATAAGTTGAAGTATTAGTTTTAATGTAGATTTATATTGCTGTTTGAATGTGAGAGGGGGGATAGTCAGTCTATTCTCCACTCAGTGTCAGACACAGCCTGCGGCTGCCACCGTGGACGCGGTGTTCGCCGAGCCAGATGCCTTGCCAGGTGCCGAGGGCGAGACGATTGACGCCGCGGCGGGCTTCGACGGGCAGGGTGAGCTGAGTGCCGAGCAGGCTGGCGAGCACGTGGGCGGGCATGTCGTCATCGCCTTCAAGCGTGTGGCGGAAGTAGGGCAGGTTGCCGGGTACCAGGCGGCGCAGGAAGGCGTCCATGTCGTGGCGCACGTCGGGGTCGGCGTTTTCGTTGAGGGTTAGTGAGGCGGAGGTGTGCAGCAGCTGTACATGCAACAGGCCGACACTGACCGGCGGCATTTCGGCCAATGTCTGCTCCACCTCGTCACTGATGAGGTGAAAACCGCGCTTGCGGGCGGAGAGGGTGAGCGTGTCGCGTTGCCACATGAGAAGCCCTGCCTGTCGTTGATTCAGTACATGCTAAACATGACAAGCCAGAACGCAAAAGGCCAGCCCCTGAGGGCTGGCCTTTTTGCTGTGGGCTGCGCTGGTTCATCTCAAGCGAGAGGAGGGCGACAGCATGGCATCGCTGCCATCAACCGGTGGTGGTGGCGGCTTCGCTGACGGTGCGACGGGCGGCCTTGGCGGTGACGCGTTCCGGCTCTGTCTTGCCGATCTCGCGGGCGAGCCAGTCGGCGAGCATGCGCACGCGGGTCGGGATCGGGCCGCGCGGCAGCAGCATGCCGATCTCGACCGGCGGGATCTCGTCGCATTCCAGACGCTTGAAGGACTGGCCGTTGCGCTCGCTGAGCGTGTTGACCCAGTCGGTCGGCAGCACGGCGCGAATCAGGCCATCGGCCACGTAGTCGGTGAGGACTTCGAGGTCATCTGACTGGATGTGATTCGGGCGCGGGTCTTCCGGGTGACGCGAGAGGGAGGTGCCTGACACCAGCGGCTCCAGCTCGCCCCACGGCAGTTCTTCCGGGTTCTCGACGTGAGAGGCCGCGTAGGCCGCCTGATGCCAGTGGGTCAGCGGGCGGAAGACATGGGTGCTGCCGGCCAGATGCGGGAAGCCGATGACCAGGTGCGGCTGGTTCTCGAGAATCTCGCGGCCGTTGTGCCACAGCTTCAGCTTGATATCGACGCCTTCGTGTTCCGACAGGAAGCTGGTCAGCGCGTGACCCAGGAAGTGACGACCCAGCGACGGCGTGGCGTGGATACGGATGGTACCGGTGAGGTCTGACTGGCGGTCTTCGATGGCGCGGTGCGCTTCATCATCGAGATTGGCCATCGAGCGTGCGTAACGGTAAAGGGTCTCGCCGGCTTCTGACAGGCGAATGCCACGATGACCACGCTCGACCAGGCGGGTGCCGAAACGGCCCTCAAGGGCGTCGAGGCGACGGCTGACGGTGGACTTGGGCAGGCGCAGACGTTCTGCTGCGCGGGAGAGGCTGCCGAGGTCTGCGACCATCAGGAAGGTGTTATAGGCGTCGATATCGCTCATCGAATAGGTCCGGTTGTTCAGAGGGTCGGGGTGTGCCGTCAGGGAAACACCCACCTTGTACGGGCCAAACGGGCCCGTTGCAGCGCCAGTCGCTGCACAACGGATTGCCTGTCGATGACCGTGCCCCTCAGGCCGCAGGGGGATGCCCCCGGGCAAAGACGCGCTCATCGATCAACAACCGTCACTGCCGGCCGAGCACCTCAGCGCACGGCGACAGGTCTTGCATCTGCTGCAGATATCTTCAGGGCCGAGGCCATGAAGGGGCACTGTCCTGGCGTGACAGCAAGCGCCCTTAATCTGAGCACGCTAACTATATCACTCTGCCCGTAGTGTTGCATCCAAAGTCGCACACATTGCGCAAATCCGATCTCCGCAGGACGAAACCCTGCCGTGAAGCGAGAAATTTGCGTGGGCCAGCACTTGTCGAGGCATGTCGGCTAAGACGTCAGTGGCTGGCGATGGTTCCGTATCTGATGACAGACAGGTGATAAAAAAGCGAATCTGGTGGCTGCACGGGTGAAAAAATGTGCAAATCGGACCGTTCTTGGCAGTTCAGGCACCATCTGGCGCTGCAGAAGGCGAGAAGTGACGCGCATTGATTGCAGAAATTGCAGAGCGGCGTTGCAGGGAGTGTTGATGACGCAAATGTGCAAACGCGTGCATTATCTCGTTCGCAAAAAGAATCATTATTATTATTACTCTTGGGAACTCTCCGCTCATGACCGATCGCCTCTCTCCGTGCGTGGCAGCCAGCGCTTCCCGCGCCACTGCTTTCACTCCGCGTCCGCTGGTGGCAGCCATTGCGCTGCTGTGTGCCAGTACTGCCCATGCAGAGACGCTGCAGATGGACACGCTGCAGATCGAGGACGATCGCCTCAATGCCACGGCGGTCATCGATAGCGACGAGATCGCGCTGCATCAGGCGCATGATCTCAAGGATGTGTTCCGTGATACGCCGTCCGTCACCGTCGGGGGCACTACCGCCTCTTCCGAGAAGATCTACGTGCGTGGTCTGGAAGACACCAACCTCAACATCAGCGTCGATGGTGCCAGCCAGAACGGCTACCTGTTCCACCACAGCTCCAGCTTCAACATCGAGCCGGAACTGCTCAAGCGTGCTGAAGTGCAGGCCGGACCGGGCGCCGCCGACAATGGCCCCAACGCCCTGGGCGGCAGCATCAAGTTCGTCACCAAGGATGCCCAGGACATGCTCAAGCCGGGCCAGACCTTCGGTGGCATGGTCAAGGGCAGCACCGAGTCCGCGGCAGATGCCGTCAAGGGCACGCTCTCCGTCTACGGTGAAGTCGCGCCGAATGCGGGCCTGCTGTTCTCGACCAGCGCACGCAACAGCGATGACTACCGCACTGGCGGCGGTGATGAAGAAGAGGGCACCGGCGGCCATCAGCGCAGTTACTTCGGCAAGTTCAGCCTGCTGGATCAGGGGGCTCACAGCCTGCGCATCAGCGCCGAGCACAACGAGGACACCGGCATCTATTGCGTGCGCCCCAACATGGAGTGTCAGGAGTTCAACAATGCCAAGGTCGATACCGACCTGAGCCGTGACACCTATACCGCCAACTATGACTTTGATCCGGGCTCGCGCCTGGTCGACGTGCACACCAACGTCTTCCATACCAAGACCGAGCTGGAACGCACCACTGTCTCCACCGGCGCCGAGCTGAACGCCGATGTCGAGAGCTATGGCGGCGATCTGAACAACACCTTCCGTTTCGGCCCCGAGGACATGGACAACCGTCTGACGCTGGGTAGTGATTATGTCTACGACGAATCCAGCACCGGTGGCTTCGACGAGAAGGCGCGCAACCTCGCGCTCTACGCCCAGCACCGCATGACACTTGGCGCGGTGGACCTGTCCTTCGGCGCGCGTGTCGATGACTACAAGACCGAATACGCCAATGGCGAGACGCTGGATGACACCGATGTCAGCCCGAACGCGAGCCTCAACTGGCGTGTCGGCGGCGGTGTCGAGCTGTTCACCGGCTACTCCACTGCGGTACGCGGCAACAAGGGCCGTGAAGCCATCCTGGTCGATGGTGGTGTCGGTCCCGGCGAGAGTCTGGTGGTTGAGCCGGGGCTTGAGGCCGAGACCTCGCGCAGCACGGAAGTCGGCGCGCGCTGGAAGGGCAATGACCTCCTCACCCAGCGTGACCGCGCTGGCCTGGAAGTCACCTACTTCGATACCCACTTCGACAACTACATCACCGAAGAGAGTTCGGGCGGTGTGACCACCATCACCAACATGGAAGGTATCGTCACCAGCAAGGGTGTCGAGGCGCGTGCCACCTACGGCATCGGCGGCTGGGACATGACGCTGGGCTACCTGACCATGGACCTGGAAGACAATCAGGGCGAGACCGTGGTCGATGACATGGGCCTGGGCAACCAGACCGGTGATCGCTGGAGCCTGGACAACCGCTATACCTTCGCTGACCCGCAGATGACGATCGGCTGGACCGTGACCGCCTACGAGCGCCTCACCGACCTGCCGGATGATCAGAGCGAGCGCGCCGGTTACGCCACGCATGATGTCTACGCCAGCTGGGTGCCGCGTGACATGCAGGACCTGACCCTGACTGCCGGTATCTACAACCTGTTCGACAAGGAATACAGCGACCAGAACACCTACTTCCTGGAAACCAACAGCGCACGCGGCATCACGCCGGGCGCCATCACCAGCCCGGGGCGTGACGTGCGTCTGTCAGTGGCGTATCGCTTCTGATCAGAGGCTCTGAGCCAGCAAGTTCGCAATTGACAGGGTTTCATCGCCAGCTGTCGTGATCCAGGCTCGCAACGCAGGATGCTTCACTGGCAAGACCCTCGCAGCGCCATCGTGTTCTTCACGGTGGCGCTGTTTCGTTTGCGGGGCGCACAGAAGGGCTCTGCCAGCTCCTGCTGCCTGCGGCCACGCTGTGCTATCGATTCATCAGGCCAGGCCCGCTTGCTGCCTGCGTCTCGCGGCCGCGCTGTGCTATCGATTCATCGCACCAGGCCCGCCTGTTGCCTGCGTCTCGCAGGCGCGCTGTGCTACCATCGCGACCAAATGTCGGAGAGCGTCTGCGCGACTCTTCGCACTGCACTCACGTTCCCGCCACTGGCGGGTGATCGTTCGAATAAGGAAGGATGCATGGCGCTTCTGAAGATTTTTGTCGGCACGATGTATGGCGGTTCACTGGATGTGGCCGAGCAGGTGCAACCGTTGTTCGAGCAGGCCGGCTACACGGTCGAGGTGCTCGACCAGCCGACACTGGCCGACCTGACTGACGCGCGCCCTGATCTGGCGCTATTCGTCACTTCCACCACCGGCAGTGGCGATGTGCCGGGCAATCTGACCGGCTTCCTCAATGCGCTGTCTGCCGAGTCTCCGACGCTGGATTGGCTGCGTTATGGGCTGATCGCCCTGGGCGACAGCTCCTACGGCGAGACCTACTGCGGTGCGGGGCGTCATCTGGACGAGCGTCTGGCGGATCTGGGCGCGACACGCCACGGCGAGCGTCTCGAGATCGACGCCATGGAAACCTTCATGGCCGATGATGCGGCACTGCCGTGGGTCGAGAGCTGGATTCCGACCCTGCCGGCCACGGCCTGATCCTGCGGCGGTGGGCTGGCCCGCCGCCTGCTTCTTCTGTTGTCCGTTCTTTCATCGAGACTGCTTCACATGCCGAAACTGAATCCTGATCATCCGCGTGCCCGCAACCTGACGCCGCAGCGCGTCTCCGTGCTGGCGGGTCTGGCGGTGGTAATGGTCGCCAATATTCCGCGTTTCCTGATCAGCGGCGAGAATACGCGGCTGATGCTGATCGTCGGCTTTGCCGTCGCCGTCAGCGCGCTGGGCATCTATATCTATCGTCAGCTGTCAGAGACCGCCAAGGCCAAGGTGCCGACGATGATGCGTCGTCTGCTGGTCTGGCTGGTGGTGGGGCTGGCGGCGATGGCGGCCTTCAACTTCGCCGCGCCGATGCTCAACCGCCCTCAGGAGGGTGCGCTTGAGGTGTTGGTCGATGGTCTGACGCTGGGGCTGCTGGCGCATGTGATCAGCATGTGGATGCAGCGCCGTCGTGGTGAGGAAAGCTGAGCCTCGATTCTTGATGCCCTTGAGATCCTGTCAGCAAGATCATCCTTACCAACAAGAACGCCCCGATCAGCGATGATCGGGGCGTTCTTGTGATGGCTTGTGAAGTGACGGCACGCCTGGGCGTGCCATCAGCCGGCCATTACTTGCACAGGGTGTAGCAGGGCACGTAATCGCTGCCCGGCAGCTTCATGCGGCCCTGGGCGACGAAGGAGGTGAGCAGGGCGTCGAGACGCTCCATCAGCTCGGCCTCGGCGGTCAGGCGGAAGGGCCCGTCGCGCTCGATCTCCTCGATGCCTTCCTTCTTGACGTTGCCGGCGACGATGCCCGAGAAGGCGCGACGCAGGTTGGCCGCCAGTTCGTGTACCGGCTGGTTGCGGTGCAACGCCAGGCCCGACATGTTGGCGTGGGTCGGCGCGAAGGGCTGCTGGAAGTGCGGGGCGATATGCAGGCGCCAGTTGTAGTAGAAGGCATCCTGATGCTGGCGACGGAATTCCGCCACCTCGTCGATGCCACCGCGCATGGTGCGTGCCACCTCGACCGGATTGTCGATGATGATGGTGTAGCGCGAGCGCGCTTCCTCGCCCAGGGTGTAGGCGATGAACTCGTCGATCTGCCTGAAGTACTCGGCGCTGGACGCCGGGCCGGTGAAGATGACCGGGAACGGCAGCTCGCTGTTTTCCGGGTGCAGCAGAATACCGAGCAGATAGAGAATCTCTTCGGCGGTGCCCACGCCGCCCGGGAAGACGATGATGCCATGTGCAGTGCGCACGAAGGCTTCAAGGCGCTTCTCGATGTCCGGCATGATGATCAGTTCATTGACGATCGGGTTGGGCGATTCGGCGGCGATGATGCCCGGTTCCGAGATGCCCAGATAACGGCCCTGCTTGCGACGCTGCTTGGCGTGCGCGACGTTGGCCCCCTTCATCGGGCCCTTCATGGCGCCCGGGCCACACCCGGTGCAGATGTCGAGATCACGCAGGCCGAGGTGATAACCCACGTCCTTGGTGTACTCGTATTCCTCGCGGTTGATGGAGTGACCGCCCCAGCAGGTGACCAGACTCGGCTCACGCGAGGACTTCAGCGCCCCGGCGTTGCGCAGGATATGGAACACCGCATTGGTGGTGCCTTCAGTGGTCGTGAGATCGAAACGCGGAGTGTTCTGGATCTCGTTGGCCACGTAGACGATGTCACGCAACACGCTGGAGAGATGCTCGCGAATACCGCGGATCATCTTGCCGTCGACGAAGGCATCGCCGGGCGCATTGTCGAGCTTGAGGCGAATGCCGCGGTCCTGCTGCAGCACCTCGATCTCGAAATTCTTGTGTGCGTTGAGCACCGCGACGCTGTCATCGGTCTGGCTGCCGCAATTGAGCACGGCCAGCGCACAGCGGCGCAGGATGTCATGCAAGCCGTTGGAGGAGGTATCGCGCAGGCGATTGACCTCATCCTGGGAGAGCACTTCCAGGCTGCCTTCCGGCGAGATGATGGTCGAGACCAGCATGGAGCTGGCATCACGTGAATAGGTCGTCGCTTCGCTGGTGACAGAATTCATGACTGTCTTCCTTGTGTCAGGCGCCCACGGTGGTCTGGGCGCGTTTCCGGGCTTCTGCCCAGAGTTCAGCAATGCGCTCGCGGTCGTCCACGCTCATGCTGTCCTGGGCAAAGGCGTGCTGCATCCACTCTTCAAAGGTGGCGTCAAAGTCTTCCGCGACCACATCCTCGGGATCGTAATCGGCGTTTTCCAGCACCAGTTCCACCTGGGGAATCATGTACCCCAGCGGGAACAGGTCATTTTCGGCACACTCGCTTTCCATGGCGAGCAGCGCCTTGTGAATGGCTTCGCCGCGTGCAGCCAGAGCATCAGACATCTAAAGCATCTCGTGTTTCGGGCCAGTGTTGAGACCGGCCAGGACAGGGGTAAGCGCCGGGCCCTGGCGCGTCGCCGTGGCGTTGAACACGGCAGACGCAGCCAGGGTGGCAGCTGGCATTGTCCCTGATGCTAACACGCGAGAGTGGCGGGGCGCAGCGCTGCGCATGGCGGCCAGCTCTGGTAGAATCATGTGCTTTGCGGGTCGGTGGCACCTGTGCAGACATGGCAGTTGCGTCATGCAGGTCGTCGCCGGCAACACGATGCGCCGAGTCGCGTCCCCCGTTCGTGAGTGGTCAGTGCCTTCATGTTCAACGCCCAGTATTTTCGTACCTTCATCACACTGGTGGAGACCGGCAGCTTTACCCATACCGCGCGCAAGCTGGAGATGACCCAGCCCGGCGTCAGCCAGCATATTCGCAAGCTGGAGCAGTATCTGGGCCGCTCGCTGCTCAATCGCCAGGGACGCAAGTTCTCGCTGACCGCAGCGGGGCGTCGCTGCTATGACTACTCCATCAAGCTGTTCGCCGAGCACACCCAGTTCATGCACTCACTGGATGATGACTCCCCGGACAGCGGCGAATGCCGCGTGGCCAGTCCCTCAAGCGTCGGGCTGATGTTCTATCCGTTCACCCTGGGCTATCAGCAGCAGCATCCGGGACTGACGGTCAGCTACAGCTTCGCTTTCAATTCCGAGATCGTGCAGGACGTGCTGGCGGGTCGCTTCGACCTGGGTATCGTCACCGAGCCGGTCAAGCATCCGGATCTCAACTTCGAGCTGTGGCATCAGGAGCCGCTGTGCCTGGTGGTGCCCGCCGACTTCGCCGGCAACAGCCTCAACGAGCTGATGGCGCTGGGCTTCATGAATTACGCCGATGGCGTCAACAATGCCAGTGCCTTGTTGCGTGAGAACTTCTCCGGTGAATTCCGCTCCATGAGCCACTTCCCGCAGCAGGGCTTCACCAACGATATCGGCATGGTGCTGGACGCCGTGGCACGTGGTCTGGGCTTTACCGTCGTCTCGCGTACGGTGCTCGAGACCTCGCCGTGGCAGCGTCAGGTGCGCGAGATGCCGCTGACCGAAGCCGTCTACGAAAATCTTTATATCGTCACGCGTGACAATGCCGAGGTGCCACGCCGCTACGAGCAGCTGCTGGGCGAATTCCGCCTGCAGCGTCGCAACACGCTCTACGGCTACGCCGATGCGCCGGAAAGCTTCGACAACATGGACTTCGACAGCATGGTGTAACGCCTCGCGTCATCATCTGCACTTCCCGAAAGCCCGCTCCTCATGAGCGGGCTTTTTCGTGTCTTGCCGTCGCCATTGGCGCCACGCGCAGCGTCGCCCTTTATGCACCGTCTGGTTCCAGCCGCTGCCGCTGCCTTGCGACCAAGGCCTGATGCGGGGGCGGCGTGCTGCGTGGGATGCTGAAAGCCAGCGCCTGGTTCTTGAAGACCTGGTTATTACAGACCTGGCTATTTCAGGCTTGGCTATGCTTGATCTGATAAGCATCTTGCCAGCCCCTTGCTTGCTTATTTCGTGGTGTCTTGCCCTTCAGGAGGTTCTGCCGTCGTGTCTTCATCCGGTTCTCGCTCCAGTGTCACGCCTCATGCCCAGGCGGTCTTTGCAGAGCATGTGCCAGCCTCCGCAGCTGCCGAGGCATCAGCCACGCCTGCCGCAACAGCTGCATCCAGTGAGGTGTTCTCGCTGCTGGCGCGCATGGAGGTCGGCGAGCTGACCCCGGAGCAACACGCCGAGATCGCGCGTCGCTGTCGCTGGACTGACTGGCAGTCTCGACAGATGAGTGCCAGCCAGGCCGCCGAATTGATTCACGATGGTATGACGGTGGGCATGAGCGGCTTCACGCGGGCGGGGGAGGCCAAGGCCCTGCCGCTGGCGCTGGTCGAGAAGGCGCGTCGCGAGCCGTTCTCCATCACGCTGATGACCGGTGCCTCGCTGGGCAATGACCTCGATGGCCAGATGGCGGATGCCCACATGCTGGCGCGGCGCATGCCGTTTCAGGTCGACCCGGTGCTGCGGCGTGCGATCAACGCCGGTGAAGTGATGTTCATGGACCAGCACCTGTCCGAGACGGTTGAGCTGTTGCGCAACCACCAACTGAGCGACATGGACATCGCGGTGATCGAGGCCAGCGCCATCACTGCCGATGGCGGCATCGTGCCGACCACCTCGGTGGGCAATTCGGCCAGCTACGCGATTCTCGCCGACAAGGTGATCATCGAGCTCAACCTCGAATCGCCGGCAGCGCTTGAAGGGCTGCACGACATCTACATTCCGCAGATGCGCCCCAGCCGGCAGCCGATTCCGGTGGTCGCACCGGATTCGCGCATCGGCACGCCCTATATCCCGATTGACCCTGCCAGGATTGCCGCCATCGTGCTGACGCGTGGCAGTGATAGTCCCTCGACCTGTACGCCCCCCGATGACGATACCCGTCGGATGGCGGATCACCTGGTCGAGCTGCTCAAGCAGGAAGTCGCGCTGGGGCGTCTGACACCGGCATTGCTGCCGCTGCAGGCGGGCATCGGCAGCATGGCCAACGCGGTGATGAGTGGCTTGAAGGAAGGGCCCTTCGAGCACCTGACCATGTACTCGGAGGTACTGCAGGATTCCACCTTCGATCTGCTGGATGCCGGCAAGCTCGATTTCGCCTCCGGCTCCTCCATCACCGTCACCGAGGAGCGTGGCCGCACGCTGTGGAAGGACCTCGAGCGCTATCGTGACCGCCTGATCCTGCGCCCGCAGGAGCTGTCCAATCATCCGGGCATCGTGCGACGGCTCGGCGTGATCGCGGTCAATACCGCGCTTGAGTTCGACATCTATGGCAACGTCAATTCCACCCACGTCTGCGGCACGCGGATGATGAACGGCATCGGCGGTTCCGGCGATTTCGCGCGCAATGCCCAGCTGTCGGTGTTCATCACCAAGTCATTGGCCAAGGGGGGTGATATCTCGAGCGTGGTGCCGTTCGCCAGCCACGTGGACCACACCGAGCACGATGTCGATATCCTGGTCACCGAGCATGGGCTGGCGGATCTGCGCGGTCTGGCGCCACGCGAGCGGGCGGTGCAGGTAATCGAGAACTGTTCGGACCCGAGCTATCGTCCTGCGCTGCGCGCCTATTTCGAGGAGGCGTGTCAGCGTGGTGGCCACACGCCACATTGTCTGGAGCAGGCGCTGAGCTGGCATCGCGAGGTAGAGGTGAAGGGACACATGCGTGCCATGCGCACGGCAGCCGAGCCAAGCCCAGGTCTTGCAGCAGCGGCCCCGTCGCTGCCGAACGCCACTGCCTGATGCACATCAGCCAGAGCGCTCTCAGACAGGACACTCTCAATAAGAACACTTGGGAGAGACAACCAGTAGCGACAACCAGGACGAGCGCTGGCAGGCGGCCTACTGATCGAGGCCGTTTTCCAGGCGCTCGTCTTCGCATTCCGGGCTGCCCATCTCGTAATCGCGGCACAGCTGCGGGCGCCGGTCGTAGATGGTGCACATTAGCGTCTCGCGGTCGACGGCGGCACACCAGCCATCGTCGAGGCGGCGCATGACTTCGCCGCCCCATTCATCCTCGTCGATCAGGTAGTCCGGCACGCCGGTATCGGTGAGCAGGATGACCTCTAGCCGGCAGCAGCAGGCCTGGCAGTTGCTGCAGGTGATCTCGGGGTTCACAGGTATCATATCGCCGCCATGGAACGGCGATACGTCGGTAATCGGAATATTCATCAGGTCAGGATCAGCCACAGTGAGTCAGGCGCCAACATCGGCACGCTTCAGCCGGAAGTGAAACACACTCACGCACGGATTACTTGTAGACCTTGTCGATGCCATCCCAGTACGCCTCGGGGTCCCGATCACTGGTCATGTCGTAGAGCTGATAACGGCGGTTGAGGCGTGCGCCACCATCACGGGTCAGCGGTGCCCAGGCAAAGCCGGTGCTGCCCTTGCTGGAGGTGGTGAAGAAGGCATCCAGCGGGATGCTGACGTAGAGCCCCTTGTCGAAACTACCCTCGCCGTAGTCATCGCCGGCATCGGTCATGGTCGCCCAGGCGCCGACACTGACCCCGTTGGAGAAGCTGCGCGACAGGTCCAGCGTCGCGCCGACATCGCCGGCCAGATAGCGCCCCACCGAGCCCTTGACCAGCACATCGTGCCAGCCGGACTGCCAGTAGGCAGTGGCGTGACCGGTGGTGACCGAGTAGTCACGCAGGCCGAATTGCTGGTCGAACTCGCGCTGGCGGACGCGGTTGATGTCCAGCCCCAGCGCCAGCGAGCTGTTCATTGGGCGATAGAGCAGCTCGGCGCCGACCCCGGCATACATCATCTCGAGAATGCCGCCGTAGGCCTGGGCGTACCAGTCGCGCCCGAACTGGTGGGTGCGGTTGTACTGCAGGCTGGTGATGCCCAGGTCGGTTTCCTTGATGTATTCCCCGACATAGGTGCGCACGCGCGGCAACTCGGAGTCGGCGATGTACTCGTAGCTGTCGAAGTTGTCGGCGAGCTGATAGGTCGCCACGCCGGTGAACCAGCCATTGCGGTCTGTACGCCACAGGGCGTCCAGCTGCAGGTTGAGCTGATAGAGGTAGCCATCGGGGCCGCCGAAGTTCTGCTTGAGGCTCGGCGAGAAGCCCCAGCTGAAGCCGAACGGCTCGCGTGCCAGCTTGACACCATCCCCTGACGCCTGACGTGCCGCATCATCGGCGCCATTGGGCGAGCTGGCACGGGGCGAGGCAGCATGGGCGGTGATGGAGTGCTCGTATTCGGCGCCGAAGCGACGGTCATTGGCGGCGGCCACGAAGGGCTGACGCGGATGACCGTCTTCGCGCAGCGCCAGACCATTGCTGCTCAGGCGATAGCGGAAGGTGGTGATATCGGCGGGCAGACGGTTGTGCAGCACGCGGTTGGCGCGGCCTTCGGCCTGCAGATCATCACGGAAGCGCGTCGCCTCGGCCTCGACGATCAAGGTGTCGCCCTCGACCCGCAACTGTAACACCTCAAGGCCGCTCTGGGCACGCAGGGTATCGGCCAGCGCGTCCCAGTCGACCTCGGCAAGACGCGGGAGCTTTTCTGCCTGGGAGCCATCAGTCGTACCCGGCTCGAGCGGGGAATCCGCGGGCGCGCCGCCGAACGAGCTGAGTGTCAGCAGGGTGCCTTGTTGTTCAGTGGAGGGCTCTTGACCTACTGACGGCTCTTCATGGGCCGACGGCTCTGCCGCCACGCCTGCCGGTTGGGCGGCGCTGGCGGTGTAGGCGGAGGATGCCGTGCCCGAGGAGGCGTCCGCATTGAGCGAGCGCACGCGGAAGGCCTCGGGTGTCTGGTCGTTGCGATAACGGCTGTGGGTGCTGGGGGCGACCGCTTCCGGTGTGCCGTCGTCCTTGGCCTGGGCAAGCCCGGCCAGATTGGTCGACAGCGATAGCCCCAGCATGGCGGTGTTACCTCGCTCCCAGCCGCCATGCAGCGACAGGTTGTCATTGACCTTGACGGTCGCGCCCAGATTGACCGGCGAGTCCTGTTCGATCTCCACCGTCAGTGGCTCGTCGGAATAGTCGTTGCCTTCGTATTCCAGCATCAGGGTCAGCGGGTCCCAGGGCGTCTGGTATTCGATGCCGCCGAAGACGGCCGGGCTGCCGCTGAACATGCTGCCGAGCTGGAAGTCACCGCCGTCATCGCTGGTCGAGTCGCTGCGCGTCTCGAGGCTGCTTCTCACCACTGCCAGCGGATTGCTGAAGTCGCCACGCGTGCCCAGATAGCCCCAGCCGAGGCCCAGACTGAAATCGAAGTCGCCGTAGCGCTTGCTGGCGACCAGATACTCGGAGCTGAACAGGCCCGTACCGCCGAGATCTCGCAGGCCCACCGCGACTTCGGGTTGATAGCGGCCTTCCTGCATCAGGCGGAACTTGGTGTCGAAGGATTTATCCAGGTAATCGCGGTCTGGGGCGGCCGCGCCATAGCTGACGGTCTCCACCGAGACATAGCGAAAGCCCAGCTCCATCCAGTCGAAGGGTGCCGCGTTGACGCTGAACCGCTTGTAGGGCTGGGTGCGGCTGTAGGTGAAGCTCAATTCGCCCTGGGGTGCAAAGCGCGCCGTGGGCGTCTGCATCAGACCCACACCACCGAAGTCGCTCTGGGATTCACCGGTCGCCGCATGGGCGATCTGCGCGCCCAGCAATCCACCCGCCATGCCGAGTGCCAGCCAGCCATTGCGTGCCAGGGCAGGGCGCTGCTCGGGGCTTGAGTGCGTAAGGTGATTGGCAGGGCGAAAAGGACTCGACATGGGCGTCTCGCATGCACGCAAGCCAGGGGCTCACGTACGTGAATAAGGGATTGGGTTCGCGGGGCAGGCGCAGTGTGCTGCGCCGGGGCATCCTCGACGGCTAGCGCGGCGGTGTCGAAAGCTTCGCGGCGTCCAGCTGCCAGCTCTGGCAGGCATGGCCCGGCAGGCGGCTGGCAAGCCAGGCCGGTAGCGCCTCGTTCACCCACTGCTGCGCGGTGTCGATGCCCGGCGTGCTGATCACCACGCTGGCGCCGGGGGCGACGGGGAGGTCGGCATCGCCGCTGGTCAGACGATTCCAGCTTGCCACCGGGCGGGTCAGTACCTGGCCCTGCGGCGTCACCAGGCTGACCTCGACGGCTGGCCCGATACCGCCGGCAGCGGCGCGCTCGTCGATCAGCGCGTCCAGACTGAGATTCGGCGTCCACTTGCGCTCGTGAACGCCGGTGGCGTCCAGAATCACCACGCTGCGCGGTGCCTGACAGGCACCGACCACCATGCCCGGAGCGATGCGGATCGCCTGCGGGCCATCGCGCATGTCGCGGCGCGGGTCGAGCTGACCCGGCAGGCGCGCCAGCACGGCGTCAGCATCAGGTGAGTGGGTGCCTGGCGCGCGGCCCTGCTCGACATAGGCCTGCCAGGCCTGCAATGCCTCGGCGTAACGCGCCTGAGAGCTATCTTCCTTCGCGCCGACGGCGTAGCGCGCCGCGATCAGTTCGAGCTCGGCGCTGACGCGGTTGGCCCGCGCGGCCATCTGCTGGCGGACCAGCGGCGTGCTGACGAAGCTGTAGCGCCAATCCAGCGCTTGGGATGGCGTGAGGCTATCCCATTGCGCCTGCAGCACCTGACTGGCCAGCGGCGTACTCGCGGCGCTGAACGGCAGCGGGGTGTCATCAGCGCTCGACAGGGGCGCGGCCAGCAGTGTGCTCAGCCCGAGTGGCAGCAGGATGGCGGCCCTGTTCAGACGGGCCAGCGATGAGAAGACGGGAATCACCATGCCTTGGCGACCTCCCAACCGAACCGCGGGCCATCGGGCCAGGCCGTCATGTCGGCCGCCCAGATGCGATTCTCGTCGCGCCACAGGTCATTGCGTGTGGTGCTGCCGTCGTCCCAGTTCAGAATCTCGCGGCAGTGCTGCAGCGGCAGTTTTGCCAGCGGCAACGAATAGGGGGCGGCGGCCTCGCATTCGAGTCGCGCCGTGGCCTCGTGTACCTGCATCACGGCGACGTCGTCCTGGCGCTGGCTGCCGGTGGAGGCGGCATCCTGACGCTCCAGCCGACGCGGGTAGGGGGACAGCGCACTGACACTGACCTGATAGGTCGTGCCACTGGCCATCAACCAGGCCGGACGCGCCAGAGCGCGCCCGGTAGTACTTTGCTCACGCCTGTCCGCCACATCACGCGCAAAGCCTGAAGTGGCGGACAGGACGCCATCACGCAATTCGAGGATGCCGCGGTCGCGACTCTCGAAACGCGCGATGCGCCCATTGCCTTCAAGCGTCGCCAGCACGACCAGCGCGGTGCTGTTGGCATGCTTCAGCTTGAGAGAGGCATAGGGCAGCTCGCTGGCACGTGTGGCGTCAAACTCGTCCTTGCCCATCACGTCACCAAGCGAACTCGAGACGATCTGGGCACAGCCGGAAAGCGACACCAGACACGCAAGGGTGCCGAATGCCGCCAACGACCTGCTGCGCAGGGCACGGGAGACCACCGAGGTGGCCGCCGTGCCCCGCGCAGGGCTTGAGAACGTGAAGCGTTGCGTCGCACGTGCCGTCTTCATCAGCGAGTCCCGGTTGAACCAGTGGTGCCGGTTGTTCCGGTGGTACCGGTACCACCGCCGACGGTGCCGGTGGCCGCACCGGCAGCGACGCTGCCGCTGCTGGCGCTCGGCGTCACACTGCCGGTGGCATTCTGGCTGGCAGTGCCGGTGCCGGCTGCGCTACCTGTCGGCACAGTACCGGTGGTGCCGGTGGTGCCGGTGGTGCCGGTGGTGCCGGTGGTGCCAGTCGTACCAGTGGTGCCGGTCGTGCCGGTAGTCCCAGTCGTACCGGTAGTCCCAGTCGTGCCGGTAGTCCCAGTCGTGCCGGTAGTACCAGTCGTGCCGGTGGTGCCAGTCGTGCCGGTGGTGCCGGTCGCACCCTGAGGTGCTTCTTCTTCCGCGATGGCATTGCCAGCGAGAAGCAGGGCACCTGTCAGGCCGATGATGGCTCCGAGATGTGTCTTGCGCATGGATAACTCTCCTTGATGAGCATTGTCGGCGGTCAGCCGACCAGGAAGGGATGTCAGACCACGACGTGATGACTCAAGGACTGAGGCATCGGCGTCGAGGCTGCCAGCAGATGCTGGCGATCATCCAACCTGCTGCTGAAGATATCGATAGAGGAGAAGAGCGCCGTCCCTGACGCCATCCCTGGCATCCTCCGTGGCGCGACCTCGTCCTGAGGTGTTCCTGTCATGCCCATATTCCCTGGTCATGTGCTTGCCGACATTCATCGTTGCGCCTCGCTGTCTGCGCCTGACAGTCCTGTCAGGTGTCAGCCGCTGAGTGGTTGATGCAGGAAGTCCTTCTCCGCACAGACATGAAGCCGATGAGTCACGGCAAAGCGAGGCTCATGTTAACGAGAATATGTGAACTGTCTAGCGGGAAGCCTTGCGTATTATTCGCGTTGATCGCTTGAGGATTATTTATGTAAAAAAGAGTAATTGGGGTGTGGATGATTGGCGACGTGACTGTCGATGATCCACCGAGCGCTACGCCAGACGGGTTCCGCATGGCGACTGGAATCTTGCGCTTGAGTGTGTCGCATTGCCGACGAAATGGGGGTTGGGGTGTCTGTCATCGGCAACGCGTCTTTCGTGGAAGTGGCGACATCGAGCGTACTTGAGGCGCTACAAACCAATGTTTTTATTGGATTTTTGTAACAGAGCGCTGATTGGCGGGAGGCGTGTATCAGGTAAAATGCACGGCAGACAGGGTTTGGTCACCTTGTCAAAAACGCCACGAATGGCGTGAACCAATGCTTGTCGATACCACGGCATTGGTGTTCACGATTCATCGGCAAATCTTCTGGCAGCTCCATGGGTCGTGGGGTGTGGTCGAAAGAGGTGTGCCGAATTTCGGTAAAAAAACTACAGAAAGTTCGCTCTGCAATGGCGCTGAAGATATTGCCCAAATGACAGCAAGAGTGGCATGAAGGCCGCCATGCAGAGAGTGGTGTCAGAGCCGCAAGTGGAAAGCACATTGAATGCACCTACCGTCTGAGCATCGTCGATTGCGGTTCAGGGGCGTGTTCTGAGCATCTTGAACGATGCGCCTACATTCTGACTGGGGATGACGGCGGGATATGACAAGCCATGTGCATGATTCATATGGCGGAAATATCGCTGTAAGCGTTGCGGATCACACTGGTGCAGCGTGGATGAGATCGCAGCAGTCAGTCGCAAATCGCCAGTCGCAAGACGCCGAGACCGCCAGGGTCCGGTATCCAAATGCACGAGGGTCCACCCTCGGCAGCCGCGTGAACGCCAGGCAAGGCCGGCGACACGCATGACGCAGCAGGAACTGAAGACGTTATCGAATCCATCCCGGCGGCCATGTGCGGCGGGGGAAGGCGCGATGATCATGGCACTGGGGTGCCGGGTCGTCGGGCCTGTCGACTCAACGGACTTCAGATGAAAAATGCACTGATAGCACGACTTCTGGGCGCCAGCTTGAGCATCGGCGCCCTCACCGGGCTCGCCGGGTGCGTCTTCGCCCCCGGTGGCAACATCGACTACGACACCAGCGCTGCGCCGGTGGACGACATCGTCGATGTGGAGCCCATCACCTTTGGCCTGATCAAGGCCCAGGCGCGCGCAGACGCCGAATCACGCCAGTCCAATGGCGATGACAGGCAGCGTCGTGAGCTTGAAAAGGCGCTGACCCAGGAGCTCAACAGCAGCACGCGCGCCAGCCTGGCACCGGACTATCAGTACCGTGTCGGCCCCGGCGACATCCTGACCATCATCGTCTATGACCATCCCGAGCTGACCTTGCCGACGGGTTCCGAGCGCAGTGCGCAGGAAGCCGGCAACGTCGTGCACGCCGATGGCACGCTGTTCTATCCCTATGTCGGTCGCGTCAAGGTCAGTGGCATGACGCTGGACCAGATTCGCCGTGATCTCGGCGAGAAGTTGCAGCCCTACCTCAATGCGCCGCAGATCGACGTCAAGGTCGCCGCCTTCCGCAGTCAGAAGGTGCGGATCACCGGCGAGGTCCAGTCTCCCGGCGTGCAACCGATCAGCGATGTGCCGCTGAGCCTGCTGGATGCCATCGCGGCGGCGGGCGGTCTGTCCGAAGACGCCGATTGGCACAACGTGGTGCTCAAGCGCAATGGCGAAGAGACCACCATCTCCCTCTATGAGCTGCTGGCCGAGCGCAATGGCGCCACCGATGAGGCGGGCAATGACCGCCTGCTCAAGGATGGCGACACCCTCTACGTGCCGGATGTCGGTACCCAGAAGGTGTTCGTGATGGGCGAGGTGGACAAGTCCATCAGCCTGCCGCTGGGCAGAAGCCCGATCTCGCTGACCGATGCCATCGCGCGTGCCGGCGGCATCAAGGAAAACTCCGCCGATGCGTCGGGCATCTTCGTCATCCGTCGTGATCGTGAAGACCCCGAGAAGCTGGCCACCGTCTATCAGCTGGATGCGCGCAATTCCACGGCGCTGATTCTGGGCGCGGACTTCGGTCTCAAGCCGCAGGACGTCGTCTATGTCACCGCCGCACCGGTCTCGCGCTGGAATCGTGTGATCACCCAGCTGCTGCCGACGGTGAGTTCCATCTACTACAGCACCGAAATCCAGGACAACCTCGATACCCTCGGCCAGTAAGGCGAGGGGTCGTCAAGGCGTCCCTGCCCGGCACCGCCGTGGCCGGGCAGGACACCAGGAGAGTGACCCAACGATGTCGAACCGCAATTCCCACACCACGCGTCAGGCCTCGGCCAGCGAGTCGTCAAGCGTGCCCGCGCGCACCAGTCTTGATCTCGGCCGCATGCTGGGCCAGCTGTATGACAGCCGTCTGACGCTGGCGCTGATCACCGGCACCTTCACCGTGCTGGCGGTGCTCTACGCGCTGCTGGCCACTCCGATCTACAAGGCCGATGCGCTGGTGCAGGTCGAGGAGGGCGGCGGCAACATGAACCCGCTGCGTGATGTCTCCAGCCTGCTGCGTGGCGAGGCGCCACCGTCCGAGTCCGAGATCCAGATCATCACCTCTCGTCTGGTGCTGGGCGAGACGGTCAAGAAGGAACAGCTGGATCTGGTGGTCAAGCCCTATCAGTACCCGCTGATCGGCACCTTCCTGCGCACCCACGAATTCGCGCGTCCGAGCTGGCTTGCCGGTTCCAGCATGGTCTGGGCTGGCGAGTCGATCGACGTGGACAGTCTCGAAGTGCCGGCGGCCTGGGACGATGTGCCGCTGACGCTCGTGTCGCTGGGAGAGGGCGGTGAGTACGAATTGCAGTACGACGGCGATGCGCTGGGCACCGGTGTGGTCGGTGAAGCCTCACGCTTTGATGGCCCGCTGGGCGAGGTGACGCTCAAGGTCAACGCATTGGACGCGGCCAGGGGCGCTGAATTCACGCTGATGCATCAGTCGACTCTGGAAGCGACCAACGCGCTGCGTTCGCGCTTCGCGGTGGCCGAGATGGGCAAGGAAACCGGTGTGCTGGGCCTGGCGCTGGTCGGCGAAGACCCGCTGCGCACCCAGCAGACCCTGCAGCGCATCACCGATACCTACAAGCAGCAGAACATCGAGCGTCAGTCCGCCGAAGCCGAGAAGTCGCTCGAGTTTCTCAAGAAGCAGGTGCCGACGGTGCGTGAGCGCCTCGAAGTGGCCGAGAACCGTCTCAATGCCTATCGCGGCAAGAGCGATAGCGTGAATCTGGATCTCGAGACCAAGTCGGTGCTCGAGCAGCTGGTCAATATCGACAATCAGATCAACGAGACCCAGCTGGAAGAGGCGGAGCTGTCCGGCAAGTTCAATCCCAGTCACCCCAATTACGTGGCGCTGCGCAAGAAGCGTGCGGACCTGCAGCAGACCCGCAAGGAGCTGGAGAAGCAGGTCGGTGACCTGCCGGACACCCAGCAGGAAATCCTGCGTCTGGAGCGTGAAGTCGAGGTCAATCAGCAGATCTACGTGCAGCTGCTCAACAAGACCCAGGAAATGAACATCGCCCAGGCCAGCACCATCGGCAATATCCGCATTCTGGACGAGGCTGTCGCACAGCCGCATCCGATCAGCCCGCGCAAGGCGATGATCGTGGTGATCGCGACCCTGCTGGGCGGCATGCTCGGGGTGGTCTTCGTGCTACTGCGCTCCATGCTGCATCGCGGTATCGAGACGCCCTCGGAGCTGTCTGATCTGGGCCTCAACGTCCACGCGACCCTGCCGCTCTCCGAAGAGCAGGCACGCCTCAACCGTCGTCTGGCGCGTGGCTTCAAGCGCTTCACTGGGCGTGGTGTCGCCACCGCGTCCAATGACAATGTCGCGCCGGGGCTGCTGGCGATTCGCAATCCGGCGGATCTCTCCATCGAGGGCCTGCGCGGTCTGCGCACCAGCCTGCACTTCGCGATGATGGAAGCCCCCGACAATCGCCTGATGATCTGTGGCCCCAGCCCGGGCATCGGCAAGAGCTTCGTGTCCGCCAACCTGGCCGCCGTCTGCGCCCAGGCCGGCAATCGGGTACTGGTCATCGATGCCGACATGCGCCGTGGCCATGTCCACCAGAGCATGGCTGGCGTACAGCACAACGACGCCGCGCCGGGCCTGAGCGACTTCCTGCTCGGCAAGGCCGACCGCGACAGCATCGTGCGTGGCATCACCGATCCGAGTCTGGCGATGTCCGAGCCCGCCTCTGCGGCGCTTGGCGAAGGTATGGCCGCCAATGGCGCGCCGAGCAACCTGTGCTACGTGGCGCGTGGTACCTCGCCCTCCAATCCGTCGGAGCTGCTGCTGCAGTCACGCTTCAGCGACCTGCTGTCGTGGGCCAGCGCCAACTTCGACATGGTCATCGTCGATACGCCGCCGATCCTGGCCGTCACCGATGCCGCCATCGTCGGCAAGCAGTGTGGTGTCAGCGTGATGGTGACGCGCTTCATGCATAACTCGCCCAAGGAAATCGAAGCGGCGCTGGAGCGCTTCGCCTCCAGTGGCGTGCAGGTCGATGGCGCGATTCTCAATGCGGTCGAGCGCAAGGCCACCACGACCTACAGCTATGGCTACAGCTATCACGATTATCAGTACCAGGGTGGTGCCAAGGGTTAGCAGCCACTTGCAAAAGAGCCCGCGAACCCGATGTCTGAGACTGCGTGCCTCGTTGGCAGTGGGGATCGGCAGTCGAGGCGAGAGCCGAGGCACTACGGGTGAAGCATCGGGTAGCACGCCGTCGAGCGACGGCACCAGCGGCTCCGAGCGTGATGAACGGAACCACAACACGAACGCAAGCCAAGGGGGTAACGGCATATGAATACCACGACGAACCATGCAAGCTCCGGGCTGGAAGGGCGTCAGCGCCACTCCCGCATGTACGAGCGACTGATGTTCAACTCGCTGTGTCAGGCCATCGTCGGTCTGATTCTGGCAGTGGGTGTCCCGCTGCTGCTGATCAATGGCCTGCGCCCGTGGGTCAGCGAGATGCGCATGCACAGTGTCATCGCCGCCAGCGGCGGTTTCCTGCTCGCATTGCAGGCGATTCGTCACATGTCGCGCTACCCCGGCGCCAAGGCCTTCGCCTACGTGCTGCCGGCCATCACCATCAGCTATCTGCTGGCGATGAGCGTGCTGATCGCGCTGGATCTGCGCTTCAGCCGCATCGTGCTCGGCAGCTCCTGGCTGGCGGCGATGCTGATCTGCTCCATCGGCTTCTGGGCCGAGCAGCGCACCCGCATCCGCAAGCTGGCCGTGGTGCCCTTCGGTGACTATCGCAGCCTGTTCACCACCCGTGGGGCACGCTGGAACCTGATGCGCGCGCCGGACCTGGGCGAAGAGCGCTACAACGGCGTGGTCGCCGACCTGGAAGCCGAGATGCCGGCAGAATGGCAGCGTTTCCTGGCCAACTGCGTGCTGCATCGCATTCCGGTCTATGACGCCAGCGAAGTCCGCGAGTCGCTGACCGGGCGTGTCGAGCTCGATCAGGTGCGTGAGAACAGCTTCGGTCAGCTGGCCCCCAACAGTGAATATGAGCTGTTCAAGCGTCTGTTCGACATGCTGGCCGTGCTCGCCGTGGCACCGTTCGTGCTGCCGATCTGCCTGGTGACCGCCGTGCTGATCCGTCTCGATTCGCCGGGTGGCGTCTTCTTCGTCCAGGAGCGTGTCGGCCAGGGCGGTCGTCCGTATCGCATGTTCAAGTTCCGCAGCATGTGCCACGACAGCGAGAAGACCGGCGCCCAGTTCGCTCAGGCCAATGACATGCGCGTGACCCGCATCGGTCGCGTGATCCGCAAGACCCGCATCGATGAGCTGCCGCAGTTCATCAACGTGCTCAAGGGCGAGATGAGCCTGATCGGCCCGCGTCCGGAGCAGGTCAAGTTCGTGAATGAATTCGCCGAACAGATTCCGTTCTACAACTACCGTCACGTGGTCCGTCCGGGCATCACCGGCTGGGCGCAGGTCACTCAGGGCTATGCCTCTGACGCCGATGAGACCCGCGAGAAGCTCGAGCACGACTTCTACTACATCAAGCGTTTCTCCGTGTGGCTCGACCTGCTGATCGTCGGCCGTACCATCAAGACCATGCTGACCGGCTTCGGGGCACGCTGAGCATGCTGACCGTCAGTGGCTATTACGTCGGCTTCATGGCCCTGCTGGTGGCAATCCTGCCGCTGGCCGCCAACGAGCGCACCCGCCTGGTGGGTGCCTGGTTGGCCGGTGGGCTGTGTCTGGCGTTCATGGCATTGCGTTACGACGCAGGGTACGACTACTTCTCGTACCGCCAGATGGCCACCTGGCAGGTCGACCTGAGCTTTCTCGAGCCCGCACCTGCTGCCTTGGCACGCATGGCGCGGGCCTGGGGCGAGCCGCAGCTGTTCTTCATCATCACCGCCATCCTCTACGTGTCGTGCTTCGTCTCGGCACTGGTGATGAGCCGTCGCAATCTGGCCTGGTGTCTGCTGTTCTTCGTCTGCCTGCCGCTGATCTATCTGTCGGCCTTCGGGTTCGTGAAGCAGCACGTGGCGATTGCGCTGTTCATGTTGGCGATGGCGTGTCTGGAGCGTGGCATGCGGCTGCCCGCGCTGGTGCTGATGCTCGTCGGCACCAGCTTCCACTACACCCTGGCACTCTATCTGCCTCTGCTGGTGATCTATCCGCTGCTGCGCAGTGCCTACCCGTTCTGGCTCTACCTGGGGCTGCTGCCACTGTGTTTCGTGGCCGGGCCGCTGGCCAAGAGCATTCTCAGTGCGCTGGGCCTGTATGCGCATTATT
The DNA here is from genome assembly GCF_011319755.1 of Cobetia sp. MB87. Lineage (NCBI taxonomy): Bacteria > Pseudomonadati > Pseudomonadota > Gammaproteobacteria > Oceanospirillales > Halomonadaceae > Cobetia > Cobetia sp. MB87. The sequence continues at coordinate 133,858 of NZ_VFBC01000003.1, read as the reverse complement.
TCGAGGATTTCTCCGGCGGTGGCGAGAAGCTCTACGTCATCTACCTGTTGATCTGCCTGGGCACCCTGGTGCTGTGGAAGCATTTCCGCCTGTCACTGGACCCCTGGGCCTTCAACCTGATGTTCATCGGCGTGGCGCTCTACACCCTGTTCATCACCTACGGTGAGCATGTGGCACGTGCCAGCTATTATTTCCTGCCGTTCGCCATCTTCGTCATCTGTGACGTGATCGAGCATTTTCGCGACAAGCTGTTGCCCAGCCTGATCAGCGGCATGCTGATGATGGCGCTGTTCTTCATGTCGCTGAAGGTGGCGGCCGGCAATCAGGACCACGATTTCTTGAACAACTACGAGTTCTATTTCCTGAGCGATGAAGCGCTGGTCGTCGGCAACGGAGGCCAGTCATGAGCGAAGCGCTGATCTTCTCGCTGTTCAATCTGATGGCGCGCGGCCTGTCCTCCGCCGCGGGCCTGCTGCTGGCGCGTGCCGTGGCACCGGAGGCCTTCGGTGAATACGCCCTGGCCCTCAACTACGCGGTATTGCTGGGCGTACTGGCGCGCATGGGTGGCAACGAGGTGTTGCTGGTCACCCGCGATGGCGCCAGTGGCGCGGCGCTGCGCCGCTGGATGGGCGTCGGTATCTCGCTGTATGCCTTGCTGGCGATCGGCTTCGCCGTCGGCATCGCGCCGCTGCTGGGCCTGTCGGCCTTCATCTTCGCCTTCTGTGCGCTGCGCGCCGCGGCGGAGCAGGTCGGTCTGCAGATGATCAACTCACGCCTGCAGCGTCAGGAACGCCTGGGGCGCGTCAATCTGATGACGGTGCTGATCTCGCTGGCGGTGGCGATCGCGGTCGCCTGCGCCGCGGGCCCGGCGCTCTACCATCAGGGCGTCGCGCTTGTGACCGGCGCCGAGTTCAGCGCTGACCTGACCACCCCCGCCGGCATGTTCGGCCTGGCGCCGGTGCCGACCTTCGTGATGGTCAGCGCTATCGCGCTGGTCATCGTGATGCTGCTGGGCATGTGGTTGTCACATGATGCAGCGGCAGATGCTCAGGCGGTCGATAGCGACGCCGCGAGCCAGCGCCGCCTGCCATCCAAGGCGGACTTCGCGCGTGGACGGGGGTTCCTCTACAACAACCTGATGTCGTTCGCCTACCTGCAGGCGTGGGTGATTCTGGCTGGGCTGGCGTTTGCGCCCGCTCAGGTGGCCAGTGTCTCGGTGGTGACCTCCATCGTGTTCGCGCTCTATGTCTTCCCCACCAGTCTGTATCGCTACTACCTGCCCAAGCTGACCCACGGCGATGCGCGCCTCAAGGAGTACCTGGTCATTGCCAGCGGCTTCGCGCTGCCGGTGGCGGGAGGGCTGGCGCTGATCGCGCCGTGGCTGGCGGAACACTTCCTGAGCGGCGCCTACCCGCGTCTGACCCTGACGCTGCGCGCCTTCGCGCTGGTCTATCTGGTGCACGCCTTCGTCACCTGCGCCTTCACGCGCCTGGCGGCGCTGCGCCTCAACGGCAAGCGTCTGCTGTGCCAGAGCACCGGCGCCACCTTGGTGGTCGGCGGCGGGCTTGCGATCGCGGCACTCAATCACTCGCTGGGCAGCGCGTCCGGCGACACCGGCAGCCTTCTGGGCGTCGATCTCTACAGCCTCTTCCTGTGTGTGCCGGTTGCTGCCGAAGTGGTGATGCTGGCGATGGCGATCCTCTTCCAGCCATCACTCTCCCGCAGTGGCAAGGCACACGAAGACAACGCTGCGGCGAGTGCCTGAGCCTGACAAGGCCTCACACGCAGCAGGAATCGGAAGGTCAGCACCTGCGCCTTCCGGTTGATGACATGACGGCGATGCCAGGCGTTTGGACACAGCCTCAGGCATCGCGCGTTCCGAATCGCGACATTACGGACAGAAGGACGAACAGCATGGCCAAGATATGCATGACGCACGGATGGCATGACGACAACAAGGGCGACTCCGCCATCCTGATGGGCACCATCGACTTTCTCGATCAGCTGATCGATGCCGAACAGGGCCGCAGCGATGTCTCCGGTGCCGGTGTGGCCAAGGCCGAAGGCCACCGCATCGACATCCTGCCCATCGACGATCAGGTGTTCGCCACCGAGCGCGGACCCTTCCGCCATATCCGTCGCCGCTACCGTGAACGCCTCACCGTCGGCCAGCCGCTGATGCCGCCGATGCGTGACAAGCTGCGCTTCGTGACCTCGCTGCTCGGCCTGGGCGCCAAGATGATGTTCGGCAAGCAGGGCAAGAGTGGCAACGACATCATCGACGCCGCGGACCTGGTGGTCGTGAAGGGCGGTCATATCTTCCACAACGGCAGCTTCAAGAAGACGTTGTCCTCATGGCTGGCGCTGATCGGTTATCTGGCGCCGGTGATGCTGGCCCGCAAGGCCGGCAAGCGCGTCTTGCTGCTGGGTCACTCCTTCGGCCCGTTCAAGACCCCGGCCCAGGAGCGCTTCTTCCTGCGCACCCTGAGCGACTGCCTGGTGGTCTCGCGTGAGGAGATCACCCACGCCATGACCCAGAAGGCCGACCCCAAGCTGCCACATGCGCTGCTGGGCACCGACATGGCCTTCGCCATGGCGCCGCGCCCGAGTGACGAGCACGGTGAGGTCAAGGCGCCGAATGGCGTGGCCTCGCCGTACGCCGTGATCACCCTGCGCGACTGGTGGGGCCTGGATCAGCAAGCCTTCGCCGAACGTGTCGAGGTGCTGTCGCGCTCACTGCTGGAATCCCGCGAGCGTCTGGGCATCGAGCGCCTGCTGGTGGTACCGCATGTGCTGGGCCCGACCGATATCGAGAATGACCAGCGCATCTCCCAGCTGGTCTTCGATCACCTGCAGAAGGCATTGGCTGCCGCTGACGGCGGTGAAGACCTGGCCAAGCGCATCGAGCTGGTGCAGGGCGACCCGAGCCCGGATGCGCTGGTTGATCTCTACCGCGATGCCCAATTCCTGGTCGGCACGCGCTTCCACTCGGTCATCTTCGCGCTGATGTCCGGCACGCCGGTCTACGCGCTGTCCTACTGCGGGCCCAAGGCGCCGGGCATCATGCGTGACTTCGGACTCGGCGACAGCGTCCAGGACATCGAGAACTTCGACCCGGCGCGCATCGTGGCCGATATCGAGGCGCTGGTCGCCGACAAGGCCTTCCCGGCGCTGGCCGAGCGCGTCATCGCCGAGAAGCTGGCGATCACCGCCGACATCACGCGTGACTTCCTGCGTCGTGCACCGGGACGTGCCGGCGTCTGGGGCCAGCGTGAACTGAAGCTCAACGATGCTGCCTTCCCGACGCCGGCGACACCCAGGTCAACCACCCCTGAGGCGGCCGCTGACACGGCGTCCGCTGCCGTGGCCGCAGATGCACCGGCCTCGGAGCACGACACGGCGGACAACGAGCCTGTCGTGCGAGGAGCCTGATATGACACATGTCGCTCTGTTGATTCAGGACATCAGCGCCTGTGGTGGCGTCGAGAAGGTGATGCATGGTCTGGCGCGGGACCTGAGCGCCAGCCACCGGGTCACGCTGGTCTCGGTGCGCGAAGGCGAGCCCTACTGGGGGCGTCTGGAGGGTGTCGAATATCGCACCCTCGGGCTGCCGGCCACCGGCACGCGCCAGAACTTCCGCCATTGGGTGACGCATCTGCGTCGCCTGATGCTGGAGGAGCGGATCGAGGTGATGGTCAGTGGCTACTTCGCCTTCCATCTGGCGGCGCAGCTGGCGGCACGCGGCACCGGTGGCGTCGATGCCGAGGGGCGCCCGCGTCCGCGCACGCGCATCATCGCCCAGGAGCACAGCGCCTATCATCACGATCGCCGTGCCAAACGCATCGTCAAGCAGCTGGCCTATCGCCACCTCGATGTGCTGCAGGTGCTCAATGAGGTCGATGCCGAATGCTGGCGTCGCCGCGGCCTCACGCCGACGGTGATCCCCAATTATCTGGATGACCAGCGGGCGGACGAGGCACGCAGCGGCTGCGAGCATCAGGTCGATGTGGTGATGGTCGGGCGTCTGGCGCCGATCAAGCGTCTCGATCTGGCGATTCGTGCCTTCGCGGATTCCGGCTATCGTCGCGGTCGCCTGGTGGTGGTCGGCGACGGCCCGGAGCGTGAACGTCTGCTGGCGCTGTGCAACGAGCTGGGCCTGCGTGCCTTCCAGGGCGCCAACGACAGCACGGTGCCTGCCGGCACTCAGGTGCTGTTCACCGGCGCGCTCAGGGATGTCTCCCCCGAGCTGCGGCGTGCACGCCTGCTGCTGCTGACCTCGGAGCGCGAATGCCTGCCGATGAACGTGATCGAGGCCAAGCGTGAGGGACTGCCGTGCCTGTCGCGCCCGGTGCGTTCCGGCCCGCTGGCGCTGATCGAGCATGGCCGCGACGGGATGCTCAGCGCGGAGGCGGATGGCAGTGAGGATGCCGCCATCATCGCGGAGCTTGCCCACGAGCTGGCGCGCCTCGAGTTCGATGACGAGCTTCTGCTGCGCCTCTCGAACGGTGCCTGGCAGAGCTTTGACCGCTATAGCGCGCACGCGGTGTTGCCGCAATACCAGCGTCTGATCTCGCGTCTCGCGCCGCCAACGCCCGGCGATGCGCTGGATAGCGAGCAGGCGCGTCAGGACTCATCCGCAGACACGCGCCCAGACACATACTCGCGTCGCGTTCAGCGACAGCCGCTTGAGGAGAAGGCCCATGGCTGATGTCTCCGTCATCATGCCCAACTACGGCTATGACCGCCGCCTGCATGCCGCCGTCGATTCGGTACTGGCCCAGAGCGAGCCGGTACGCGAGATCCTGATCAGCGACGATGCCTCGCCGGATGGCGCCGCCAGTCGTCTGCGTGACGACTTCGCGGCGCTGGACACCGCTGGCGTCGAGATCCGCGTGCTGGAAACCGACACCAACGGTGGCCCGGGCCGGGCGCGCAACCGTGCCATCGCCGAGGCCAAGGGCCGCTACATCGCCTTTCTGGATGCCGACGATGCCTGGCTGCCCGAGAAGATCGAACGCCAGATCGCCTTCATGCAGGACACCGGCGCCGGGCTTTCCTACACCGGCTACGAGATGGTCGATGAGCAGGGCGAGCACGTCTCGTACTTCGCGCCGCCCGAGCGCCTGACGCGTGACGACATGCTGCGCTCCAACTCCATCGGCTGCCTGACCGCCATCTATGACGCCGGTCGCTACGGGCGCTTCTACATGCCGACGATCCGCAAGCGTCAGGACCTGGCGCTGTGGCTGATCATCATCGGTCAGCTGGGCCCGGCGCAGGGCATGCCGGAACCGCTGGCGCGCTATACGCGTCGCGAGAGCAGCGTGTCATCCAACAAGTTCAAGGCCGCCGCCTATCAGTGGCGCCTGTATCGTGAGGTGCTGGGGATGGATGTGATCAGCGCCAGTCGCAACTTTGTCCATTACGCGGTGAACGGTTATGCAAAACATCGTTGAACAGGATGTCGCGGCGTCCGCGACACCTTCCACCGGGTCCACGGCGGCTTCCCGCCACGCCGATGCAAGCGCGCAGCCGACCCTCGATTCACGCCCGCGTGTGCTGGTCGGCGCACGCCAGGTGGATGACAGCGCGCGTCGCCAGGTGCCGGAGCTGACCTTCCTGATCTCGACGCTGGATGACGGCCTTTACAGCGTGCCGCGTCATGATGCGCTGCCCGGGGCGCGTTTCCTGATCGTGCATCAGCTGTCAGACCCCGCGCGCCGCGAGCAATATCGCGAGTACGCGCTGGCCAATTTCGATAGCCGTTTCGAGTACCTGGCGATCGACGGGCGAGGGCTGTCGAAGAGTCGCAACACGGCGCTGGCCGCCTGTGCCACGCGTTACGCCTATGTGCTGGATGACGATATCGAGCTGCATCCCCAGGCTGTCGCGCTGGTGATGGAAGCCTTCACCTGCACCGAAGCGGCCGCGATCAGCTTCCCCCACGTCAAGGCCTTCCCGCTGCATGAGCGGGACCCGGATCGGCCCGCGCCGCCGGTGTCCTTCAAGACCCACAGCCTGATGTCACTGGCGCGCGTGCGCTCGGTGGACATGGCGCTGGATCTCTGCCAGTTCCATGCACGCTTCGATGAACAGTTCGGGTTGGGCACCGATCAACCCTCCGGCGAGGAGTTCATCGTGCTGAGTGATGCGCGTCGTCAGGGCGCGCGTCTGATGCGTGCCAATCTGGGCATCGTCGCTCATGCGGGGGTCACCTCCGGCAGCGACTTCTACAGCACGCCGGCCAAGGCGCGCACCAAGGGGCGCATGTTTGCCCGCGCCACCGGCAGTCGTTTCTCGCCGTTGTCATTGGCCTTTTTCCTGCGCAAGGCGCCGGTCGCCATGAAGCATGGCCACCTGGCGACCTTCGCGAAGCATTACTTTCGCTGATGGCCGCCGCACCGCTGATGGCTTTCATTGGCTGATGGCTCTCATTGGCTGATGGCTCTCATTGGCTGATGGCTCTCATCTGATGACGGCTCTAGCGCGAAGGCATGGCCATCCATGAGGTGGCCATTGCCGCTCGGGTAGTCAATTGATCGAGCGGCATATGAGGGAGGTTGCGACAGGCAAGATCAGAAAGATAAGTCACAAGTTATCTAGGGTCATGTTTTGGATCATATTGCGCCCGACAGGATGACTTTTCACGAAGTTGCTTTATAACAGAGCCACACTTCGGGTAGCGATGACTGCCCGTCACTGACTCAAGCAGCGCGTCTTATCTCTGCGAGCTAACTGCAGTCTACCTGCAATCACCCTGCGAGCCGCCTGGCCCGTGGGTTGGGCAACCTCGCGCCGCTGTCACGAAATATCGCGGTTCAATGGGGGTTGAGTTCCTTGCACAGGACATTGTCGGCATTTCATTTTCGGCAAAGAAAGGCGAGATATTCCGCCTGCGAAGACATCTCTTGAGAGAGAGCCGAGAGAGAGCCGAGAGAGCAGGAATTGATGGCGAAATGCCATTGGAGTCCGCCTCGATTGTCGCTGGAAAGCCGTCAGATGTGCCCAGGATTCAGCCGTCATTATCTCGTTTCACTTCAAGTATCACGACACGATCTGGCGACAAGGCCAGCAAGGATGACATCAATGAAGATCACGATTTTTGGAAGCGGTTATGTCGGTCTGGTCACGGGCACCTGCCTGGCCGACGTCGGCCACGACGTAGTGTGCATGGATGTGGACGCCGCCAAGATCGAGGGTCTCAAGCAGGGCGAGATTCCCATCTATGAGCCGGGCCTGGAAGGCATGTTGCTGCGCAACGTGGAAGCCGGTCGCCTGGGCTTCACCACCGACGCGCGTGAAGCCGTCGAACATGGCGTGCTGCAGTTCATCGCCGTGGGCACGCCGCCGGACGAAGACGGCAGTGCCGACCTCAAGTACGTGCTGTCCGTCGCCACCACCATCGGCGAGCACATGAATGACTACAAGGTCATCATCGACAAGTCCACCGTGCCGGTGGGCACGGCGGACCGCGTCAAGGCGCGGGTCAAGGACGTGCTCAAGGACCGTGGTGCCAGCGTCGATTTCGATGTCTGCTCCAACCCGGAATTCCTCAAGGAAGGTGCGGCACTGGACGACTTCACGCGTGGCGCGCGCATCGTGGTCGGCACCGATTCCGAAGCCGTGCGTGAGCGCATGCGTGAATGCTACGCCCCCTACAACCGCAACCATGAAAAGCTGATGTTCATGGACGTGCGTGCTGCCGAGCTGACTAAGTACGCCGCCAACGCGATGCTGGCGACCAAGATCAGCTTCATGAACGAGATCTCCAATCTGGCCGAGCGCCTGGGGGCGGACATCGAGGAAGTGCGTCGCGGCATCGGCAGTGACCCGCGCATCGGCTACCACTTCATCTATCCGGGCTGTGGCTATGGTGGCTCCTGCTTCCCGAAGGATGTCCAGGCGCTGGCGCGTACCGCCAGTCAGATCGGCTATGAAGCCGAGCTGCTGACCGCCGTGGAATCCGTCAACAAGCGCCAGAAGGTCACGCTGTTCGACAAGCTGTCGCGGGCCTTCGATGGCGACCTCAAGGGCAAGACCATCGCCGTCTGGGGGTTGGCCTTCAAGCCCAACACTGACGACATGCGCGATGCGCCGAGCCGCACGCTGATGGAAGCGCTGTGGGCGGCGGGCGCGACCGTGCAGGCCTATGACCCGGAAGCCATGAAGGAATGCCGCCGCATCTACGGCGAGCGCGATGAGCTGGTGCTGGTCGCGGACCGTCAGCAGGCCGTCAAGGGCGCCGATGCACTGGTGATCTGCACCGAGTGGAAGGAATTCCGCACCCTGGATGGCGAGTGGCTGAAGTCCCAGCTCGGCTTCCCGGTGGTGGTCGATGGCCGCAACCTGTTCGAGCCCGCCGCCATGAAGGCCGCTGGCCTGATGTATTACGCGGTCGGCCGCGGCGACACCCTGCTGCTGAATCAGGCTTGAGCTTGCGGCCTGGCATCACAGCCCAGGCGTCATTGCTCAAGTGCCAGTGCTCAAGCGTCAATGCTCAGACATCAAGGCTCAAGCCGGCATTGAACGTCGCTGGAAGATTCAGCACGCGTACCTGATCTGCGTACGCACTCCCTGAAAGACATCCATTCAGTCATGCCACCCTCTCTCATGAGGGTGGCATGCAGTAGAGGAATTTCTCATGTGTGGCATCGTTGCCGGTCTGGCTCAGCGTGATATCAGCAAGATTCTCATCGAGGGGCTGCATCGCCTCGAATACCGCGGTTATGACTCCGCCGGCGTGGCGGTCATCGACCCCGCCGGCGAGCTGCGTCGCGCCCGCGCGGTTGGCAAGGTGCGTGCGCTGGAAGACGAGCTGCGCGAGGCGCCGCTGTCCGGCGCCATCGGCGTGGCGCACACCCGTTGGGCGACCCATGGGCGTCCTGCCCAGCACAATGCGCACCCGCATCTCTCCAGTGAGCGGGTCGCCGTGGTGCACAACGGCATCATCGAGAACCACGAAGTGCTGCGCGGCGAGCTGGAAGCCGCTGGCTATGTCTTCACGTCCGAGACCGACACCGAGGTGGTCGCGCACCTCGTCGATCGCGAACTGTGCAGCGGCCTGGCACTGCCCCAGGCCGTCAATGCGGTCACCGCGCGTCTCGATGGCGCTTTCGCGCTGGCGGTGATGGAGCAGCGCAACCCCGAACTGCTGGTCGGTGCTCGCCAGGGCAGCCCGCTGGTGGTCGGCGTCGGGATCGATGAGCACTTCATCGCCTCCGATCCGCTGGCGCTGCTGCCGGTCACCGATCGCTTCATCTATCTCGATGAAGGCGACATGGTCGCCATCAGCCCGAGCGGCATCCAGGTGCTGGAACGTACCGGCGACCGCGATGAGCTGACACCGGTCACGCGTGAAGTGGTGCGTTACGAACACAGCGTCGAAGCTGCCGGCAAGGGCGAGTATCGCCACTTCATGATGAAGGAGATCATGGAGCAGCCGCGTGTGCTGTCGCGCACGCTGGCCGAGCGACTGGACCCGAAAGGCGTGCGTCTGGAGGCCTTCGATGTCTCGCGCCATTCCTTCCTCGCCGCCAGCGCTGGCAACGAGAGCGGCGCCGAGAAAGGCAAGCAGGTCGTGGATGTGGCGCGTCTGACACAGCTGTTCGCCGATGTGCGTCAGGTACAGATCATTGCCTGTGGTACCAGCTATCACGCCGGCATGGTGGCGCGTTACTGGCTGGAAGAGGTCGCGGGCATTCCGGCCCAGGTCGAGGTGGCCTCGGAATTCCGTTATCGCGAGCGCGTCGCGGCGCCGGGCACGCTGTTCCTGACGCTGTCCCAGTCCGGCGAGACCGCCGATACACTGGCGGCGCTGCGCGACATCCAGAAGCTCAACCGTGAAGGCCCGCAGGCCGGTCACTATCTGGCAAGCCTTGCCATCTGCAACGTGGCCGGAAGTTCGCTGGTGCGTGAATCCGACCTGTCACTGCTGACCCATGCCGGGCCGGAAATCGGTGTCGCCTCTACCAAGGCCTTCACCACCCAGTTGGTAGCGCTGATGCTGACCACCCTGGCGCTGCGTCAGGCCAGGAGCGACGGTCAGACGGATGACCTGCTGAGCCGTCAGCTGCTGATGCGCCTCAAGGACCTGCCGCATGTGATCGAGCAATCCCTGGCGCTGGATGGGGAAATCGCGCAGCTGGCGGAGAAGTTCATGCATCGTCACCATACCCTGTTCCTCGGGCGTGGCAGCCAGTATCCCATCGCCATGGAAGGGGCGCTCAAGCTCAAGGAAATCTCCTATATCCACGCCGAAGCCTACGCGGCAGGTGAGCTCAAGCACGGCCCGCTGGCGTTGATCGACGAAGACATGCCGGTGGTGGCGGTCGCGCCGATGGACGACCTGATGGAGAAGCTGAAGTCCAACCTGCAGGAAGTTCGCGCCCGCGGCGGCCAGCTGTTCGTGTTCGCGGACCCGGAAGTCAGCCTCAAGGCCGGTGAAGGGGTTCACGTCGTCACCGTGCCGGGCGTGTGCCGCTTCCTCGCACCGATCGTCTACGCGGTGCCGCTGCAGCTGCTCTCCTATCACGTCGCCGTGCTCAAGGGCACTGATGTCGATCAGCCGCGCAACCTGGCCAAGAGTGTCACGGTGGAGTGATCGACTGCGTTTGAGGCCATGAAGTAGACACCATGCAGAAGACAAAAGGGACTGCCCATGGGCAGTCCCTTTTTTGTTGCAGGCTATATCGAGCGCCTTGTCGCGAGCTTTCTCGAGAACTGGATCTCTGGAAATGCTCGTCAGCGCTTCACATGAGCCAGCAGACGCTGCCAGCAGCGCATCATCGGTGACTGGCGATGCGCGTCGGCGTCTGGTTCGGACTCGCCATCAGAGTCTTCATCAGTCTCTTCATCAATGGCTGGGCCGGAATGGCGAATGCAGAAGCGCTCCCCTGACGGTGCCATCATCCAGCGCGAGCTGCCCGCCGGGAGACGTCCCGCCTGCACATCCTCATCGAGCTTTCTGCCCGCCGCCTTGATGGCCTCAAGCGTGCTCTCTGACAGTTCGATGAAGCCTGCATCGTCAGCGGGATCAGCCGCATCCTGTGCGGGTGGAGGCTGAGACATCAGACCAGGCCCTTGATGATCAGATTGACACTCGAGACCAGCAGAATGGCATAGGCGACCTGACGCAGTCGATTGTCACTCAAGGGCGGCGGGAAGCGGCGCGCCAGCTCGGTGAAGAGCATCACGACGAGGGCGCCCGACAGACCCACGAGCAGCAGCTGGGGCAGGGTGTCGCCGATACGCCCCGGGGCCGCGATGCTGAGGCCCATGCGCACGATGCCGGTGACGATGAAGACACCGAACAGCGTGCAGCGAATGGCGATCAGGGTCATCGGCTGACGATAGAGCACGACCACCAGAGGCGGGCCATTGGCCGCGAACAGCCCCCCCATCAGGCCTGACAGCACACCCGCAGTATGAAAGTGCCAGCGTGGCGATGTCGTGGCACGCGGGCCCGGTTGAGCCAGCAGGGCGAGACAGGCGATCAGGATGACGATGCCCAGCAACATGCCCAACAGCGGGGCTCTCTCGCTACCCAGCCAGACCGCCAGGAAATAGCCCACTGGCAACATTGGCAGGCTGGTGACAAGCAGGCGGCGTGCCAGACGCGGATTGATCTCTCGCCAGTGCCCGCGCATGGCCATCCCGTTGTTGAACAGGCCCAGCAGGGTACACAGCAACGCGGCGCTCTCGATGGGCAGCACGTCGAGGGTCGCCAGCAGGCCCATCACGATCAATCCGAAGGCAAAACCGGTCAGGGTCTGGATATAGCTGGCGAGTGCCAGACTCATCATGATGGCGACAAGTTGCCAAGGCTCCATGAGGTCTCCGTGGGCAGAGGGATAGAACGACAGGGTACGGCGTCTCTGGCTCCATCATGTGCGACGCCGTGGCGTTGGCAGGCAAGGAAGCTTGAGAGTAGGGCCGTGTGCGTGCGGGCAGGCCGACCAATGCCTGCCATCATAGCCTGCATCGCGCTCTGGCAGTATGACACTCGTGCAAGGTGCTCACGTTGATGTGCATCACATCGGATAGCGAGCATGATGGTTTTGGTCGCGCTGGCTCAATTGGCTCAGTGGGCGGGGCGTATTTCAGTAGTCACTGATTGTCAGTGTCTGGCATGAGTTGCCGGAGGATTGGCGCATAAACGCTCATGATTTCGGCTTTTGGCAACAGCGCAGCTTGTTTGGGCTGGGGGGGATTATTAGTCTGTGGTCAACGGCGGGGCAGGAAGTGTCGCCATTTGCTGCCACTTCCTGTCACCACCTTTCTCACGAGCGGTCATCTCTCCAGTGTCCACTCCTCAGGGCGACGTCGCTCACCTGTCATCTTCAGGGCAGGTTCAGCTTCTGTCAGATGATCGGGTATCAAGCACTAAAATATAAGAAATTGCGAATAAAAGTCAGTCGCAAGAACTGACCCACTCTTCAGTGCAGTGTGTGCTCTGCTTCGCGGGCGCTGGTCGGCTGTGCTGGTCAATGACAGTGAACAATAAAGAAGGCAGGGCATGGAACGCTATACAGGGAAGTCGCCTTACTTTTCCATCGTGACGCCAAATCACAATTCAGGGGATGGTCTTGCGCGCTGTATCAACAGCTTGCGTGACAACCAGGCATCCTATGAACATATCATCATTGATGATTGCTCGACGGATGATGGATTCCTGTGGGCTGAGCGACAGGCGCAGCAGCAAATGGAGCAGCAATCCTCAGTGTCCACGCCGCCCGGCGAGATGCCTGACATCCCCGGGCGGCTGGTGCTGCGCCGCAACTCCCGCAACATGGGGCCGGGCGGCACGCGCAATCATGGTCTGAGCCTGGTTGCCGGCCGCTATGTGCTGTTCTGTGATGCCGATGATCATTTCGCGCCCGGCGCGCTGGATATTCTGCAGGCCCGCATCGAGGCGTTCGACTCGCCCGAGGCGGTGGTCTTCCGTTATTGCCTGCAGGGCCCCAAGGGCGATCATGACAGCCTGGCGTTCTGCCAGCAGGCCGAGGAACGCCCGCTGGCCCGGGCCTTTCGTGACTTCATGCATGACACCATCGTGTCGTCCCCCTGGGGCAAGGCGATCCGCGCCGATCTGGCCTGCTCGCTGAGCTTCCCTGATCTGCCCGTGTCGCAGGATGGCCTCTATAACCTGGATCTGTTCGGGCGCGCGGAGCGCGTGCTGTATCTGCCCGAGGTGCTGTATTACTTCGACAAGCGCAGCGATGGTTCTCTGACGCGCAAGCCGTTCAGCAACCAGGAGCTGGACAAGTTCCACCGCAGCTGGCGGGTCTTCGCGGAGCATTATCGTGAGCATTTCGCCGCGACGCACGGCATGGCCCTGCTGGAAATCCGCGGCCTGCGTTTCGTCGGCGTCAGCTTCATCATGCGTCAGGCGATCAACAAGACGGCGGATGATTCGCGAGTGCGCAAGGTCGTGCTCGATCAGGTGCGACAAGCGTCCTGGTCATCTCTGCGCCAGCTCTCGCTGAAGGAGCAGGCGCTGTTGATGAGCTATGCAGTGAGCCCGGCCTTGTCCCGGCAACTTGTCCGCCGGAGCCAATACGCCTCATGAGCACTCACAGACATATCCTGTTCTATACCGGTGCCCAGTCACGCACCGGCGGCACCGAGCGTGCCTGCGCCGATACCGCCAACATGCTGGCCGCCAGTGGCGATTATCAGGTCGAGATCCTCAGCGAATATGGCCCGGCGGAGAGTCCCTATCCGCTGCATGACGATATCGTGCACGAATCACTCTATCCCGAGCGCTCGCATCTGGGCGCCGTGCGTGGCCTGTGGCTGTTCCTGCGTCTGCTGTGGGTGGTGCTGCGCAAGCGCCCGGATGTGGTGGTGGTGGTCGAAAGCATCGGCTTCCTGCCCTTCCTGCTGCCGACGCTGCTCTGTCGCCGCACGCGCTACCTGTGCTGGGAGCACTTCAATGCCACCTCGGATCTCGGCGTTGCCCGTCGTGATACGGCGCGGCGTCTGGCGGCGCATCGCGCCGACCGCATCGTGGTGCTGTCGCATGAAGATCGCCAGTACTGGGAGCGGCTGCATCCAGCGGCGCGTGAGCGACTCAGCGTGGTGCCCAACCTCAATCCGCTGGAGCATGTCGTCGCCGAGCGCCAGACGTTCCAGGGGCGTGGTGGCAGTGCTGAGCAAGTGGCGGAGTCACGCGGCGCCAAATCGCCCAAGGTGGCGGTGGCCGTCGGTCGCCTCGAACCGCAGAAGGGCTTCGATCTGCTGCTCGAGGCCTGGGCGGCGTTGCCTGAGGCGACCCGTGATGGCTGGGTCTTGCGTATCGTCGGCGAGGGGGCACAGCGTGGCGCCCTGATGGCGCAGGCCGAGCGCCTGAAGATCACCCATCAGCTGCAGATGCCGGGCCAATGCCGGGACATTCGGCGCGAATACGCCGCGGCGGACCTGTTCGTGCTTTCGTCGCGCTTCGAGGGCTTTGGCTTGGTGCTGGTCGAGGCGCTGAGCTGTGGTGTGCCCTGTGTCAGCTTCGCGTGCCCGGCCGGGCCAGGCGAGATCATCAAGCATGGCGTCAATGGCTATCTGGTCGCGCAGGGCGATGTAGACGCCATGACCCGTCAGCTTGATGAGGTGCTGGGGGATGAGGCGGTGCTCGAGAGGCTGCGCGCCAATGTGGATTACGGGCTGGACCGTTTCTCCCGCAATACCGTCGAAGCCAGCTGGCGCACGGTACTTGAGGGCCTGGAAGCCCCGGCGCTGTTGAAGGTGATCTGAGCGGCTGGCCGCCGTGTTGGCGCCTGGATGACGGTGGCAGGCAATACCGATAGTGGACAGACAAGTGAGGGCAGCCGCCCTCACTTTTTTCATGAACGACAGCAGGAGGCTATCGCCGTGAGAATCATGCATGTCATCTCGACTCCCGCCTCTGGCGGCGCCGAGGTCTACGTCAAGGACCTGAGTCTGGCGATGGTGGCCGCTGGCCACAGTGTGCATATCACCTTTCTGGAAACCGCCGCGGAATGTGGCCGTGACCTCGAATACGAGCATCGCTTTCTGAGCCAGCTGAGTGCCGGCAATGTCAGCTACTCGTTTCTGGGCATCGAGACACGCCGCCGCCCGTGGCGAGGCGCGACGAGGCTGCGCAGGGAAGTGACGCGCTTCGCGCCGGACGTGGTGCACTGCCACCTGTATTACGCGTTGATGTTCGCCTTTGGGTTGCCGCGTCAATTGCCGGTGATGATGACGGTGCACAGTATCGAACTGGGCGCACCGGCCTGGATGTTCCGGCTATTTGATCGGCGTGTGGCGGCCTACGTCGGTATCTGTCGCGCCTGCACCGACAAGCTGGCACCGATTGCGGCGCGTCCGGTGGTGCAGATCGACAACGCCGTCTCCGGGGCGCGCCTCAAGGCCAGTGGTTGGCGGGAGGCGAATCAGCAGGCTCCGGTGCAGCTGGCGGCGATCGGACGTCTGACCGATGCCAAGCAATACCCCCTGATGCTGGAAAGCTGCGCCAGACTCAAGGCGCAGGGCCTGGCGTTCACGCTCAGGATTGCCGGGGAGGGGCCACACAAGGCGCAGTTGGTGGCGCAGATCGAGGCGCTCGGGCTCAATGATGAGGTCAGCTTGCTGGGCAATATCTCGGATGTAGCAGGCCTTTTGGCCAGCGCCGATGCCTTCATCATGTCATCCGCCTGGGAGGGCCTGCCGATCTCGCTGCTAGAGGCGACGCTCAGTGGCCTGCCGGTACTGGTCACCGATGTCGGCGGTTGTGCCGAGGTGGTGCATCGGGTCGGCAACGGCCTGGTGGTCGACCAGCACACGCCCGTGCGCTACGCCGAGGCATTGGGTCGACTGGTGGGGGATGCTGAATTGCGGCGTGCCTTCGCCCGCAACGCGCGCCGCTATGGGGCGAGTTACCATATCGATACCGCTCTCAGTGGGCATCTGGCGCTGTATGGCAGCCACCAGCCAGCGCAGGACACCTCAGGGCTGGAGGTGACGCCCTGAATGTCCGCAGCGGACACCCAAGTGACGGAAAGGCATGTTCAGGAAAGGCATGTTCAGGAAAGCCGGCCACGTTGAGCAGGTCATGAACGCAATTGGAAAGGCCAGGGGGTGCCGCTGACACCACCCCCTGGCCTTTTCGTCTTTCAGGAGTTGATCGGGGCGTATCCGGGCACCTGCGTGGCATGTGTGAGGTGTGTGCAAAGTGAGGTTGGGGTTTCTCATTCTGCAAAGATGAGTCAGATGGTGAGTTGCTGCTGAATTAAAGTAGTTTGATTTCGCAATTTGCATTAGATGCGCTAAGGGTAATCTGCCGTCTGTCAGGTACCCGATTGCCAATGATGAGGATTAGGGGAAGCAGCTTAAAGTTACCACCGCCAGTACAATCGTCTCGACGACATGACAAGTCCTTGCTGTTGAAGTCAATTGATTTATTATCAGCCCTGTTGAAGAGGGGGACAGTAATGTCGCTTATTGGCGAATCAAATGTCGTCGGTAAAGCGCCAGGTGCTCTTCGCTGCGACGTGCGTCATGTGCAGATCTGTCGAGGTCGTCGGACATGGCCAAGGGAGACAGCATGCGCACATACGCAAGAGTCGAGCGACACAAAAGCAGGACGGGCCTCGCAGATGGCCAGTCAGGCGGGGTGAGGTACCGCTCCAGCGTGCGACACCGGGGTTGGCGAAATGCCTCATGAGAAGGCATCAAGTCCGGGGGGCAAGTCTGGAGTCAGGGCATTGCCGCCGAGTGGTCAGTCAGACCCGAGCTTGCCGGAAGACGTGCAGGATAGTGCGTCAGATCAGGCAGAGAATGTCAGTAAATTATTGTATTAAATGGATTTGATATATCAGGTGTGATTGACGAAGCCGTCGGTGCCTCACGCGAAAGCGGCGTGTTCCTGGCCTATCGGGACTCTAGGCGCTCGCCTCATTCGAGGTCGCGCGCTGCCTGCCAGGTCGGGCAGGTTGCGCAGGCACATTCGGGCAATCGAGCGTTGCACCTCTATCATCGCGCCTCTCCATGGAATGCATGCGGGCATGAATTCTCATCCCGTTCTGACGCTGCCGTGGCAGCTGACTCGCCAACGAGATCGTCAGGTCTCACCTGCTTGAAGAGGCTGCACAAACCTTCAGTCGACTGTGGCCTCTGACAGGTTCAATCAACCAGACGCTTGAACTGAAATGTCAATAAAAGTGCAAGAAACAAGTCATCAATAGTGTTGGTGCGATCAAGCTTATAAGTATCGGTTAATAAAATGAGTCATATTGTCTTGATTGATGAGAAAGTCGATCAATGCAATATGTTTCGTGTGTTAGATGACTGGTAGTGAATTACTAAAATACTAATAAACGTTCCATTTCGGAGTTCGGTCATGGGCATGTGTCATGGACACATGCCTGACGTGTGTCCGCGGATATCGCAGGGGTATCGAAGGGCAGGCGTGACCACTCCATGACAGATGACAGGTACGCCAACAGGGCGCCGCTATCGGCAGCAGGGGAGAACGCCAGTTCCTCAGGGCGGTAGCGTGCCGAAACAGCGCCTGGCGGTAGCGGTCAGGATCACAGGGGAAGAGACAGGATATGGATATACCGGTCAGAACGACGCTCCGGGCGTTCTCATTTGCCGCCGTGATATTGGCGATGAGCGGGTGTGCCTTCGCACCCGGTGGGCACATGGATTATGAAGCCGAGGTCGCGCCGCTGACCGACCAGGTGGAAGTCACGCCGATCACCCCCGGGCTGATCTCCAACTATCGTGCGCGCCCCGCCCGGACCGCTCCCGCGCCGCCCGAGCTGGTCGATGACATCAAGCAGTATGTCTACCGCGTGGGCGGCGGCGACATTCTGGCCATCAATCTGAGCACGCCGCTGGACCTGGCCCAGGAAAGCGGTGTGCAGCGTCAGACGGTCGAGGCGCTGACCTACATCGTCCAGCCGGATGGCACGCTGTTCTACCCCTATGTCGGGCGCATCAACATTCGCGACATGACGGTGGATGAGGTGCGCGCCGCTCTGGTCGCGGGGCTGTCCCGTTATATCACCGAGCCGCAGGTCAATGTCTCGGTGGCGCAATTCCGCTCCAAGCGCGTCTATCTGAGCGGCGCCGTGACCGAGCCGGGCTTCGTGCCGGTCACGGATGTTCCGCTGACCTTGATCGATGCCATCAGTGCCAGCGGCGGCGTCACGGCACTGGCCAACACCCACAACATCACGCTGACGCGCGACGGCCAGCAGGAGCACCTGAGTCTCTATCAGCTGCTGCAGCAGGGCGACATGCGTCAGAACCGTCTGCTCAAGGATGGCGACGTGATCAATGTGCCGGTGGCGGAAGACCAGAACGTCTTCGTGCTCGGTCAGGTACTCAAGCCCGGCAACATGCCGGTGGGCAATGAACGCCTGAGCCTCACCGATGCGCTGTCGCGGGCCGGCGGGGTCGATGAGGACCGCGCCAATCCGTCAGGCGTCTTCGTGGTGCGTGAAAATTCGCCGGAGTCCGACAAGCTGGCCACGGTCTTCATTCTCGATATCTCGGATGCGACCTCGCTAATGCTGGGCGCGCGCTTCCCGCTGCAACCGCGTGATGTGGTCTATGTGACCGCCGCGCCGGTCAGCCGCTGGAACCGTGTGCTGAGTCAGCTATTGCCGTCCGTGACCAGCACCGGGGCCTTCGTCTCGGTCATCGATGACATCGAGGATTGAGGTCATGTCCCACTCCCGCATGGCAGGTCGCGTCGCGACCTGCCGTATCACCTGCCTGCCGGGCCTGAATCGTTTACTCAAGGCGGCGTCATGAATCAGTACACCTCTCCCATGCCATCCTCTTCTGCACAGCCTGGCAAGGACACCACGCGCCGACTCGATTTCAGCACCATTCTCGCCTTGCTCTGGCATCGACGCTGGTGGCTGATCGGCAGCACGCTGCTGTTCACCCTGCTGGGTATCTATCTCGTCGGTAGCCAGCAACGCATCTACCTGGCCGATTCCCTGATCCAGATTGAGGACAAGGGCGGCAGCGCCAGCCTGTTGGGGCCGCTGGCCGGTCAGGCGACCGGCAGTGATGAGAGCAGCACCAGCGATGAGCTGGAAATTCTCGCCTCACGACTGGTATTGGGCCAGGCCGTGGAACGCGAGCGCCTCAATATCGTGGTCTCTCCGGTGCGCTACCCGGTCATCGGTGACTGGCTCTCCAACCGCCATCTGCGCCTGCCGGCAAGCCTCGGCGGCCAGGATTACGCCTGGGGCGATGACACCCTCAAGGTCACCACACTTGAGCTCGGCGGCCCGTGGCAGCAGCAGACGCTGACCCTCGAGGCACTGGGCGATGAGCGCTACCGACTGCTGGATGCCGAGGGGCAGCCGATCGTCGATGGCAAGGTGGGCGAGAACGCGCTGGCGGAGGGCATCAAGGTCTTCGTGCGCGAGTTGTCAGCCGAACCCGGTGCACGCTTCACCCTGACCAGCATCTCGGACCTGAGCGCCATCAATTCGCTCAAGTCGCGCTTCACCGCCGTGCGCAATGGCACCGACACCGGGGTGGTCACGCTGAGCCTGTCCGGCAGTGACCAGGCCGCCATCGTCAATACCCTGGACACCATCACCAATGTCTTCCTGCAGCAGAACATCGAGCGGGAATCTGCCGAGGCTGACAATCAGCTGGGCTTTCTGGGCGACCAGATCCCGACACTGCGTGGCCAGCTCGATGAGGCCGAATCGGCACTCAACGACTATCGTCGCCGTCGCGACTCGGTCGATCTGACCGCCGAGAGTCAGCAGGTGATGGAGAATCTCGTCGGACTGGACAATCAGCTGACCGAGATCAAGCTGCGCCTGGCCGAGCTGTCCCGTGCCTACACCAGCGAGCACCCGGCCTATCGGGCACTGGTGGCACGCCGTGATTCTCTCAATCAGGAGAAGGCGCGCGTGCAGAAGCAGGCCGAGCAACTGCCGGCCGCCCAGCGCGAGGCGCTCAACCTGAATCGCAATGTCACCGTCAGCCAGGAAATCTATGTCGCGCTGCTCAACAAGCGCGAGGAAGTGCGTCTCAAGAAGGCCGGCACCGTCGGCAACGTGCGCATCCTGGATCCGGCGGTTCTGCAGCCAGTGCCCATCTCGCCGAAGACGTCCCTGATGCTGGCCGTGTTCTGCATGATCGGCCTGATGCTGGGCGCGCTGGCCGCACTGCTGCGTCATGCGATGCGCAAGGGCATCGATACCGCCGAGCAGATAGAAGCGCTGGACCTGCCCGTCTACGCCACGGTGCCGCTGTCACCGCAGCAGCACAACATGATGCGCCGCGTGCGCCTCAAGGGCGAGAAGGGCGGTCGCGAGATCTATCAGGGGGTGCTGGCTACCTCCCAGCCGTCGGACATCAGTATCGAGGCCCTGCGCAGCCTGCGCACCAGTCTGCATTTCGCTCTGCTCGACAACCGCCGCAAGTCAGTGATGTTCACCGGGCCGAGCCCGGGCATCGGCAAGAGTTTCGTCAGTCTCAATCTGGCGGCGGTCAGTGCCGAGGCCGGTCAGCGCGTGCTGCTGATCGATGCCGACATGCGCCGTGGTCACCTGCATCACGCCTTCCAGCGTACCTCCGAGCAAGGCGGTCTGTCGGATGTGCTCAGCGGTGCCAGCCCGCTGGACAGCGTGCTGTATCACTCGCGCATCGACAATCTTGATTTCCTGGGCCGTGGTGTCGCACCGCCCAACCCGTCGGAGCTGTTGATGCAGCCCAATTTCGCCGAGCTGCTGGAGCAACTCGGTGAGCGTTACGACCTGATCATCATCGACACGCCACCGGTACTGGCCGTGACCGAAGCGTTGATCATCGGTCGTCACGTCGGCGCCAGTCTGATGGTGGCGCGCTTTGGCATGAACCAGGTGCGCGAACTCGAGCATGCGCGCAAGAAGCTCGAGAACAATGGCATTCACGTCAAGGGCGCCATCCTGAATGCCATCGAACCGCAAGCCGGCGACAAGCATGGCTACGGCTATTACAACTACAGCTACGCCTGACATCGTCTCGCTTGGCAGCTCTCATGACGCTTGAATCACGGAGGAGGTAAGCACGATGAGCGGTATACCCTTGTCGATGGAGCACCAGCGGCGTTACTCGCATCACTACGAGCGCTTGCTGGCCAGCAAGCGCTTGCAGCTGATCTTCGGGATGCTGGTGGTGGTCATCGCGCCGGCTCTCTACCAGGCAGGGTTGAACCAGCTGATGCAGGGTGACACCCACTGGTGGCTGACCAGCGATGATCAGTGGCATGCCCTGCTGGGTACCGGCGTGGCGTACACCCTGTCGGTGACGGCGGTCAATCGCCTGTCCCGCCTGCCGGGCACGCGCTCCTACCTCTATGTCGTACCGGCGATCGTCATCTCCTACCTGACCTTGATGATGGTGCTGGGGGTGCTGGGGCTTGAGTATTCGCGTCACCAGGTCGGTCTGTCCTTCCTGCTCGCGGTGAGCCTGTGTACGGCCTACTACTACATCGACACCCGGGTGCGCCGGATGCGCTTCGCGGTAGTGCCCTACGGCAAGGCACCGAGTCTGTGTACCCGCCCGGGCGTCGAGTGGCTGTCGTTGCGCGGGCCGGACCTGGTCGGCCTGCCGCGTATCGATGGCGTGGTGGCGGACCTGCGCGGTGAGCTGCCCAGCGAGTGGGAGAGCTTCCTGGCCGACTGCACCATCCACCGCATTCCGGTCTATCACGCCACCCATGCCCACGAGATGATCACCGGTCGCGTACTGCTCGATCACCTCTATGCCAACGAGTTCGGCTCGCTGACGCCGCGGGAAGACTATGAGGTCATCAAGCGCTGGATGGACTTCACCGTCGCCGCGCTCATGCTGCCGCTGCTGGCGCCCGTCATGTTGCTGACGGCGCTGGCGATACGCCTCGACAGTCCCGGGCCGGTGATCTTCCGCCAGCCGCGGATGGGCTTTCATTGCCGCCCCTTCACCGTCTACAAGTTCCGCAGCATGTACGACGGCATGAAGGGCGCGGGCTTCACCCAGGAAGGCAGTGACCCGCGCATCACGCGAGTCGGGCGCTTCATCCGCAAGTGCCGTCTCGATGAGCTGCCCCAGCTGTTCAACGTGCTCAAGGGCGACATGAGCCTGATCGGCCCGCGCCCCGAGTCGATGAACCTGGCCGACTGGTATCGCAAGGACGTGCCGTTCTTCCACTACCGCCATGTCGTGCGTCCGGGCATCACCGGTTGGGCGCAGGTCGAGCAGGGCTACGCCGCTGAAGTGGAAGGCATGATCCGCAAGCTGGAATACGACTTCTTCTACATCAAGCACTTTTCCTTCTGGCTCGATCTGCTGGTGGTGATCCGCACCATCAAGATCGTGATCAGCGGCAACGGCTCGCGTTGAACGGCCTGAACCATCTGTAGACGAGTGTCTCCGCAGGCGAGTGTGCGGCCATTCTCTGAAACGTGTACCGAGTCGCTGCCCGAGGAACCCGGCAGCGAAAGCGCTGCATCGAGCACTCGCCTGCTCCCAGAGCCAACCTTCATATGATGTACGAAAGGAGTCGATATCATGATCACGGTGACGCGTCCCTACTTCCCGGAGCGGGAAAATTTCGACCGCTATGTGGATTCCATCTTCGAGGGGCGCTGGTTGACCAATCACGGCCCGCTCGAGCAGGAGCTCACGCGGCGCCTGGAAACCTACCTGGGTGTCGAGAACCTGCTGCTGGTCAGCAATGGCACCCTGGCGCTGCAGATCGCCTATCGCGCGCTGGGCATCGCCCAGATGCCGGGCCAGTACGAATCGGCGGAGGTCATCACCACGCCCTTCACCTTCATCGCCACCGCCAGCAGCCTGAAGTGGGAGGGCATGCAGCCGGTGTTCACTGACATTGACCCCGACACCCTGTGCCTGGACCCCGCGCGCATCGCGTCGGCCATCACGCCACGCACCCGTGCCATCGTGCCGGTGCACGTGTTCGGCAATGCCTGTGATGTCGAGGCCATCGATGCGCTGGGCGAGGCGCATGATCTCAAGGTCATCTATGACGGTGCCCATGCCTTCGGCGTGACCTATCGCGGCAACAGCTTGCTGTCACATGGCGATGCCAGCACCCTGAGCTTTCATGCCACCAAGCTGTTCCACAGCATCGAAGGCGGCGCGATCATCTTCAAGCGCAAGGAAGACCTGGAGCGTGCCCGCAAGTTGATCAATTTCGGCATCACCGGCCCGGAGTGCATCGAGGAGCTGGGCATCAATGCCAAGATGAACGAATTCCAGGCGGCGATGGGGCTGTGCGTGCTGGATGAGATCGAAGGCAATCTGGAAAGCCGGGCGCTGGTCTGGCATGCCTATGCCCAGGCGCTGCGCGGCAATGTCCAGCTGCAGACCCGCCAGACCGGCGCCAGCCTGAATTACGCCTACTTCCCGATCATTCTCGAAAGCGAAAGCATGCTGCTCGAGGTGATGCAGCGTCTGCAGCAGGAAGGCTATCTGGCACGGCGTTACTTCTGCCCGTCGCTGGAATCGCTGTCCTTCCTCGGCCGGCCCGCCGCCGAATTGCAGGACGAGGGTGTCGTCACCCCGCAGATCGTGCATTCCACCGATATCGCCAGTCGTATCCTGTGCCTGCCGCTCTACTCGGGGCTTGAGGTCAGCGAGATCCTCGGCGCGGTGCGCGTCATCGTCAATCGCCACGTCAAGGCCGCGTGATCATGAACATCGCGATCATGCAGCCCTATCTGTTCCCGCATATCGGCTATTTCCAGTTGATGCATGCCTGTGACGAGTTTCTCGTCTATGACGACGTCGCCTTCATTCCGCGTGGCTATATCAATCGCAACAATGTGCTGCTGGGCGGCAAGGCGCATCGCTTCACGCTGTCGGTGCCCAAGGCGTCGCCCAATCGCCTGATCAGCGAACTCGTCTTCGGCCCGACACCGGACAGCCTGCTGACCACGCTGCATCACGCCTATGCCAGGGCACCGTATTACGCACAGGTCATGCCGCTGCTGCAGTCGGTGTTTCAGCATGAAGATCGCCGCATCGGGGCGCTGTGCAAGTACAGCTTCGAGCGGGTGTGTGACTACCTGGGACTGGAGTGTCGCTTTCTGCTCACCAGCGAGCTTGAGCACGACCGCAGTCTCAAGGCTCAGGACCGCCTGATCGAGATGTCACTGATGCGCGGGGCCGAGGGTTACATCAACAGCATCGGCGGCCGCAAGCTCTACCAGGCGGCCCCCTTTGCGGCCAAAGGCATCACGCTGTCATTCCTCGCAAGCCAGCCGAGTGGCTATCGCCAGACTCCGCTTGATTCGCGTGGCGAGGCGGGGGCTGACATGCACCGCTCAGGGCGTCAAGCGCAGTTCGTTGCCGGCCTGTCGATCATCGACATGCTGATGTGGTGCTCACCGGGCGAGGTGCGCGACAGACTCGCCGAGTACCAGCTGCTGCCGGAAGACCCGGAGTTGCTGCGCGCCACGGGCATTGCCACTGGTGAGGTGGCCCCTGTAGCGGGGCCGCTGGCGCGCAATGTCGCGGCCTACTCGCAACAGGGGAGCCTCGCCTCGTGTCACTGAGCAACAAGACCGCCATCGGCATTCTGTGGAATTTCTCCGATCAGCTATTGCGGCGTGGCATGGCCAGTCTGGTCACGCTGCTGCTGGCGCGGCTGCTGGTGCCGGAAGATTTCGGGTTGCTGGCGATGGTGCTGGTCTTTCTGACCATCGCCTCGGCCATGATGGATTCCGGTCTTCAGCAAGCCATTCTGCGCATGCCGACCCTCGGGCCGCGTGATGCCAGCACCGCCTTCTTCAGCAATATCGCCTTCGGGGTGCTGGCCTACGGCCTGCTGTATGCCAGCGCTCCCCTGATCGCCGACTTCTATGCCGAGCCACGCCTGATCGTGCTGGTGCGTATCGGCGGCATCGTGGTGCTGATCAATTCCTTCGAGGTCATTCAGGGCGCGATGCTCAACCGCGCGCTGGATTTTCGCACGCGCATGAAGGCTGGCATTCCCGGCAGCGTGGTGTCGGGCGGGGTGGCAGTGCTGCTGGGCTGGCTGGGCTTCGGGGTCTGGGCGCTGGTGGGGCAGATGCTGACGGCAGCGCTGGTCACTACCGCCCTGATGTGGTGGTGGGGGAGCTGGCGGCCGCGGCTGGAATTCGATGTGGTGTCATTCAAGGCGATGTTCCGCTTCGGCTACAAGATGTTCCTGTCGCGCATGCTGGATGTGCTGTTCGTCAATCTCTATGTGCTGCTGATCGCCAAGCTGTTCTCCGCGTCGGTGGCGGGGCTGTTCTTCTTCGCCGAGCGTCTCAAGGAGCTGGTGATCAATCAGCTGGTGACGGCAGTACAGAACGTGACCTTCCCAGCGCTGGCGAGCATCCAGGAGGATCCGGTGCGCCTCAAGAGTGCCTATCGTCAGATCCTTCAGGTCATGGTCTATCTGCTGTTCCCGGCGATGCTGTTGCTGGCGGCGCTGGCCGAGCCGCTGTTCCTGACGCTGTTGCCCGAGCGGTGGCTGGCAGCGGTGCCCTATCTGCAGCTGATGTGCATCGCGGCGGTCATGTATCCCCTGAGCACGCTCAATCTCAATGTGCTCAACGTCAAGGGGCGCTCGGACCTGTTCCTCGGGCTCGAGATCATCAAGAAGGTATTGATCTGTGCGGTGCTGGCGGTGACCTGGCGCCATGGCGTGATGGCGATCCTGATCGGGCAGATCGTGGTGGCGGTGGTGTCCTACATCCCCAATGCCTGGTTCTCGCGGGAGTTGATCAACTACAGCATCCGCGAGCAGCTGGCCGACTTTCTGCCGGCTCTGCTGCTGGCCACTGCGGTGGCGGGCACGACCTGGTGGGCCGTGCCTGCACTGTTGGCCATCTGGCCGGCGCCGGTGGTGCTGGTGGTATCAGGCCTGCTGGCAGGGGCGGCCTATCTGTTGCTGTCCTGCTGGCTGCGCTTCGCGGCCTGGCAGTTCGGCGCAGGCTGGATCCAGGAGCGTCTTTCACAACGGAAAGTGGGGAATACTGCATGTTAGAACTGAGTTATGCCCGGGCACTCGCGACGCCCCTCATGGATGGCACCCCGCAGTCAGGCCCCTTGCCTGTGCCGCCGGCGCCCGCCGAGGAAGCCGCCATCATGGCCGAGTGGGAGGGCGATCGCAGCGCCCCACGCGTCTCGGTGATGTGCTTCGCCTTCAATCATGGCGACTACATTCGCATGGCGCTGGATGGCTTTCTGATGCAGCGCACGCGCTTTCCGTTCGAGATCGTCGTGCATGACGATGTCTCCACGGATGGCACGCGGGAAATCATCGAGGAATATGCGGCCCGTTACCCGAACATCGTGCGGCCGATCCTGCAGGAGGTGAACCAGTACTCTCAGCATATCTGGCCGATCACCTTCTGCATGCCAGTGATGCGCGGCGACATCATTGCCTATTGCGAAGGCGATGATTACTGGATCAAACCCGACAAGCTGGCCCGTCAGGTTGCCTTGTTCGACGCCTATCCCGAGGCGACGGTCTGTTTCCACCCGGCGCTGGAGTTCAATGAAGCGACCGGCCAGCATTCGCTCATCTGCCGCTATGCCGATAGCGTGAAGAAGATCTCTGCCGAGGCGGTGATCGGGCTGCGCGGCGCCTCCATTCCGTCACCGGCCTTCAGCTTCCGACGCGTCGACGCCACCGTCGATGCAATGATGGCGTCCTATCGCGGCGCCCCGATCATGGACTTCTTCCTGCAGTCCTACATGGCACTGCAGGGCGAGACGCTCTATTACGAAGATGCTGCCTGCGTCTATCGCCGCAACGCCAAGGGTTCCTGGACATCGCAGCAACAGGAAAGCGAGGCCGAACAGCGCTATCAGCGCGACATGATCTCGGCCATCGACGTCTTTCATGCCAACACCCGACACATGCCGCATTCCGACAGCCTGTACATCCCGCTCTATCACTATTTCAAGCAGTACGTGATGGCGCCCGCTAGCCCCATGCAGCGCCTGGCCAACTTCCGCCAGGGTGTCGCGCTGCTCTCGCATATGGACCGCAGTCGGCTGCTGCGTCTCGTGCGCCAGGATGTGATGACCCGATTGATAGGGACTCGTCGCCGTCGTGTGTCATCCGACCGCGCAGTGCAGGAGCGTAAAAGCGCCTGAATGCCCCTGTTATCGGGGATGATGAGGGCAAGAGAAGCGTTTGATGACAGGACGTCGTCAATGACATCAAAACAGCGCTGCAACACACAAAGCGCGAAGGAAATCGGCCTTGGGCCGCCGTGAGTCGCAAGGGGACCGCAACATGAATTATCGCAGTTATGCCGACCTGAGTTCGGATATCGCCAGGCAGTTGTCGCGCCTGCAGGCCGGGAATTTCGATCTGATCGTCGGGATCCCGCGCAGTGGAATGGTGCCGGCCTACATGATCAGCGCCATGCTCAATCGGGCCTGCACGGATCTCGACACCTTCATCGCCAATGGCTCGCCCGGCAAGGGTATGACGCGCAAGGTCCGGGGGGCGGCGCAGAGCGCCTGGGAAAATCAGCGTGTGCTGCTGGTCGACGACAGCTTCAACAGTGGGGCCTCGCTCAAGGCCTCCCTGGCGCGTATTCCGCAAGATTGCCCCTGTGAGATCACCACCTGTGTCATCTATGCCAACCCGGCGCCGGTGGTGGGGGTGGACATGTATCTGGTCGAACTGGAGCATCCACGCGCCTTCCAGTGGAATCTGTTTCATCATCCGGCGCTGGCCGATAGCTGCCTGGATATCGATGGCGTGCTGTGCCTCGACCCGACGCCTGAACAGAATGATGACGGCCCGCGCTATCGCGACTTCCTGACCAACGCGGCGCCCCTGCATATCCCGACCTACCGTGTGCACTCGCTGGTCACCAATCGTCTGGAAAAATATCGTCCCGAGACGACCGACTGGCTGGCCCGTCACGGTGTCGAGTATGAGCATCTGATCATGCTTGATCTGCCCAGCAAGGAAGAGCGCCTGCGCCAGAATCGTCATTCGAGTCACAAGGCGGATTATTACCGTGACTCGGGCTGTCGCCTGTTCATCGAAAGTGAGGTGGGGCAGGCCACCAACATCACGCGCATGACCGGCAAGCCCGTCTATTGCGTGGATGCCCACCAGATGATGACTCCCGAGTGGGCGTCGATGTCAGCGCAGAAGAAGGGCCAGGTACTGGTGTGCACGTTCAAGCGCATGGCGCGCCGGGTCGTCACATGGTTGCCGGCACCGCTGGCTCGCCAGGCGCGCAGTGTCTATCAGCGACTGGCCTGAACGTAGAGAAGGAAGTGGGGCTGACGATGACCGTCATGCGCAGATGACATGGCGGTCATCGTGAATTGTCTCGATCGAGCCTGGCTCAAGGCAAACACTGGCGAAGGAGTGGCAATGAAGACGCATCGGATGGCGCTTTTGGTCGTGGCACGACAGATGACCCTCGAGACTCGCCAGATGCTGGCGTTGGCGGCAGGGCTTACGCGCCTGGGGCATGAGGTGGATCTCATCGTGCCCCAGGCCCATGAGGAGTTGATCGAATGTCTTGCACACGGGGTGCGGCTGGTAGAGCTGGGCGTGCACAGTGAGTTGACGGGCGTGCTGGCCCTGACGCGCTATCTGGCGCGTCATCGTCCGTGTGTCCTGATGTCCAGCGGTCTGGAAGCCAATCTCAATGCGCTCAAGGCACGCCGTCTGGATCGTTGGCGCGTGCCGGTGATTGCGCATCATGCCGTGACGCCGGCCAGTGAACTGGTGGCGGCGGGCAGCAAGGCGCGGGGCCTGAGGCGCAGAATGGCGCTCAAGTATCCGCATGCGGCACTGGTGCTGGTCGTAAGCGATGAAGCCGGCTGCCAGGCACGCCACGAGGGTGGAATCGAGGCCGCGCGCGTCGTGACGCTGCCGTTGGCCCCTGATGAGGAGACGGGCGCGCTGAGCGAGCATCAATTGATGCAGTGCCTGTCACTGATGCTGTCGGCAGCCGAGGTCGAGGGCGCGTCACCCTTCTCGTCTCAAAGCTGGCAAGTCAGCAGTGGGGAAGCTGCGGCCAGCCTCGCGCAGCCTTCGTCGTCCCTCGACACCTCTGGCGTGGTGAGTCGCCAGGCCATCAGCGCTGATACCGGCGCGTCCGCGCCCCTCATGTCATCCGCCAATCTGCAGGCCGAACTGGCCAACAGCGGCGCGCGAGAATAAGTCTTTTCATGGAACACATTCTGCTCGACCTGCCCAACCTGCTCGTCTGTCTGGTACTGGTGATGGTGGGCTTTCTGCGTGGCTGGGTGACACGCAATGTCGCGATCATCCTGAGTCTCAGCAGTGCAGTGCCGTACCTGTTGAACAATGTGCTGTTCGATGCCGAGTACATGCCGGACCAATTCCGCTACTGGGAGCAGGTATTGGCCATGCGCAGCATGGACTGGGGGGCGATGGACCACTCCCTGACCGTCTCGGTCTCGTCGGGATTTCTGGCGCTGTTGCCGTTGCCGCTGGCGGAAACCATCACCAGCCTGGGCTTCTTCAACAAGTTCCTCTATATCGGCGCGCTGATGGTGCTGATTCGCCGCGGCATCATCTCCCATGCGGTACTGCTGTTCGTGCTGTGCTACCCGAGCCTGGTGCTCTACAGCTCACTGAGCCTGCGCGACACCCTGGTGACAGGCTTCATGCTGGGCAGCTTCCTGCTGGCCATCGAGCGTCGGCCGATGTGGGCGCTGATCTTCCTGTTGCCGTTATGGATCATCAAGTTCCAGAACGCTCTGATCATGTTGATCTTCCTCGGCATCTATCTCCTCTACGACGTCAGCCGTCAGGGCCTGTCGACCAAGCGATTCTGCTGGTTGCTGGTCGGGCTGGCCGCAAGTGTACTGGTCATCTATCCGCTGGCGGTGGACCAGATCAACTTCTTCCGCGCGGCCATGTATCTGGAGGATGGCGGCAAGATAGAGGATGTGGAGGTCATCCAGGGCTTCGGGGACTTCGTGGTGACGGGGATTCAGGGGGCGCTGTACTTCCTGATCAAACCGCTGCCCTGGGAAGCCGCCAATGCGCTGCAGCTGATCCAGTCGGGAGAGAACCTGCTCGTGGTCGCCTTCCTTGTCTGGCTGACCCTCAAGTGCTGGCAGGTCCAGCGCGAGAAGACGCTCTTCTGGCTGTTGTATCTGATCGGCGCCTTCACCATCTATGGACTCGTCGTCTTCAACTACGGCACCGCGGTGCGCTATCGCTTCCCGTTCCTGGTCATCTATGTGGTGTGCATGGCGCATGACACAGGACTGGTGCGTCTGTGGCAGCAGCAACGCCGGCCTGCGTTGCTGGACTGAGCTGGTGGACCGAGCTGCCGGCCCGAGCCACGACGTCTTTCCTTTCGTGCTGATGTCGCTTCTCGCTCGTTTCTCTTGTTGTTTGTTTCTCTTATCGAAGGTCTCTCTTCCGGATACTTCCGGTCGCGCGCGCTCAAGCTCGCGCGATGTTCTTCTTCGCATGACACGCAAGGAATGCCCCATGCCAACACGTGACGCCCGGCCCTCCACGGTGGTGCTGGTCTCCAACTCGTCGTTCTTTCTCTACAACTTCCATCGCGGCGTCATCGAAGGGCTGCGTGACTCGGGCTATCGCGTGGTGTGTCTTGCGCCCACCGATGCGCATAGCAAGTTCCTGGTGGATGAGCTCAAGGTCGAGCATCGTGCGCTGGGCATGGAAGGCAAGGGCACCTCGCTGGTCGGGGAGGGCAAGAGCCTGCTGGCATTGTTGGGGACATTGCTGAAACTCAAGCCGCGCTATGTTCTCAACTTCACCATCAAGGCCAATGTCTATTCGGGACTGGCCTGTCGGCTGCTCAAGATTCCCTATACCAACAATGTCTCGGGGTTGGGCACCGCCTTCATACACGACAGCTGGCTGTTCCGTCGGGTACGGGCGCTGTATGGCTTCGCCAACCGTGGCGCGCGTTGCGTGTTCTTCGAGAACCGCGATGACCAACGCCTGTTCATGCGCCTCGGATTGCAGAAGTCCACGCCGTCTGTCGTGCTGCCCGGCGCCGGTATCGACCCGCAACGCTTCGCCTTTGCGCCGCAACCACAGACGCCACCACTGACCTTCGTGATGGTTGCTCGCCTGATCGGCGACAAGGGGGTGCGGGAGTACGTGTCGGCGGCCGAGCGTCTGCATGAGCGTTACCCGCAGGCACGCTTCTGGTTGATCGGCCCGTCAGGAATCAGCAATCGCACCGCGATCAGCGATGAGGAAATCGCTGCCTGGCGCGAGCGCGGCGTATTGCACTACCTGGGCGAACAGCGGGATGTGCGTCCCTTCCTGGCCGAGGCCAATGTGCTGGTGCTGCCGTCGTATCGGGAGGGCATGCCGCGCACGGTACTGGAGGCGGCCTCGATGGGGCGTCCGGCGATCGTCAGTGATGTGCCGGGGTGTCGCAGCTCAGTCAAGCCTGGCGTCACTGGCTGGCTGTGCGAAGCGGCCGATGTCGAGTCCCTGGAGCAGCAGATGCAGGGCTGTCTGGACATGCCGCAAGCGGCGTTGATCGAAGCGGGGCAGGCGGCACGTGTGCGCATCGAGCGTGAATTCGATCAGCAGATCGTGGTGCGTGCCTATCTGGGCTGTCTGCAGCACACACTGGATATCGAGTTGCGTAAGTCAGTACTCGCTACTGCATGAGACAGGTCGCTAACACATTGACACCGTTGGATTTTTGTCAGGAAGATGAAGAAAATCGTTCTCGACAGTTGGGCAAATATCAGGAACTGCTGCTGGATTTAACGCGCATAATGGCCCCGCGAGTGAGAGTGACAGGCGCCTGCCTGGAGAGCTCAATCGGTCGGGACAGTGCTTCTTCTTGCCATGACACACCGCGTGTCGCTGAACAGGCCGTCTCGCTGGAACGCGATCGATCGTTATCAAAGGGAAGGATGCCCGTGAATACCATCAACAGAGAGCAGAATGTCGTCATGAGTGGATATCGTTTCTGCGCCCAATGCGGGGGCGCCAGCGTACATCGCGTAAAACGCCATTGGTGGCAGCGACTGGCCGGCAAGGCGCCGCTCTATCACTGTGAAGACTGCGGCATCATTCATCGCGTCTCGACTGAAGCCATCACTGCCAGCCGGACGAGCAAGCAGGACGCTGAGTCGTCACACTCGATTGCTGGCCGCTGATCCTGTTGGCAGGTGCCAGCATTGAGCTATTGAGCTATTGAGCCAGTGAGCTGATGAGCTGACAAGACGAGCCTGGCGCGCCGGCATTGGATTTACCTTTTCATCCCCCATGCCATGGCGCGCGTTACAGGCCCACCTCGACTCAGTGCGAAGCGTGCCTCTCAAAAGGCGGGATGGGCAAGACACGTTGAGCCGTCATTCCGCATGACGCCTGGCAGTGTCCGTTCAGCGCTCGGGCCGCTTGTCACTTCCGCATCGCAAGATCGCTTCCCGTACCAGCTCCCCGAGCCCGGTTTCCAGGCACGCCCCTCTTGCCGTTCTGTCTTGCCGTTCTGTCTTGCCGACGTATCGTCCTTCTGACGAACCGTCCTTCATAAAAGTGCCTGACGCATTTTTCTTCCTGAAGCGGTCAAGACGTGCTGCCTGGCGGTAGTCCTGCTTTCAGCAAGCTGACACGAGCGTTCTGTGCGTTCGATCTGCACTGGATCGTCCCGCTTCATGTCATACCCCCTATCTCCCGCCATCGACCCTCGTCGGTGGCGGGTTTTTTCTGCGCCGCAGTTGAGCATTCCGATCAAGCAAGGCGTTATCGCGCCTGCGGACGGGTACCTCGCGGCGAGCATTTCCCTTTGGAGCGCATGAGCCAATGAAGATTCTGTTTGTCGTCGGTAATCTTTCCAGCGACGGAGGCACGGAACGTGTCACATGCGAAATTGCCAGCGGACTGGCGCGCTCGGGCCATGACGTGATGATCGCGAGTCTGTTCGGGCCTGCGACCAGCTCGTTTGCCCTGGAGGACAGCATCACGACCTGTTGCCTGAATCTGAAGGAGGCCAGAGGCGGGGCCCGACGGTCGCTGGGCATCAGTTCGGCGCTGCTGACCAAGGTTCGTCACCAACAGGCCGATGTAGTGGTACTGGTGGATTCGATCCTGTTCGCCTTCTGTGCGCCGTGGGCCCCGTTCCAGCGCGCGCGGATCATCTGCTGGGAGCATTTCAACCTCGCCACCGATCATGGTTCACGCCTGCGTTCGGTAGGGCGCTCGACCGCCGTGCGCCTGGCCGATGCCATCGTGGTGCTCACCGAGCGGGATGCCGAGGCCTGGCGAGCGCGCTATCGCATCCGCGACAAGGTCGGCGCGATCTGGAATCCGGTGCCGCACTTCCCCAAGTCCAGCGAAGAGGGCGCAGCGTCGCGTACCGTGCTTGCTGTCGGCCGCCTGACGAAGCAGAAGGGCTTCGATGTACTGCTGAACGCCTGGCACAAGGTCGTGTCGGTCCATCCTGACTGGCGACTGCGCATCGTCGGCTGGGGAGAGGATGAAAATGACCTCAAGGCCCAGGCCTGGACGTTGGGCCTGAGTGACAGCGTCGTCTTCGTGGGCCGCACCTCACAGGTGGAAAAGGAGTATCAACGCGCGGCGCTGTACGTGATGAGCTCACGCTGGGAGGGGCTGCCGATGACCCTGCTGGAAGCGCAATCCTTCGGCTTGCCGGTGGTCTCGACAGATTGTGAGACAGGGCCGGCCGAAATCCTGGCCGGCGGCAGCGGTGTGCTGGTGGATGTCGAGGACGATGAGGCACTGGCGCGCGAGATCCGTGACCTGATCACGGATGAAGCCCGCCGCCGCGAGATGTCCTTGCTGGCGCGCGAGAATGCCACGCGCTTTGATGCGGACACCCTGTGCGGCGAGTGGCAGCAGTTGCTGGAGCGCCTGACCTCCGGTCGAACCCGCATCGCGGATGCCTCGTGATATGACGCCCTGACATCAGAGCTGGAGCCTAGTATCAACATGGTATCAAAAACGGGCTGGAGAGCAGGGCGTGATCCATTCTGGTGAGCCTTTGGCTAAACATTCGCTGACTAGGCGTCCAGTCACGCCTGCCAATGTCACCCCGATATGCTGATGGCCAAAGGCATGGATCACGCGTGGCTCATTGGGTGATGGGCCGATCACCGGTATGGAATCGGGCAGGGTGGGACGAAAGCCCAGCCAGCGCCGGGCCACCGGCGCGTCAATTCCCAGCACCTTGCGTACCCGGGTTTCCAGATAGTCGAAACGGGCCGGGTTGGCCGGCCCCGCAAGCGAACTCAGCTCCACGGTGCCGGCCACGCGCAGGCGTGTGCCTTCGGTGCCCTGCAATGGCGTCATGTAGAAGGCGCTTTCCACCGGGCAGGTGGGGCGATTGAGCGGCGAGTGCTCGAGATCGAATTCGATGTGGTAGCCACGCTCGGTATCCAGCGGAATCCTGTCGCCGATCTGGCGGGCGAGATGTGCCGACCAGGCCCCGGCTGCCAGCACCACGCGGTCCGCCCTGAGTCGTCGGCCGTCGGCGTACTCCAGCAGCATGCCGGAGGCCTGAGAGCTCAGGCGGATGACTTCGGCGGTGACGAGCCGGCCCTCCTCGCGTAGCGGAGCGGCCAGGGTGTCGATGAACACCTGCGGGTCATCCAGATGGCAGGAGGAGGGGAATAGCACGCCGCCGGCGGTATGGCCTTCCATGGCAGGTTCCAGCGCGATCAGCTCGTCCGCTGTCAGCACCTGCTGATGGATGCCGAGCTGGTCACGCAGCCGGATGTCACCCTGCGCGGCCTGCAGGTTCTCGGCCTTGCCATAGGCATAAAGGCAGCCCTTGCGCTGAATCATCGCGGCCGCCGCCGGGGCATCGTCCAGCAGCGGCTGATAGTCCGTGTAGGTATGGCTGAGTAGACGCGCCAGCATCTCGCTGTTGGCCCGAAAGCGCGTGGCATTGCACTGGCCCATGAATCGCATCAGCCAGGGCGAGAGCCTCGGCAGGCATTTCCAGTCGATGACGAAGGGCGAGTCAGGCGATAACAGCAGTGAAGGCATGCTACGCCAGATCTCGGGGCGGGCGATGGGCAGGCAGCCATAATCCGCCAGGGTACTGGCATTGCCGAAGGAGGTGCCGCTGGCGATGCCCTCGCGCTCGATCATCGTCACCTCATGGCCGCTGCGCCGCAGCCACAGGGCGCAGGCGACACCGACGGCGCCCGCGCCGATCACGGCCACTTCCGTGTGTTCGCTATCACTCATCGAATGCTCACCATGTTGTCTTGTCGTTGTTGTCGGGGAGTTTGCGCCGCAATGCATCGCGCCCCGGAGTCAGCCGGGGCGCAGATTGGGGTCTGTCGAGCATGCCTCGCGGGGATTGGCTCGGCAAGGGCGTCATGCGTCTCGCCAGCGTGTCCGTCAGGTCGATGGGCGCAAGGCGATGAGCGACTTGCGGCGAACGGTTCAGGAGCCGCTCGGCTCCTCGAAGGGCAGCGGGATGTCATCGCCACGCCGCACGGCGAAGACATTCAGCGTCATCGCCACCAGGGCGTAGTAACCCAGTATGCCAACCAGCTCGACCACCACGGACTCACCGAACATCTCGACGGCCTCTGAATAGAGGTCGTCGTCAATGCGGCGATGTTCGTAGAGGCTCTTGGTGAAGCGATGGATCAGACGCTCATCGTCTTGTTCAAACGCGGGTTCACGCTCCTCGCGCAGTGCCGTGATGACGTCCGGCGAGAGACCGGCCTGCTCGGCGATCGGCGCGTGGATCTGCCATTCCGCCTGGGACTTCCACCACACCGCCGTGGTGAGAATCGCCAGCTCGCTCAGGCGCAGCTCAAGGCCGGTAGCGTAGCGGCAGAAGGCGCCGAGGCGCTGGGCGTGATTGGCAAGCTCCGGACTGTGGACCCAGGCCAGAAAGGGGCCGTCGAGATTGCCGCGGGGACCGCCGAGAATCTCGGCGATCACCTCGCGTTGGGCTGCACTCATGCTGGCCTCATCCAGTTCGGTCAGGCGCGATGTGATCGCCATGAAAGTCACTCCATTCAAATCCATTCAAATCCATTCAAGGATCGTGGGTAGGCAATGCGCCTGCAGCTGAGCCGTCACAGGCTGGCAAGGGTGGTGTCGATGGCACGCCCCAGCCTGTCGGTGATCTCGTCCAGATGCGACTCCTGCAGAATGAACGGCGGTGCCAGCAGGATGTGATCGCCCTGGCGGCCATCCAGGGTGCCGCCCATCGGGTAACACATCAGGCCTTCGGCCATGGCGGCCTTCTTGAGACGCGCGTGAAGCTTGAGTGCAGGGTCGAAGGGCAGCTTGGTGTCGCGATCCGCCACCAGCTCAAGCCCCTGGAAGAGACCGCGACCGCGGATGTCGCCGATGTGAGGATGGTTCGCGAAGCGCTCGCCCAGGCGTGACTGCAGTCCCTCGCCGAGGACGTTGACACGTGTGAGCAGGTCGCGGGCTTCGATGGTCTGCTGGACCGCCAGCGCTGCGGCACAGGCGGTGGCATGGCCGATGTAGGTATGGCCGTGCTGGAAGAAGCCGGAGCCATTGGCGATGGCATCACGGATGCGCTTGCTGACCAGGGTCGCGCCGATCGACTGGTAGCCGGCGCCCAGGCCCTTGGCGATGGTGATCAGGTCCGCCGTGACACCTTCCTGCTCGGCGGCGAACAGGCTGCCGGTACGCCCCATGCCGCACATCACCTCGTCGAGAATCAGCAGCACGCCGTAGCGATCACAGACCTCACGGATGCGCGTGAAGTAGCCCGGCACCGCCGTGACGGCCCCCAGGGTGGCACCCACGACGGGTTCTGCCACGAAGGCCATCACGTTCTCGGCGCCCAGGCGCAGGATTTCCTCTTCAAGCTCGGCGGCGAGACGCACCCCCATCGCCTCGGGCGTCTCGTCGGGCTGCTGGTCCCGGTAGGCGTAGCAGGGGCTGACGTGGCTGACGTTGATCAACAGCGGCTCGAACTGCTGACGGCGCCAGGCATTGCCGCCGGTAGCCAGCGCGCCCAGCGTATTGCCGTGATAACTCTGGCGCCGCGCGATCAGATGCTTGCGCTGGGGCTGGCCGATCTCGACGAAATACTGGCGGGCCAGCTTGAGTGCCGCCTCGACCGCTTCCGAGCCACCGGAGACGAAGTAGACGGATTCGAGCCCCTCGGGAGCGCTCTCGATGAGGAAGTCGGCCAGCTGCTCCATTGGCTCGCTGGTGAAGAACGAGGTATGCGCATAGGCTAGCTGGCTGACCTGGTGCTTGATGGCCTGTGCCACTGTCTCGTCGCTGTGCCCCAGGCAGGACACGGCAGCGCCACCGCTGGCATCCAGATAACGGCGACCCTCTCGATCGACGATGTAAGGGCCATCACCCTTCACGGCGGTGGGATACTCCTGATTGAGGTTGCGATGCAGTACGTGGCTCATGCGGGCTCCGAGGGGCAGGGGTACGAGGTCATTATGCAAATATGTAGTGCATTTATGGTTTGTGCAATCAATGATTGCGTGTAATCGCCTGTGCCTTCGGACTCGACCGGTCAGAGATGCTACCGTTGCCGCCATCTGTCCCTTGCCAAGGAGGCATTCCATGCCCCCATCCTCCCAAGCCCCCGGGCCCGCATCCCCTGATTCGCCGCCGGAAACCCTGGAAGGGTTGAAACAGCTGCTGGTGGCGATCGATCGCCGTGAAGTGGAGATCCGCCTCGGCGCGAGTTCCCGACGCGTGCTGGCCGTGCTGATCGAATCGCCGCAGCGCACGGCGGTATCTTCCATCAGCCAGCTGGCGGAATTGACCGGTGTGAATGCCTCGACCTTTTCGCGTCTGGCCCAGCGGCTGGGTTACGAGGGCTTCAGCCGGTTTCAGGATGTCTTCCGTCAGGCAGTGACGGACGGCGAGCACTTCTACAGCCAGCAGGCGGCGCGACTCTCGTCACGTGATGCCGACAGTGGTGCCATGGCACAGCTGGCACGACTGGGGCGTCAGGAAAGCGCCAACATTCTCGGCATGCTCGAGAGGGTGGACGCCGCGGACTTCGAGGCCGCGACCACCTTGCTGGCCGAGGCACCGCGCGTGCGCCTGCATGGCATGCGTCAGTTCAATTCTCTGGCACTGTTCATGGCCTATGGACTTGGCATGCTGCGCCCGGACGTGGCGCCGCTGGATGCCAGTCGTCAGGGCGTGGCGGATGCGCTGGCCCAGCTGACGGCCGGTGACGTGCTGGTGGTGGCCAGCTGCTTCCCCTATACCCCAAGCGTGGTGGCCTGCGCCGAGGTGGCGGTGAAGCGCGGCGTCGCGGTGATCGCGTTGACCGACTCGTCCAGCTCTCCGCTGGAGCCGCTGGCGCGCCACAGTTTCCATGTGCCCAATCACAGCCTCTTCTACAGCAACAGCATGAGCGCCTTCATGTTCCTCGCCGAAGGACTGCTCAGCGAGGTGGCCAGCAAGCTGGGGGATGCCGGGGTGGCCTCGCTCAAGCAGCGCGAGGCGATCATCACGGAGCTGGGAGGCACACGTCGCTGATCCGGCGCCGATGCACTTGTCCCATCTCACGCGGCATGACTGGGCGGGCGCACCAATTGGCAGCATCTGTCTGCTCGCATCCGTTCGCGAATGACTGAAAGCGCGCCAAACTGGTGCGAGGGGTGTCGCCGCGGCGATGTTCACTCTCGCCGTCTAGGGGTGTCAGTCATGCAGACACGTCTCGCAGCGTGGGGCTTGCAGGCCTATGCAGGACCAAAGAGGGGCCTGAAGAAATTGGCGTGATTCCTGCAAACCGACTGAGATGAAATGACATCTGTCAGTGCAAGGAATTTCCCATGAGCCGCGAGTACCGTTATACCCTGGGCAGTCAGATCCATCGTTTCGCCAGTCTGGCGGAGCTGATGGCCAAGGCGACGCCCGCCCGCTCCGGAGATCGCCTTGCTGGCGTGATCGCGGAAACCGCCGAGGAGCGAGTCGTCGCTCAGCTGTGTCTGGCGGAGTTGCCTCTCAAGACCTTCCTCGAAGACGTGCTGATTCCCTACGAACAGGACGACATCACCCGCTTGATCATCGATGAGCATGATCCGGTGGCGTTCCTGCCGATCGCCCATCTCACCGTCGGTGACTTCCGCAACTGGCTGCTGAGTGACCTCGCGACGCCGGCGGTGCTGGCGCAGGTGCGTGCCGGCATCACCCCGGAAATGGCCGCGGCGGTCAGCAAGCTGATGCGCAATCAGGACCTGATTCTGGTCGCGAAGAAGTGCGAGGTGGTCACGGCCTTTCGCAATACCATCGGCAAGAGTGGCCATCTCTCGACCCGCCTGCAGCCCAACCATCCCACCGATGATGTCACCGGCATCGCTGCCAGCATTCTCGATGGCCTGCTCTACGGCAACGGCGACGCCGTGATCGGCATCAATCCGGCCACCGACAACGTGGCCCAGAGCATCAAGCTGATGCGTCTGATGGATGAGGTGATCCAGAAATACGAAATCCCCACCCAGTCCTGCGTGCTCACCCACGTCACCAACACCATTGAATGCATCGAGCAGGGCGCCCCGGTGGATCTTGTCTTCCAGTCCATCGGCGGCACCCAGGCCACCAACGAGAGCTTCGGCGTCGAGCTTTCCGTGCTGGCGGAGGCCCAGCAGGCCGCGCTGTCGCTCAAGCGCGGCACGGTGGGCGACAACGTGATGTATTTCGAGACCGGCCAGGGCAGTGCGCTGTCCGCCGATGCCCATCACGGCCTGGACCAGCAGACCTGCGAGGCGCGCGCCTATGCGGTGGCCCGCAAGTACTCGCCGTTGCTGGTGAACACCGTGGTCGGCTTCATCGGTCCCGAGTATCTGTTCAATGGCAAGGAGATCATCCGCGCAGGGCTTGAGGACCATTTCTGCGGCAAGCTGCTGGGGCTGCCGATGGGCTGCGACATCTGCTACACCAATCATGCCGATGCCGACCAGAACGACATGGATACCCTGCTGACGCTGCTCGGGGTGGCGGGCTGCAACTTCATCATGGGCATCCCCGGCTCCGATGACATCATGCTCAACTATCAGACCACCTCCTTCCACGATGCCCTCTATGCCCGGCGGGTGCTGGGCCTGGGCCCGGCACCGGAGTTCGCCGCCTGGCTCGAGGAGATGCAGATCTTCACCGATGTCGCCCAGCAGAAGCTGCCCGCTGACATGCCGTCCTGCTTTGCCGATTCCCTGCGTCAGGTATCCGGAGGTGAGGCATGAGCCACGACTCCTCCCCCAGTGATGCGCCATCCGCGGCTCGCGAGGGCCAGCAGGGAAAGGCTGTCAGCGAATCGCCCGCCATCGTCACGCCCAATGCCTGGCAGTTGCTGGGGCAGTTCACGGATGCGCGCATCGGCCTGGGCCGCGCCGGCATCAGCCTGCCGACCAACCGCTCGCTGGAATTTCAGCTGGCGCACGCCCGCGCGCAGGACGCCGTCCATCTGCCACTGGAGATTCCCCGACTGATCGAGGATCTCCAGCAGCTGCCTGCCCTCGAGAACGCCCCAGACATCCAGCATCTGCACAGTCGCGCCGTGGATCGCACCACCTATCTGCAACGCCCCGACTACGGGCGACGGCTCGATGAGGATTCGCGTCAGCAGCTGTCCGCCCTCGACGCACAGCCTGCCGATCTGGCCATCGTGATCGTCGATGGGCTGTCGTCTCTGGCGGTGCAGAACAACGCCGCGCCCTTCATCGCGGCATTGCTGGAAACGCTTGCCGAGGATGGTCCGGATGCCTGGACGCTGACACCGATCAGCGTGGTGGAGCAGGGACGGGTCGCGATCGGCGATGAGGTCGGTGAACTGCTCAAGGCGCGGGCGGTGCTGGTGATGGTCGGCGAGCGCCCCGGTCTCAGTTCTCCGGACAGCCTCGGCCTCTATCTCACCTGGCAGCCGCGCGTCGGCCTCAGTGATGCCAGCCGCAACTGCATCTCCAACGTGCGCCCGGCTGGGCTCGACTTCGCGATGGCTGCCCAGCGTCTGCATTACCTGCTGCGCGAGGCCCGCAAGCTCGGTCTCACCGGGGTGGGGCTCAAGGACAGAAGTGGCGACGACTCGCTGGAGAGCGGGGGCGGTATCCAGAACTTCCTGCTGTCCTGACGGGATGGCAGCGCATCAGCGGGAATCTCCCGATCCAACAATGACAATGCTTGACGGCAACAAGGCGGCACCATGACTCGCGACACGAATCACGACATGAATCACGACACCAACGAGCAGGACTATCTGGCCAGACGCCAGTTGAAGAAGGGCACGGCGGGCTGGATTCTGCTGGCGGGACTTGGGGTCTCCTATGTGATCTCCGGCGATTTCGCCGGCTGGAATTTCGGTATCGCGGAGGCGGGCTGGGGCGGCTTCGCGATCGCGGCGCTACTGATGGGCATCATGTATCTGGCGCTGGTGCTGTCGTTGGCGGAAATGTCAGCGGCCATTCCCGCCGCCGGCGGCGGATACAGCTTCGCGCGCCAGGCCATGGGGCCTGCAGGCGGCTATCTCACCGGCCTTGCGGTATTGATCGAATATGCGCTGGCACCTGCGGCCATCGTCATCTTCATCGGCAGCGCGGTGGAGTCGTTGCTGGGCATCAATGGCCCGATCATCTACGCCATCTTCTACCTGGTGTTCATCGGCATCCACCTGGCGGGGGTCGGCGAGGCGCTCAAGGTGATGATGGTGATCAGCGGCCTGGCGGTGTTCGCGATCATCGCCACCGCGGTCGCGCTGATCGGTGATTTCGACAGCAGCCGCCTGTTCGACATCGCGCCGACGGATGCCTGGGGCGCCAGCGATTTCATGCCCAATGGCTGGTATGGCATCTGGGCCGCGCTACCCTTCGGCATGTGGCTGTTCCTGGCCGTGGAAGGGGTGCCGCTGGCGGCAGAGGAATCGCGCAATCCGGCTCGTGATGTTCCGCGTGGCATCATCGGCGCCATGCTGTTTCTGATGTTCACCGCCGTGCTCGTCGTCTTCCTGCTGGCCGGTGCCGCCGGTGCTGAGGCGATCGGCAGCAGTGCCGTGCCGCTGGTGGATGCGCTGAACGCGACCGGCAGTGAAGGGCTGGCGACGCTGGTCAACGTGCTGGCATTGGCCGGGCTGGTGGCCTCGTTCTTCTCGATCATCTACGGCTACAGCCGTCTGGTGTTCGCGCTGTCACGGGCCGGCTATCTGCCCAAGACGCTGTCGCTGACCAGCAAGCGCAAGGCGCCGACCTGGGCGCTGGTGGTGCCGGGCATCTTCGGCTTCCTGGTCTCGCTGACCGGTGAAGGCGATCTGATCCTGGGCATGGCGGTGGTGGGGGCGACAGTCTCCTACGCACTGATGGCTGCCAGTCATATCCTGTTGCGCCTGCGCCAACCGCAGATGGCGCGTCCCTACCGCACGCCGGGTGGCATCGTGACCTCCGCCATCGCGCTGGTGCTGTCGCTGATCGCGCTGACCGGGGTCTATGCCTTTGACCCGCGTGCCTTCAACTACACTCTGGTACTGTTCGTGGTGGGCATCGCCTACTACGCCATCTTCAGTCGCCATCAGCTGGTGGCGAAGACCGCCGAGGAAGAGTTCGCGCTGGTGGCCAATGCCGAGAGTGATCTTGCGGCCAGCTGATCCGCTCAGGCAGAACCTTTAGCAAAGACGACAACGCCCGCCATGGCTGACCATGGCGGGCGTTGTCGTCTCTATCTGATGGGCAGGATCAGATCAGAATGGGTATTGCGCCAGAAATTGCTGAGCGGCAGCGGCGGGGTCTTCGGCACTGCACAGCGCCGAGACCACGGCGAGGCCATCCGTGCCGCTGCTCATGACGTCTCCCGCATTGGTCAGCGAGATACCGCCGATAGCCACCGTCGGCAGCGGGCTTGAGCGCACCAGCTGAGTGAGTCCTTCGATGCCCAGCGGTGCGGCGTGATCGGGCTTGGTCGCGGTGGCATAGACCGGGCCGAGGCCGAGGTAGTCGATGCGCTCGACATCGACGGCCTTGAGCTGCTCAAGCGTCTGGACCGACAGGCCGATCAGCACGTCATCGCCCAGCCGGCGGCGCGCCTCGATCGGGTCGCCATCGCTCTGGCCGATGTGCAGGCCATCGGCGCCACTGGCCAGCGCGACCTCGATACGGTCATTGATGATCAGCGGCACCTCGTACTCGTCCAGCAACTCCTTGAGGCGGATGGCCTGGGCGATCATCTCCTCGTCGCTGGCGTGCTTGTCGCGCAGCTGCACGACACTGACGCCGCCGCGCACGGCGGCCATCACGGTGGCTTCCAGGCCGCGCTCGGCGCACAGCGCAGGGTCGGTGACCAGGTAAAGGGATAGATCAAGTGACATCGGTCAGCTCCAGACGAGAGGCAAGCAGGGGGGAATCGGCGTCGAGAGTATACAGGGCATCCAGGAAACGTGGCACGAAGCTGCCCGGGCCCTCTACTGACTGGCCCGCCGTCTCACCGGCTTCGGCGTAGCAGGCCAGCGCGGCGGCGGTGGCCTGCAAGGTGTCGTCATGTCCGTCGAGTGAGGCGGCGAGGAAGGCGGCGACCACGCTGCTCAGCGCGCAGCCCATGGCGGTGACGCGCCCCATCAAGGCATGACCACCGCGGACACGAATCACGCGCTTGCCATCAGTGACGACATCGATGGCGCCGGTCATCGCCACCACGCAGTTCTGCGTGCGCGCCAGAGAGATGGCGGCGCGGCTGGCGCGGTCCACTGCATCTTCACTGTCATCGCCACTATCGACGCCGCGACTCTGGCTGGTTTCACCGGCCAGTGCGAGTACCTCGGAGGCATTGGCGCGAATCACGCTGGGGTGATGCTCCAGCAATACGCGGCAGGCATAGTGGCGCAGGCGCGAGGCACCGATGCCGACGGGGTCCAGCACCCAGAGTTTACCCTCACGTTGGGCATACATCGCCGCCAGCTGCATTGCCTCGATCCAGCTTTGGGAGAGGGTGCCGATATTGATCGACAGCGCCGCGCTGATGGTGGATATGTCCTGTGCTTCTTCCTGTGCATGCGCCATCAAGGGGGAGGCACCAATGGCCAGCAGAGTGTTGGCGGTCGGCGTCATGGCGACATGGTTGGTGATGTTGTGCACCAGTGGCGCTGTCTGGCGCAGGTGATGGAGCAGGCTGCCGGGAGAAAGGGATGACGATGGGGTCATGGGATCTCGTGACTGGAGAAAGGAAGCATCAGCGTTCGAGAGTAAAAGCTGGTGCAGAAAGGTCAAGTGGCAAGGCCAGGTG
Source organism: Cobetia sp. MB87 (assembly GCF_011319755.1). Lineage (NCBI taxonomy): Bacteria > Pseudomonadati > Pseudomonadota > Gammaproteobacteria > Oceanospirillales > Halomonadaceae > Cobetia > Cobetia sp. MB87. Next base: position 89,688 of record NZ_VFBC01000003.1, on the reverse strand, counting down.
CTGACGGTGGCGTCGCGCGGTAGCTCTCGGTCTCCATCAAGAGTCGCGCATTGGATAATAAATAATATCGTTGTTCTATAAACCTTGACGACAAGTCCATAAGATACAGTCTCTTACGGTCTTTTGTGTACGAGTCATCAGTCAAGGGTCATGCAGTGATACAGACAGGTCATCTCGGTAGCGCCAGCAATCTGGTCATCAAGAACTCGATCAACAAGAACACTTTCGACAAGAACAGCACATGCGTCTCTCATCATGCGCGCCGCTGGCTGGGGAGTGTCGGCAAGAAGGTACTGCTGGCACTGTCGGTCCCGGTCTTGCTGGGCGGTGCTGCCGCCAGCCAGGCAAATGCAGTGATTGCCAGCTGGAACCTGAAACATGCCGGCTGGAACAACGGCAAGCATCTCGAACAGGTCGCGGCAGTGGCCAGCCACATGGACCTGATAGGGTTGCAGGAGGTGATGAAGGAGGAGGTCGTCACCGAGCTTGAACATCAGCTGGAAGCGCTGACCGGCGATGAGTGGGACAGTCTGGTCAGCCATGCGGTCGGGCGCAGCACCTATACCGAGCGTTACGCCTATCTGTATCGCGACAAGACGATCGCCTATCAGGGCGGGGCTACCGTCTACCTTGATCCGCAGGATGTGTTCTCGCGCGAGCCGCTTCTCGCGACCTTCATAGAGAAGGACACTGGCCGGGCCTTCAGCGCCGCCAACGTGCACATCGTCTATGGCGACAGCAAGGCGGATCGCTCGCCGGAAATCCGCGCACTGGCCGATATCTATGACCTGATGAAGGAAATCTCGCCCGGCACCCCGGCGATCATCATGGGCGACTTCAACATGGCTCCGACCGAGCCTGCCTGGGGAGACCTGCGCGCCCTCGGCCTGCGTCCGTTGATCACCGAGGGTGCGACGACACTCTCCAAGACCGATGGCCGCTATGCCTCGCTCTACGACAACATCTGGTATGTGCCGAGTGAATGGCCCAAGGCCAACGGCGACGTGTTCCGCTTCCCGGATTATCTGGGCATCAGTCATGAGACAGCGCGCGCAGATGTCTCGGATCACGCCCCGATCTATCTGTCAGTCACAGGCAAGGCGCTGGCGATGTTGCCGCTTGAGGGTGGCAAGCCGCAGGCTGCCGGGGCAGAGATCGCCTCGCGAAGTGCCTCAGGCAACACCAGCTCGGCGAGCCAGACATGCATCGACCTCAACACCGCCAATGCCGATCAGCTGGATCAGCTGCCCAATATCGGCCCGGCGCGCGCCGCCGACATCATCCGTCAGCGTCCGTGGAGTTCCAGCGGCCAGCTGACCCGTATCAGCGGGATTGGCAAGGGCACGCTGAGCGAGATCGTCGCCAGCGGAATGCTGTGCAGCTGAGCGGCGTCTTGAAGACATCTTGAGCCACTGCCTGGCCCACAAGAATGAGGCCCGATCATCACGAATATTGCGTGATGATCGGGCCTGGTCGTTTTACAGGGTCTTGTCGTCTTGCAGGGCCTTGCCTCATTCAAGACACTTCAGGCGTATCAGGTCAGATACTTGGCAAACCACTCAAGCGTTCTGTCCCAGGCAAGCTTGGCGGCTTCCTCGTCATAGCGTGGGGTCGAGTCGTTGTGGAAGCCGTGGTGGGTGCCGGGGTAGATATAGGCCTCGTAGACCTTGTCGTGCTCCTTGAGCGCGGCTTCATAGGCGGGCCAGCCGGCATTGACGCGCTCGTCATGCTCGGCGTACTGCAGCAGCAGCGGCGCCTGGATGGCTGCGACTTCCTCGGCGCGTGGCTGGCGGCCGTAGAAGGGCACGGCGCAGGCCAGTTCCGGATAGGCGACGGCGGCTGCATTGGAGACGCCCCCGCCGTAGCAGAAGCCGGTGATGCCGATCTTGCCGGTGGTGCGATTCTCGGCCATCAGGTATTCGATGGCGGCAAAGAAGTCGTTCATCAGCTTTTCGGGGTCGATCTGCGCCTGCAGCTCCTTGCCCTTGGGGTCATTGCCCGGATAGCCGCCCACCGAGCTGAGTCCATCCGGTGCCAGGGCGATGTAGCCGGCCTTGGCCACCCGCCGTGCGACATCCTCGATGTAGGGGTTGAGGCCACGGTTCTCGTGCACCACCACCACGCCGGGCAGCAGGCCGGTCATGTTGGCAGGGCGCACCATGTAGGCGCGTACCTCGCCGTGACCCTCGGGGGAGGGATAGGTGATGTATTCGGCGACGATGTCGGGGTCGGTGAACTCGACCTGAGAAGCCAGCGCGTAGTTGGGGCTGAGGCTTGCCAGAATCGAGGTGGCCGTCATGCCCGCGACGGCAAAGGCCGCCGCGCGATCGAGAAACTGGCGGCGGGTGATCTGGCCATGCACATAGCCGTCGTACAGCTCCAGCAACTCGGGGGCAAAATCCTTTGCAGTGAGGCGGGTCATGTCAGACTCCTGGGCAAGAGAAGGGACGAGCGAATCTTGAACATAGCAATCCGCCATGACGCTACCAAGTTTTTGCCGTCTTGTTCGCTGAGTCTGTCATTTCCCGAGCTGCTCATTTCCTGAGCCTGACGGTTGAATGGACGTGAGCCGGGACGCGCATATTGCCAGTCGCGGCCGTGTGCATTGTGACTGCAGGCGTCAATCATTATCATCTGCGCATTCCTCATGCTGGCAGGCGTGTTCCATGACCTGTCGTGACAGCCGCTGGCTGGCCTTTCTGGCCTGCATGCTTCTTCCCTCTCCCGATTGGCAGACCTTGCTGGTGATTGAAAAAAGTCCGATGTCTCCCCCCGCGCACGCTCAAGCCTCAGCGCCTGATTCGTCGCCCACGCTCGCCCAGCAATACCGACGCTTCGCCTGGAAACGCGTGGTGATACTCACTGCACTGGGGCTGGCGCTATTGCTGGCCATCTTCGGCGACATCATGACCGGCCCGGCGGATCTCGCGTTGAGCGATCTGCTGGGGGAACTGTTCAGTCCCGGCTCCCACGGCCCCATCAATGAAGCCATCGTCTGGCAGATTCGCCTGCCGACCGCCGTGATGGCGGCGCTGGTCGGTGCCGCGCTGGGGCTTGCGGGTGCCGAGATGCAGACCGTACTCAACAACGCCCTGGCCAGCCCCTTCACGTTGGGCGTGGGCGCAGCGGCGACGCTTGGCGCCTCGCTGGTCATCATCATGGATGTCGCCTTGCCGGGGCTGCCGCCAAGCTACACCATCGCGCTGATGGCCTTCGTGTTCGCGGCGCTGTCGATTCTGGCCATCGATGCCGTGGCATCGCTGTATGGCGCCAGTCGCGAGGTCATCGTGCTGTTCGGCATCGCGCTGGTCTTCGTGCTCAATGCCGTCAATGCGCTGGTGCAGTTCGTGGCCAGTCCCGATGCGCTGCAACAGCTGGTGTTCTGGACCATGGGCAGCCTCTCGGAAGCCTCGTGGGAGCGGGTCGCGATCATTGCGAGCGTATTGGTCGTCTGCCTGCCCTTCGCCATGCGGCGTGCCTGGGCGCTGACGGCGCTGCGTGCCGGGGAAGACCATGCGCGCAGCTTCGGCGTGCCGGTCACTCGCCTGCGTCGCACGGCACTGTTGCGCGTCAGCCTGCTGGCGGCAGTAGCGGTGGCCTTCGTCGGCACCATCGGTTTCATCGGCCTGGTCGGGCCACACATGGCGCGTCTGGCGCTGGGGGAAGACCATCGCTTCTATCTGCCTGGCAGTGCGCTGGCGGGGGCGCTGGTGCTGTCGCTGGCCGCCACGGCCAGTGAGTCGCTGGTGCCCGGGCTGGTGCTGCCGGTGGGGATCGTGACGTCCCTGATCGGCATTCCGTGCTTCCTCGCCTTGCTGCTCGGTCAGCGCAGGGGGCAGGCATGAATCATCACGTCTTTGATTCGCAAGCATCCTTGAAGATCTCGCAGCTGACCACCGGCTATCAGCGTCGGCTGATCTTCGATCGTCTCGATCTGCCTGCGTTACCGGCGGGTTCACTGGTCGGGGTACTCGGGCCGAATGCGGTGGGCAAGTCGACCTTCCTCAAGGCGATTGCCGGCATGCGTCCGGCCAAGGGCGAGATCCACCTCGGCGAGCTTGAGCTGTCGTCGCTGCACGGGGCGAACCGCATGCGCCATGTCGGTTATCTGCCGCAGACGCTGCCGCAGCCGACCAGCCTGGTGGCCTACGAAGCCGTGGCCAGCGCCTGTCGCGCGGCGCGTGCCGAGCTGAGCCGCGAGGCCACGGATTCGCTGGTCGAGCAGGTCTTTGCACGTCTCTCGCTGCATTCGCTGGCCTTTCGGCGCATGGATACGCTCTCCGGTGGACAGCGTCAGATGGTCGGTCTCGCCCAGGCGCTGGTGCGCCAGCCGCAACTGCTGCTGCTCGATGAGCCGACCAGCGCGCTGGACCTGCGCTGGCAGCTGGCCTTGATCGAAGGCGTGCGCGGCGTGGTGCAGGAGCAGCAGGCCATCTGCCTGATCGCACTGCATGACATCAATCTGGCGCTGCGTTTCTGCGATCAGATCATCCTGTTCGCGCCCTCCGGCCTGCTGGCCACCGGGGCACCGCGGGAGGTGATCACCGCCGACCATCTGCGTGAGGCCTACGGCATCGAGGCGCGGATCGAGAGCTGCTCGCTGGGCCATCCGGTGGTGCTCACCGACCGCGTCGCTGATTCGGCCCAGGCGGATATCGGTCAGATCACCCGTGATCTCGGAGTCCGTCGATGAACGTAGGGGCGATGACGACGATGCGGCGTGGTGGCAGGCACTGGGCCGGGGGTTGCCTGCTGGCGTTCACGAGTCTCTTCGCGGCGGGGCTCGCAAGTGCCTCGGACAGCGCCGCCCGTGAGACCGAGCCGGTTGCCAAGGTGCCTTTCGCTACTGAACAGGCTCAGGCCAGCTTCCCGCGTCAGGTGACGGATCTCGCCGGGCGCAAGGTTATGCTTGAGGCCTCACCACAGCGCATCTTCCTGGCCCAGCCGCGCCAGTTGTATGCGCTGCTGACGCTGCTGGATGCGCCACTCGAGCGTATCGTCGGCTGGGCCTATCCCCTGTCGGTGTTTGATCCCGCGATGACCGAGCGTCTCGAGGCGCGCTGGCCGCAACTTGCCACGCTGCCAGCGCTGAGTCGCGCCTCGACGCCGAGCCTCGAGGGCGAGGCGCTGCTGGCGCTGACGCCGGACCTGGTGCTGTTCGATCTCTCTCAGCGTTCGCGTATCGAAGGGTCGCCGCTGGCAGCACTGCTGGACGAGGTCGGCACTCCCTACTTGTATGTCGAGTTCAATCATCATCCGCTGCAGGATGCCCCGGTCAGCGTGCGCCTGCTGGGCGAGGTGCTCGGTGTTGAAGCGCGTGCCCGCGAGGTGGATGACACCATGGCGGCGCATCTGGCGCTGATTGACGAACGTCTGGCGACGATAGCCGAACGGCCGCGCGTGCTGATCAACATCGCACCGGGCGTGAAGGTGGATTGCTGCCGTACCAATCTGCACAACGGCGTGGCGGACCTGGTCACGCGGGCCGGTGGGCGCAATCTGGCCGCTGAACTGGCGCCGGTCAGCGGTGCCACTCTCAGCAAGGAGTGGGTGCTGGCACACCCGCCCGAGGCGATTCTCAATACCGGTGGCCAGTGGGCCAAGGGCGATGGCCTGCGCGCCGGCATCGGTATCTCGGGTGAGGATATCCAGCACGATCTGGCGCGCATGGTGCAGACACTGCCCGGCTGGCAGTCGCTGGATGCCGTCAAGCAGGGCCGGGTGATGGCGCTATGGCATGGCTTCCATCAAGGGCCCTATGCCATCGTCGCGCTGGAGGCCATCGCGCGCTGGCTGCACCCGGAGACCTTTGCCGATCTCGACCCCATGGCCACCTTTGCCTGGCTGATGAATGACCCGACGCTTTCACTCAGCACCGGCCACTTCTGGGGACAGCTGGCCATCGACGAGGGAGACCAGAGGCGCCGAGTGAGTCTGTCGACAGCCTGGCGTCAAGGTTCGGAAGTCGTATTTCCTGATTGAGGCTTTCCTGAAACGATGGAGTCATCGTGATCACCTGACTCGTACGTCAGGCCCGTGGGGGAGTCTGCATGTCCGAACCCGATGACCATGGACCGGCCTCGACGATCAGCCCGGTGCGCAGTGCGCAGCTGGTGGCGATCGTCCTGGCGCTGATCGAGCTGTTCCAGGGAGATTGGCAGGGCGCCCTGCTGCTGGGCGGGACAGGTTGGGTGATCGGACTTTTCAAGCATCCGCGCTGATGGGCGGCGCGAGTGGTACGTCTTTTCCGTGACAGGAAATCAGGGGGTAATGTGGCCAAGACACGCATGGTGACCCAGTTCGGCATGGGCACTTCCATTCGCAGCCAGAACTACACCGAGGCGGCGGCCCGCGGGATTCGAGATGCCCTGTGGCACAACTCCCTGAATGTGGCGGATGCCTTCGGCTTTCCCAAGGAGGCGATGCTGATCGAGGTTGAGATCGGCGTGCAGCAGCCCGACAAGGTCGACAGTGACGCCCTGCTGGGCATCTTTCCCTATGGTCAGCCCAGTGTGCGCGTGGTCAAGGGCGGGCTGGACGTCGCCAAGCCGGATGGCAGCGGGGTCAGCGTGATCGCCAATGTCGCCATCATCGTGTCATTCGACATGGCGGCCACCGGCGTGGCGGCCGCCGGTGCGGCGGCCACTTCTTCCACGGCCGGGCAGTTGGCAGGAGGTCAATCATGAGCGAGCAACGCATCATTCTCGAGATGGGCACCGGCAATGACCTCTACGGTCAGGACTACACCAAGGCGGCCTGCCGTGCGGTGCAGGACGCCCTGCATCACTCCTCCATCGTGATGTTCCAGTCACTCGGCATCGATCACCAGCAGATGCGCGTCGAGGTCACCATCGGCGTGCAGCAACCCGACGCCGTCGATGTGGATGTCGTGACACGAGAGCTGCCGCGTGGGCGCGCCGAAGTGACGGTCGTGCATGGCGGTCTCGACGTGCATGACGAAGCCAATGGCCAGACGCATGTCGTGGCCTCGGCCGCCATCGCCGCCATGCTCGATATCGATCACGACGCCTGGCAGCTGTGTCAGTCGTAGGCGAGCGCGCTGTCTGAGGTCGTGTCGGTCAACAAGGAAAGCCCCTGTGCGTCAGTGACGTACGGGGGCTTTTCGGTTCAGGCCAGGTGGCGCAGGTGCTGACTCCGGACTCGTGTGGCGACATGGGGATGGCAGCTCTGGTGGCCATGATACGTGCCAGAGTTGCATGGCCCGGAAGTTGCCAGCGCAATCACCTGTTGGGCTGGTGTCGAATCAGGACTGCTGCTGGGTCGTGACATGGGCGATCACGGACATGCCGATGCGTACCTTGTCGAAGTCGGGCTGGTTCGGGTCGAACACGATCTTGACCGGCATGCGCTGGGTGATCTTGGTGAAGTTGCCGGTGGCGTTCTCGCTGGCCACTGCCGAGAAGGCGCTGCTGGAGGCCGGCGCGATGCTGTCGACATGGCCAGTGAAGGTCTTGCCCGGCAGGCTATCCAGCGACATCTCGACCGGTTGGCCCGGCGCCATCTCGGCCATCTGGGTCTCGAGATAGTTGGCGATGACATAGGCTTCCTTGTGCGGCACGATGGCCAGCAGCGAATCACCCGGTTGCACGTAGGCGCCGACACGCAGTGAGCGCTGGGTGACGATGCCATCCTTCGGCGCACGAACGACGGTATAGCCAGCGTTCAATTCCGCCTGCTCGAGCGCTGCACGTGAGCGTTCGACCTCGGCCAGGGCTTCCACGCGCTGGGCTTCAAGGACGCCGATCTGCTTTTCCGCCGAGCGCTGAGCCGCCCGGGCCTGCACGAGATTGGCTTCCCGGATGCCCTGCTGTTCATCGGCCTTTTCCTTGTCCTGTTGGGAAGCGGCGTTGGTCATGCGCAAGCTGCGGTAACGCTTGGCATCATTGCGCGCATAACGCAGCGAGGCCTGGGTGGACTTCACTTCGGCGATGGACTGCTGCACGACGGCGTGCTGACGCTCGATGTTGGCATCCAGATCACCGACCGCCGCCTGCTGGGCGGCGAGATCGGCCTGGGCGGAGTGCAGGGACGCCTGGTAATCGCGGTCATCCAGCGTGGCCACAATCTGGCCTGCCTTGACCACTTCGTTGTCTTCCACCAGCACCTTGTCGATCTGGCCCGCGACGCGTGTGGTCACCATCACGCTATCGGCGCGCACATAGGCATTGTTGGTGGCTTCGCGGCCATCGTGGCCCTTCCAGTAGAGGCCCGCGTAGGTTGCGACCAGCAGAAGCGCCAGAACGCTCAGCAACAGGGTGGTACGTGTCTTGTTCATGTCGGTGTCGTATCTCGTCGTCTATGTCGCAGAGGGAAGTCGTTGGAGGTTGCTTAGCTGGAGGGTGCTTAGCTGGCGGCTGGCGTCGGTTGTGGGGGATAGGCGCGGATCGGCAGCACCATGACCAGTATCAGCAGCGCCATCACGAAGGGGATGATGGCGAGGTAGGCATCCGCATAGCTCATCACGGAGGCCTGCTCGGAGATGCGCGTGGTGATATCGCTTGCCGCATCGACCTGGATGAGTCTGGCGGGCTGATTGCCCTGCAGGCCGAGTGCCTCGCCCAGGCGGGTGGTGTGCAGGGCTTCACGCGTGACGAGGAAGCTGCCATAGACGGTGGAGGCCACCACCGTGAACAGGGCGCGCAGTGAGTTGACCATCGCGGTGGCGAAGGGGCCGTCCAGCGGACTGATGGCGCCGGTAGCATTCATTAGCAGTGGTACCACCACCATCGGCTGGCCCAGGGTGTTGAGCACCTCGATGAGATAGAAGTTGTCACGATTCCAGTCGCTGGTGAGCTGCGAGCCCAGCAGGCAGCTGATCAGGATCAACACCAGGCCCGTGGCCATCACATAGCGGCTGTCGACGCTCCTGCGATTGATCAGTGTCGCCACCAGCGGTGCCAGCAGCAGCTGCGGCAGAGCCATGGTCAGCATCACCGGGAACAGCTGCATGGGGCGATAGCCCTGTACCTCGCCCAGGAAGGCGGCGGGAATGGTGCCGGCGGCCAGGGTCAGGAACATGAAGGTACACAGGGTAAGAATGCCGAAGGCGAAGTTGCGATGGGCCAGGAGCTGCAGCTTGTAGAGCGGCAACGGGTGGAACCATTCGTGGATCAGGAAGGCGGCGAAGGCCAGTCCGCCCGTGCCCAGCAGGGCGATGATCACGGGGGAGTTGCCCCAGTCGAGACGCTCGCCCTGGGTCATGCCGGCCACCAGTGCGCAGAGACCGGTAACGCCCAGCAAGGCACCGAGCCAGTCGAATTGCTTGCAGCGCTCCAGCTTGAGCGGGTCCTGTGGCAGTCCCCAGGACACCAGTGCCGCCGCGATGAGACACATCGGCGCGGTTTCCCAGAACACCAGATTCCAGTCGCCCAGGTCGCCATAGAGCGCGGCCAGCGGTGCCGACAGATAAGGGCCGAAGGTGGCCGTCATCGCATAGGCCGACAGGCCATAGAGCTTGCTGTGCCACGGCAGAAAGCGCAGCGCCGACATCATCAACAACGGCAGGATGCTGCCGGACGCCAGGCCCTGGGCAACGCGCAGTCCCGCCATCAGCGGAAAGCTGTCGGCCAGTGGCACCAGCAGTGAGAACACGGCCAGTGACAGGCAGGCACCGATGGCGAAGCGGCGCAGGCTGAAGGTCACGGCCAGCCAGCCGGCCAGCAGCATCATCGAGACTTCAGCAGCGCTGTAGAGGGTGGTCAGCCAACTGCCTTCATCATGGGAAAAGCCGAAATGACCGATCACATCCGTCAGCACCGTCTGAGTGACTCGCTCGCCGACACCGGACATCAGCGAGGCGAGCAGGATACCCACGAGGCCGAGAGCGATTCGTAGGTTGAAGGGTTGAGCAGCAGCCACTGGCAGGTTCTCGCGTCTGACGGAAAGGACAGGAAGATATCGCGGCAGGTGTTTCGTTATACGGTACACTGTACCATTCAGTGGTTTTGTTGGGCAAGTAGTTAGCTTGTTAAGGAGATGTGTCTTGACCACACGTGAGGGTGGTGGCGTACAGGTCGTGGCCAGGGTCGCGGCGATTCTCAAGAGCCTGGAAGGCAATGAGCGGGGCATGAGTCTGGGGGAGATCGCTCAGCGCAGTGAGTTGCCGCGTTCCACCGTCAAACGGCTGGTGGACGCGCTGGCGCAGGAGGACCTGCTGGAGATTCATGGGCATGGCGGTATCCGGCTGGGGTCTGCCTTGATGCGACTAGCGCGCCATAGTCAGCTCGACATCACTACGCACGCCAAGTCATTTCTGGAAGCCTTGAGTGTCACCACCGAGGAGACGGTGGTGCTCTGCAGCCTGAGCGGCAACGAGTTGCTGATACTGCACTCCGTATTGTCCCCGCAGCCCCTGCGGGTATCGCCGATGGCCGGTAATTTCCTGTCCTTGCATGCGACTGCCAGCGGCAAGGTGCTGCTCTCGCATCTCGAGGACGAGCAGGTGGAGCGCCTGCTGGGCACGGATCTCACGGCTTATACGGACAAGACCGCGAGCATGTCCGAGCTACTTGAGCAGCTGGCGGAGATTCGTCGCTGCGGATACGCGTACGACGCCGGTGAGCACACCCGTGGGGTCGCAGCCATCGCCATGGGGCTCGAGACCAGTCAGGGGCATTACGCCATCTCGGTACTGGGGCCGGAGTGGCGCATTACCGGCCGGCATGCCGAGATCAAGACGGCTCTCGGCCAGACTCGTGACGAGATGCTCAAGGCCTTTCGTTCACTCAAGTGAGTCTGTCCCAGCAAGGCCGTCGGACTGTCATGTGCGGCGGCAGATCGAACGGCGAGAATGCGCAGAGCGCCAAGGTCGAAGAGGCGGCGAAGAAAGAGCGAACACGAAGCCAGGCACGGCAACGCCGCCCGTCCGAATGGGCGGGCGGCGTGTTGTCATGGGGCAGCACTCAGAGACAGAGCTGAGAATCTGAGCCTGGAAAGGGAGTTAGAGAGAGTCCAGAAAGAGAGCTCAGCGGCTTGTGCTCTCAGGTCTCTCTGGCCGCGATCAACTGGTCTGCCAGGGTCATCAGTTCCGCGGCGATGAAGTCCGGGGTCGGCACATTCTCGGCCGGCAGCACGGCATTGTGCGGGCGCGTCAGCAGGGCGCCCTGCATGCCGGCGGCCTGGGCACCGATGGTGTCCCACACATGGCAGGCGATCATGCACATGTCGCCCAGCTCGACCTCGAGCTGCTCGGCCACATGCTGATAGGTGGCTGGCGCCGGCTTGAACTGCTTGACGCTGTCGACGCTGAAATGCTGCTCGAAGGCGTCGCTGATGCCGGCTTTCTCCAGCGGTGTCGGTGAGGCACCCGCGGGGGAGTTGGTCAGGGTCACCAGGCGGAAACCGGCCTGCTTCAAGCGCTCGAGCGCCGGTGCAACGTCGGGATGGGCCGGCATCTCGGCCATGCGCGACTTGAGCTCATCGATATCACTGTCCTTGAGCATGACCTGATGGATGTCGGCGACCATCTTGAGAGCGCCCACGCCGAGCGCACCGAAGGGAGTGTAGCGCCCGGAGAGCGTCATGGTCTGCGAGTACAGCACCAGCTGCGCGAACCATTCACGTAGTACGCCGTCATCGCCGAACACGCGTGTGAACAGCGGTGAAAGGGTGGTGATGTCGAGCAGGGTCTCATTGACGTCGAATACCAGTACGTCAGGAAAGGTCGTGTCAGACATGGTGGCTCCCGGGAGGATTTCAGGTAGAGGAAGGGCGCGAAGCGAGGTGGCAGACCGACGGGGACGCCAGGGGTTCAGCGCCAGCGGATCAGCGTCAAGACGTCCGAACTGGCAAGCTCACGCCATTCCCTTCATGGCGTCAGACTACCTGTTGTTGAACGATTGCTCAAATCATGGCCGGTGGCAGTGCGATGACACCTGTCAAAGGCCGGAAATGGTACCGGCGGCCGTAGCGCCTGCTGCGGTCGATATTTTCATGATCAAATGTTGTACAAATATTGAATTTGCGCCATATTGCGTCGCAGAAGGGCTGAATAAACCAAGAAAACAGCAGGGGGAAGGGGCAATGAGCAATATCGCTATCTGGATGGGGCTTGGTTTGGCCGTCACCTTTGTACTGTTGGCGACTGGCGTCTTCGACAGGCTACTGACCCGTATCGAGCAGGATGATCCGGCGCGCAGGATGAAATGATCTGCTGGCGATCACGGTCGAATGGATTCTCGCAAGACCCACCCTCCAGGGTGGGTTTTTTCATGCCCGTTTGGCGAGGAAGTCTGCTGAGTAAGCGTGTCTTGTCGTTACGCGAATCTGAAGCTGGCTCTCCATGAGGCCAGAAAATGTAGCCTTGGGTATCGCTGTGTAACTATCGCGATGTGATTTGCTATCGGGATGTTCGTCGCGGCCAGGGTGGCTGGCAACTCGAGATCAGATCAACGTATTGAACACGCCAGCAAGTTACCCCTCGTTACCATTTCGAGAGATGATCCCGGCAAGAGAGAGTTGTACAGAAATCACATCACAGGTAGCGTGAGTTGGGTGGGTTTTACACAGCATGGGCGATGTTCACACCCGTAATGATTGACTGAACGTGTGTGATCATCGCCGTGAATTCCATCAGTGTGACGCCAGGGAATCGAATCATGGAAGAGAAAGCCAACGCCGTTCTATCCTGCCCGGTATGTAACTGCCTGAGCATGGATTACCAGTATCATGAGCGCGCTGATGATTACCTGGTGCACTGTGGTGATTGCGCCGAGTTCATTGGCACCCGGTCATTGTTGCAACGTGAGCTTGCAGTGCAGAAGGCACGGATTGCCTTGCTCAGTCCACAACTCGCCAGTCAGAGTCTTTACCGTCGTGTGCGCAGCATGCCCGTCATTCATTGAGGCTCAAGAGTAGGGCTTTCGCTGAATTCGCCCGGCAACGGTCATCGTGTGTCGTTGCGAAGGCCTTTCGAGATGTCTCGAGCGTATATGTCAGATACAGCAAGGCCCCGCCATGGCGGGGCCTTGCTGTATCTGACGTTGGCGGCCGTGCTCAGTTCTGGTAAGCGCCGGCGGCGTAGGTCATTTCATAGCTGTGGCTGTAGACCTCGAGGATGTTGCCGAACGGGTCTTCCATGTAGACCATGCGGAACGGCTTCTCGCCCGGGAAGTACTCGCGTACCGGCATGCGCTGCTTGCCGCCGGCGGCGACGATGCGCTCAGCCAGACCTTCGACATCCGGGTCCTGGACGCAGAAGTGGAAGATGCCGGTCTTCCAGTACTCGAAGTTGTTTTCCGGCGTCTCGTGGTTCGGGAATTCGAAGATCTCGACACCGATACGGTCGCCGGTGGACAGGTGGGCGATGCGGAAGCTGCCCCAGCCCGGACCGAAGACATCGCTGCACATCACGCCGATGGCGGAGTCATCTTCGGTAATGGTGGTCGGCTCCATCACCACGTACCAGCCCAGTACTTCGGTGTAGAACTTGACCGCGGCTTCCACATCACCGACGGACAGGCCGATGTGGGAGAAGGTGCGCGGATACGGTGTGTTCTTTTCGTTGCTCATGAGTCACCTCGATATGTGAGTCGTGAAGGAATGGCTCGGTCACTGCCTGCGTGACGTTGGATGCCATCTTGGGCGTCATGAGCAATAATGAAAACTACGTAGCTGTTATGATAATGATAAGACTTGCTTATGGCGATATGTACTCACCCTTCCAGTCTTGCTGACGCTGCCATTCTGATCCTGTCCACTGGCTCTGCCCCCTGACTCTTCTCTCCAGGAGCTTGAATGCTGCAACCCCAATGGCTTCGCACCTTCCGCACTCTGGTGAGTGTCGGCAACTTCACGCGCACCGCGGAGCGGCTCGATCTGACCCAGGCCGCCGTCAGTCAGCATGTACGCCAGCTGGAAACCCGGCTTGGCACGCTGTTGATCCGCCATCCGCGCAAGATCGAGCTGACGCCGGCCGGCCATGCACTGCTGGATTTCGCGCGCGAGATGGAAACCGCCGAGCAGCGCCTGGCCCAGCGTCTGGCGGGCAATGAAGACAGTCATGGCGACATTCGGTTGATCACGCCGGGCAGCATCGGCCTGGCGATCTATCCGCGCTTGCTGGCGCTTCAGCAGGCGTCACCGGGCCTCAATGTCCACCATCGTTTCGCGCCGACGCGCGAGGTGGTGGAGGCCGTGCTGGAGAATCGCTTCGAGCTGGGAATCGTCACGCTCAAGCCCGATGACCCGCGCCTGAGCGTGACGGAATGGGCGCGTGAACCCCTCGAGCTGGTAGTGCCGGCGGGGGTCGAGATCCATGACTGGGGGGATCTCGAGACACTGGGCTTCATCGATCACCCGGATGGTCAGGACATGGCATCGCGCCTGTTGAGTCGGCGCTTCCCGGGCAATCCGGGCATCAGCTCACTGCCGCGCAGTGGCTCCACCAACCAGATCAGCCTGATTCTGGAGCCGGTCGCCCGAGGGCTGGGCTTCAGCGTCGTGCCGCGTCATGCCCGTGAGGCCTTCCAGAATCCTCAGGCCATCAAGGTGGTGGCACCCGCAGATGGGGATGTCGAGGTGGTGGATACGCTGTGGTGGATCACGCGGGCGGAGTGGCCGCTGTCAGCGCGCGCCAGACGGGTACAGCGCGATCTTCAGGCCGGTCTCTGAGACCTGATGAGTGAGGAGGGCGGGCGTCAGGCGTCAGGCAATGTCAGACCGGAAAATTCGCGTGTCAGCCAGCGGGTGATGGGTTGGATCACGGCGCTGTTGGGATGGCGGACACTCATGCGATAGCCATGACGGTCACGCGAGATATGCGGCGTCAGGGCGATCAGCGAGCCGTTGTCGAGCAGGTCCTGGATGACGTGGCTCCAACCCAGCGCGACTCCCTGATGATTGACGGCGGCGTTCAGCGTCAGCGGGAAGTTGTTGAAGGGGAAGGCCTTGTCCAGACGCGGTGCCGGCAGTCCGGCATGACGACACCAGGTGGCCCAGTCCAGCCAGCGGCTATCGCGCATGTCCAGATGCAGCAGAGTGATGCGCGACAGTGCCTCGGCATCCAGCCCTTTCTCCAGACCATGACGCCGCGCGTAATCCGGGGAGCAGACCGGAAAGGCGCGCTCCGCGACCACCAGCGTATCACGATGGTCGCCCGTCAGCGGCGGGCCGAAGCGGATCGCGATATCGGCCTGCTGCATCTGCGGGTCTTCATCGCGATCGATCGGCAGCAGCGTGAAGTGACACTCCGGAAAGGCCTGCTCCAATCGCTCCAGCCGCGGGCGCAGCCAGACGTGGGCGAAGCCGGCACCCGCGGCGATGGTGATTCGCGGTGTCGGCTTGTGCACCTTGCGACGTGCTTCGTCCACGGCGCTGCAGACCTGGCCAAGTCCGCCTGCCAGTTCGGCATGGAAGCTCTCGCCATAGTGGTTGAGTATCAGCCTGCCGCCCTGACGATCGAACAGCGGATGGCCCAGGTGCTCCTCCAGCGCGCGGATGCGCTGGGAGATGGTGGGCTGGGTGGTATCCAGCTCATTGGCCGCAGCCGTCATCGAGCCCAGGCGAACCGTCACGTCAAAGGCGACCAGCCCGCGCAGGGAGGGCAGGTCATCCAGGCTACTGGCGGTATCGTCTGGCGCAGGGGAGCGTGTCTTTCGGGCCGGCACGGGAGTCCTCGCTGTGATGCACTGTCGCGGCGACCCTGTCCTGGAATATCCGGGCCTGCATGAGGCTTCACGCCGTACACCGTGGATATCAGGCAAGAGCGCCACCTTGTATAGGCGGCACTTATACGCGACGCAGCGAGTGACATCAACGCCCAGTCCGGCGGATCAGGCCGCGAGGTCGCACCTGAGCCTGACCAGGGTCGCACCGGATCCTGTTGGAGGCCGTTCCTGAGCTTACCGAGTGCCGCACTCGGCAATTCGAGCATGCCAGGCCGCGATGCTCTCGTCGGGATACTCGGCGTGATGGGCATCACGCGCCTCGTGTGCGACTTCCACCCAGTTGGCCTTGCTGTCGAGCATGATGTGGACATGCTCCGGTGGCACGGGCAGCGGGGTGTCGATCGCCCCCGCCTGCGGGTGGATCAGCTCTGGCCAGCGGGCATCGTAGAGCCACAGTGCACTGCCGCAGCGCTTGCAGAAATGTCGTTCCGCCGGGCTTTCGACGCCGTCGATCACCGTGTGATAGATCGAGATGTGCTCGCGGCCTTCCACCTTGAGGGTGCCGGCGTCGCCCGCGAGGTTGATCGCGTAGCCACCGCTGCCTGCCGTCTTGCGACAGATCGAGCAATAGCAGCGCTGGTACGGGTAGGGATGCGACGAGTCAAGCTGGAATGTGACGGCCTGGCAGTGGCACGATCCTTCAAGCTGCATGAGACATTCTCCTTGTGATGCTTGGGCAAGGGCGCTGGCAAGGCTGGGAGCTGAGAGCTGAGAGCTGAGAGCTGGGGCTGGGGCTGGGGCTGAGAGGATGACTCGATCCAGAGGCAGACTGATCGCTCCGTCACTTGCCGCTCTGCCTACCCGGCCGGAGCTTCTCACATCGCCAGCGCATAGACATAGGCCTCGAGTTCCCGATTGTCATCGAGAATGACGGTGGTCAGGGTGCGCTGATAGATGGGGCCCTCGAAGTCATCGAGAGCATCCCAATGCTCGGGCAATTGCGCTGAGGAAAACACGTGGCCGCGTATCACCTGGCCCGTGTTGTCGACCACCAGTCCAGGGAAGTTGTGCTCATCGCCATGATCGGTGTTTTCCAGTCGACCGCGTAGATAGGCCGAGCTCCATTCGCCATCGATATTGGCGATGACATGTTCGTTGAGGCCGCCGGGGCCCAGTGGACCGTAGATGAAGAGATGTTCCATGCGTCTGCCTGTCGGTTGGGGAAGGGGGAATCCGCGAGGGAAAGACGGCCGTATCGGCACCGTCTTCATTGACGCTGACGTTAGCCAATGATGATGAAGGTTGAGTGGCGAGGTTCAACCCCTTGATGACGTGGGGCGCTCAACGCAACGCCCACAAACCAGATTGCCCCCACTGGGCGGGCCAGTGAGGGCAATGGTCAAGCGGGGGAGCGGAGCAGGTCAGGCGCGTTTCACGCCCCCGCCTTCACAGGCTCAGACGCGGCTGTCGAAACCGCCGGCGGGCTCTTCGCCGATCACGTCCGGATCGAAGGGCTTGCGCGCGAAGACGCGACGCAGTGCAGGCTCGAAGTGCTCCAGCGGCGGGGTCGGATAGTCGGGATCGAAGGCCGCCTGATCGTAACGCTCACAGAAGTCCACGCACTTCTGATACCAGGGATGGTCCTTGTAGATCTCGCGCTCGTTACGGTCCTCGCCGTAGAAGTGGCCGTAGTAGTACTTCTGGAACAGTCCGTGGTGATGGATGATCCAGGTGACCTCGGCACGTACGTAGGGACGCACGATGGAAGCGGCCAGCTGCGAGTGGTTGTAGGGTGCCAGCTCGTCACCCAGGTCATGCAGGAGGGTTGCGACGACCAGGTCATCATCGCCGCCGTCGGCTTCGGCACGTGCCGCTGATTGCAGGGAATGCTCCAGACGGCTGACCTTGTAGCCGCTCAGGCCATCATCGAGCTTGCGCAAGGCAAGCTTCAGGCGCTCCACCAGCCCTTCATTGAACTGATCTTCAAGACGCTCGAGCAGCGCATAGTCTTCCGCGGTGCCGTCCTTCATCTGGATGAATGAAACCTGATCCATTACGCCATTTCCTCACGGTTTTCTTGTTGTGCCTGCTGCTGACGCTGACGCATCAGGGTAGTGGCGAAGCGCTCACGCGGGCCGTCGCTGTCCATGTAGCAGCCCTGCAGGTGGCGATGCCCTTCATTGGTGTCAAATGCCGTACGACCATGCAGTACACGGGTATTGTCGAACATCATCAGCTCACCGGACTCGAGCTGGAAGCGAATCTCGTTGGCCGGGTCCTGGAACAGCTGTCCAAGACGCTGGCGAGCCTGATGGTAGCGGCGCGTGTTCTCCAGCGACATGTGCGGCAGATGATCAAGACGCGGGCTGTAGTTGACGCCGATCGGCTCACCATCGGCGCTCTCACGGATCACGCAGCGACGGGTGGTCAGCTCGGTACCGGCATCCAGGAAGCGGAAGCCCACCGGGGTGGTGCGCAGCAGTTCATAGCCTTCCGGCATCTCGGCCTTGAGCTGCTTGAGCGCATTGAGGCTGTCGACCAGCGTGGACAGACCGCCAGTGGTCTCGTTGACCAGGCAATGCAACATCTGGATGCCCGGCACCGGATCACGATACGGATTATCGGTGTGCGGTCCAAGCGCCACGCTGCGATATGCGAGATCGTTGCCGGTCGGGCGCGAATACACCTCGAAGTAGCTGCCGAAGTTGGTGTCCTTCACGTAACCGAAGTGACCGGCCACTTCCAAAATGCGCTCCGGATCGGTCGGCACGTTCTGCACGATGATGTAGCCAAAGCGCAGATAGGCCTCCAGTGCCTTCTGGAAGTCTTCATTGTTGCCCATCTTCTCCCAGTCGACGCGCTGCGCCTGCTGATCGATGCCCGCATCCCAGCTCTCGGCCTCGGGGAACGGCGTGATGCCCTGCAGCTCATGCGCCAGCAGGGTGAGGTCATACACCTCGCAATGCCCGTCACTGAAAGTGAATTCCACATGCGTCTCATCGACCGGGCGCGCCGCGGTCAACTCGAGATTGACGTCGATGGCATGCGAATCGAACAAACGCTGGGTGGTGACCTCATCGAGCTGCTCCGGGTCCTGGGTGCGCTCGCGCAGCCACAGCGGGCTGACCGGCTCATGGCCTTCGGCAGTGATCAGGTTCAGTGACAGCGGCGACTCGCTCAGGGTCAGCGGCAGCGCGTCGGCCAGGGCATTGGTCAGGGACATGCAGGCATCTCTCCATTAGCACGGTTGTATATCGTGGCCATTATGGGAGCGAGGCATGGGACCTAAGTAGGGGGTGAGTGTTATCGGAGGACATGCATTTTTCTTATGGGATTGAGGGGGGAAGGCTCGCGGCCGTTGCACGACCGTCATTTCGCTGGGGGTAGGGACTGCCTATATATGCTAAATGGATGATTTATAAATTGTTTTGGCTTTTTTGTTACCATCGTCGCGTACAAGGCGGATGGCGGTGACGAATTGGCCCTAAATCTGCAAAGCGAATCAGTGACACCTGCCGTCAGTGAGCCAGTCGTGCCCTCGGAGTCGCATGGGGCAAGGAGGATCACTGTTCTTGATAACTGGCATTTTGCATGCTCATCCAAATCGATAAATAACTGCTATCTCGCTTTGCTAAGCTAAGCAGATTCCCGCATCGACCGGCTTCCGTCGTGCCTGACGACTCTGACCTTGTTGCACTGATCTTTCGGGCTCTGATGCTTCGAGCTTTGATCATCAGGCGTGCGTCGCGGTGTGGAATCTGTGCAGAACACAATAAAAGCAAGGAGATCTCGCTTGGAACTGATCCAGTATGCTCTGGACAATCTGGAGCTCTTGACCACACGCACGCTTGAGCACATCTCGCTGGTCGGGGTGGCGGTGGGGATTGCCACCCTGACGGGCGTGCCCATCGGTATCGCGATCACCAAGAACGAGCGAGCCGCCAAGACCGTTTTGTATATCGCCTCGATCATCGTGACGATTCCTTCCATCGCGCTGTTCGGCATCATGATTCCGATCCTGTCGTTGATCGGGCAGGGCATTGGTTATGTGCCGGCCGTGATTGCCGTGTTGCTGTATTCGCAGCTGCCGATCATTCGCAACACCTACACCGCGATCAACAATGTCGATCCGGCGCTGCGTGAAGCCGCTAGAGGCGTAGGCATGAGTCAGAACCAGCGCCTGTGGATGGTGGAGATTCCGCTGGCGGTACCGATCATCATGGCCGGTGTACGCACCGCCGTGGTGCTGAATATCGGGGTGATGGCGATTGCGGCCTATATCGGTGCCGGGGGGCTTGGCACCTTCATCAGCCGTGGCATTTCCCAGTCAGATCCACGTCAGCTGATTGTTGGGGCGGTGGCGGTCAGCGTGCTGGCCATCCTCGTCGACTATGCATTGTTGGCGCTGCAGAAGCGCCTAACGCCCAAGGGCATGGACCGCACGACAGCGGCCGCCGCCTGACGGGTCATTCGCGCGCCATTCTGCCAACACGACAAGGAACGCTTCATGATCGAACTCGACAACCTGACAAAAGTCTTCGATACCCCGAAAGGCGCCGTGACGGCGGCTGACCATATCAGCATGAAGGTCCCGAGTGGTGAGATCTGCATCCTGCTCGGCCCCTCCGGCTGCGGCAAGACCACCAGCCTCAAGATGATCAATCGCATCATTCGCCCGACTTCCGGGCGAGTACTGATCAACGGTGAAGATACTACCAACCTCAATACCCAGGACCTGCGCCGCAATATCGGCTACGTGATTCAGCAGATCGGTCTGTTCCCGAACATGACCATCGAGGAGAACATCACGGTGGTGCCCAAGCTGCTGGGTTGGGACAAGACCCGCTATCGCGAACGTGCGCGCGAGCTGATGCGAATGATCGCGCTGGAGCCTGATGCGTTTCTCAAGCGTTATCCGAGTGAACTGTCCGGTGGCCAGCAACAGCGTATCGGCGTTGCGCGTGCTCTGGCGGCAGATCCGCCCGTGATGCTGATGGATGAGCCCTTCGGCGCGATCGACCCAATCAATCGTGCGGTGATCCAGGATGAGTTCCTCAAGATGCAGCAGGACCTCAAGAAGACCATCATGTTCGTCAGTCACGATATCGATGAGGCGATCAAGATGGGCGATCGCATCGCCATCTTCCGCGGCGGCAAGCTGGTGCAGTATTCACCGCCCGATGAATTGCTGGCCGCGCCGAAGAACGAGTTCGTCGAATCCTTCCTGGGCGAGGATCGTGCCCTGAAGCGCCTCAATCTGGTCAAGGTGCGTGATCTGGCCAGCGAAGGTATCGGCATGGTCACGCCCGATGACACTCTGACCACGGCGCTCGAGCGCATTGAATCCTATGGCTACCAGAACAGCATCGTGATGGTGAACGACAAGCGTCAGCCGGTCGGGATCATCAGTGCTGCCATCGCACGCACCTCCAGGGGCCATTGCCGTGATCACTTCCAGAGCGTGCCTGTCGTGGTCACCCTGGATGATGACCTGCGCAAGGTCGCCTCACTGATGTTCGCCAACGACATGACCTGGATGCCGTGCGTCGATGATGAGGGACGGATCGTCGGGCAGATCACGCAGCGCGCCATCACCCACCATCTGGGGTCTCGCTATCGGGCGCATTCAGGTGGCGGGGCTGCGGGCCAGCAGGCTGAGATGTCCGCGACCACGCTGCACAAGGAGTAAGCCCATGCCGACACTCAAATTCATGGGCTTGCTGCAGCTGGTGGCCGTGGCCGCGATCTTCATGGCCGGGGTCTGGAGCCAATCGAGTGGCGTGATCGAAGAGTTCCTCTTCTATATACCTGACATCCAGTTCCTGACGGTACAGCACCTCTGGTTGACGGCACTCTCAGGTGGACTGGCGATCCTGGTCGCGGTCCCGCTGGGCATCATCCTGTCGCGACCGAGCATGACGCGCTACGCAGAATCCGCCATGCAGGTGCTCAACGTGGGCACCACCATCCCGACGCTGGCGGTGCTGGCCCTGTCGATGAGCTTTCTGGGCATCGGCACCGTGCCGGCGGTCTTCGGCTTGTTCGTCGCGACCCTGCTGCCCATCACCCGCAATACCTACACGGGGCTCAAGGGAGTATCACCGGCCCTGAAGGAAGCGGCGTCCGGCATTGGGATGTCGCCACTTCAGCGCCTGGTGCGGGTCGAACTGCCCAATGCGCTTTATGTGATGTTTGCCGGGATTCGTACTGCTCTGGCGATCAATGTCGGTACGGTACCGTTGGCTTTCCTGATCGGCGCCGGTGGGCTGGGGGAGCTGATCTTTACCGGGATCGATCTCTATGACCCCATCATGATGCTGTCCGGTGCCATTCCCACGGCGCTGCTGGCGATCGGGGTGGATGTGCTGGTGGCCTTGGTGGCCTTCCTCGTGGTGCCGCGGGGCGTCAACCCGGCGCGGGCATGAACGAATACCCACGAGCCGGCCCGCTCGGCGCGTGGTGACAGACTGCAATACCTGAACAATAACAACCAGCTGGACCGACTTTTCACAGGATAGGAGAACACCATGAAGACCTTGACGACTCTGCTGACCGGCGCGGCACTGGCCGCTTCCCTCTCGACGGCGCACGCCGAAGAGATCGTGGTGGGGGGCAAGAACTTCACTGAACAACAGATTCTGGCGAGCATGACAGGGCAGTATCTGGAAAGCCTGGGCTATGACGTGGAAGAACGCTCCGGCATGGGCTCTGCCGTACTCCGTCAGGCGCAGGAAAACGGCCAGATCGATCTCTATTGGGAATACACAGGCACCTCACTGATCAACTACAACGATGTCAGTGAGCGCCTGAGTCCGGTAGACACCTATGCCCGCGTCAAGGAGCTGGACGCCGAGAAGGGCCTGGTGTGGCTGGAGCCGTCTGCGGCCAACAATACCTACGCACTGGCGATGCGTGAGTCGGATGCCCAGGAGCGCGGTATCGCCTCATTGTCGGACCTCGCGCAGGCGGTCAACGACGACAAGGGGCTGTCCTTCGCGCTGAACGCCGAATTCTACGCGCGCGATGATGGCTGGCGTCCGCTGCAGAAAGCCTATGACTTCCGTGTCGGCCGCGCCGACGTCAAGCGCATGGATTCCGGTCTGGTCTACCAGGCACTGCGTGATGGTCAGGTCGATGTCGGCCTGGTGTTCGCTACCGATGGCCGTATTCCGGCCTTCGATTTCACGGTGCTCGAGGACGACAAGGGCTACTTCCCGGCCTACGCCCTGACGCCGGTGGTGCGTGAGGAGTCGCTCAAGGCCAATCCGGAACTCGAGTCGCAGATGAATGCGCTGTCCGCCAAGCTCAATGACGACACCATGGCGAGTCTGAACGCACAGGTCGATGTCGAGAAGAAGACCATCGAGCAGGTCGCCGAGGACTTCCTGAAGGAGCATGGCCTCAAGTGACCTTCAGGTACGCCTGATCCTCTGACAGCGAGGCTCAGGGGCCATGCCAGCACGACAAGGCCGCCTGCGGGCGGTCTTGTCGTCTCTGGCGGCCGCGTCTGCCTCGCTCGCATTTGCTGCCATCCCGTTGGTCATTTCCGTGTCTGCCAAATTGGAGAAGTCCCATGTCTGCTCCGGATTGTCTGCCTCACGCTATACCCACCTCTCATGCACCTGCCGAGGATCGCCTGGCGCCTGCGCCGCTGTCCCTGATCCATGAATATGATCTCACCCGTCTCAGTGCAGAGCAGCTGCACCAGGCCAAGCGCTGCCTGCTGGATCTGCTGGGCGTCGCGGCAGGTGCGACGCGGACTCCCCTGGCCGCCAAGGCGGCTCGCTATGTCACGCGTCAGCACGGTGGCGACTTGCCGCTGTTGTTCGCCAGCGGTACGGCCTCTTCCAGTGGTGTCGCCCTGCAGGGTGGCTGGTTGATCGATGCGCTGGATGCCCACGATGGCCAGGTGCTGACCAAGGGGCATGCGGGGGTGGCCTTGTTGCCCGGCCTGCTGGCACTCCCGGAAACTAGGCAGCTCAGCGGGCATGCGTTTCTGGCGCTGCTGGCCTATGGCTATGAAGTCGCCACGCGTGCGGGCATCGCCTTGCATGCCCAGAGCCCCGATTACCATACGTCGGGGGCCTGGAATGCGCTGGGCGTGGCCGCAGTGACTGCGCGTCTGCGCGGCTTTGATCGTGAAACGATGCACCACGCGCTGGGCATCGCCGAGTTCTATGGGCCGCGCAGCCAGATGATGCGCTGCATCGATCACCCCACCATGCTCAAGGACGGCTCCGGCTGGGGGGCGATGACCGGCATCTCGGCGGCGTTGCTGGCGGAAGATGGCTTCACTGGAGCTCCGGCATTGACGGTCACGGCGCCGGAGGTCGCCGCGCTGTGGCAGGACCTCGGCCAGCGTCACTATCTGTTCGAGCAGTATTTCAAGGCCTATCCGGTGTGTCGCTGGGCGCAGCCGGCAGTCGAGGCGGTACTGTCATTGGCGGACACCGCTCGTGAGCCTGACGACATCACGCGTATCGAGATCATCACCTTCCATGAGGGCAAGCGGCTGCATGTCACACACCCTGATACCACGGAGCAGGCGCAGTACAGTCTGCCGTGGTCGGTCGCCTGTGCCCTGGGGCGGGGCAGCGTGGATGTGGAAGGTGTCTGCGATGCCCTTGACGATGACGACCTCAAGGCGCTGGCGAGCAAGGTGATGATCGAGGAGGATGCCACATTCAATGCCCGTTTCCCTGCCGAGCGCTGGGCCCGTGCGCGAATCGTGCTGAAAAGTGGTGAGGTGCTGGAAAGCACAGACCACGAGGCGCTGGGCAATCCGGACAAGCCTTTGAGTGATGCTCAGGTGCTGGCCAAGTATCAGGCCCTGGCGGAGCCAGTGCTGGGAGATCGCGCGGCCAGGTTGCGTGATGTCGTGATGGATCTGGAATCACGGCCGGTCTCCGAGCTACTGGCGCTGCTGGGCGCACCGGCTTGAATAGGGCGGCCGCGGCTGACATTCTGCGCGGCGCTTGATTCTCATTGGTCTGCTTCCCGGCCTTGGCCCTGGCCTTTCGCCTGGTTTTCTACCTGTCCCTGTCCCTGACCCTGACCCAGGCTTCTGCTGTTCGTTGCCTTATTTTCCATGACCGAGACTTGCCCATGCACCATCAAGATCATCTGCGCGTTGGCGCGGCCCAGATCAACGCCACCCTCGGCGATATTGAGGCCAACCTGGAACGTCATCTCGACATCATCCATCAGGCGCGGGATGTCGATCTGGACCTGCTGGTCTTCCCGGAGCTGTCGCTGACGGGCTATGGCATGGGCAGCCGGGTCATTGATCTGGCCTTTCCGCCGCATGACCCGCGTTTGCTGATGCTCGCGCGTGCCGCGGGCGACATGCAGCTGGTAGTGGGCTTTGTCGAGGAGGCCAGTCCGGGGGAGTACTACAACGCCCTGGCGATTCTGCAGCATGGCGCGCTGCAGGCCGTGCATCGCAAGCTGAATCTGCCGACCTACGGCGGGCTGGAGGAGGGCAAGCTGTTCACCCACGGCAGCGACCTGACCCAGAACGATGTGCGTGAAGGCTGGTCAGCCACCTCGCTGATCTGCGCGGACCTGTGGAATCCGGGCCTGGTGCACGCCGCCATGCTCGCGCGTCCCACCGTGCTGTGCGCGCCGATCAATTCGGCCTCGGGCATCGTCAGCGATGATTTCTCCAACGAGCAGAACTGGGCGATCAACCTCCAGTTCTACGCCATGACCTACGGCACGCCGGTCATCATGGCCAATCGCTTCGGGCCGGAAGGCGGCAGTCATTTCTGGGGCGGGTCGCGAATTCTAGGCCCGCGCGGGGAGACGCTGGCCCAGGCGGAAGACCGCGAGATGCTGATACATGCCGAGCTGTCGCGCACCGCGATCGCCAAGGCCCGCTTCGAGCTGCCGACGCACCGCGACGCCGATACGCCGCTGGTCCGTGACCTGATGCTGGGCTATCGCTGAGCGATTGGTGTTGAGCAATTAAGCCTGTCGAACAACAAGACGCCCGCGCCAGAATTCTGGCGCGGGCGTCTTGTTTGTACCGCGGGCGTCTTGTTTACGTCGCGACTCAGGATGGGAAGCTGAATTGAGCGGCTTCCTGCGCACTGCGCTGCGGCCAGCGCTGGGACACGCTCTTGCGCCGGGTATAGAAGCGTACCGCGTCGGGGCCATAGGCGTGCAGATCACCGAACAGCGAGTCCTTCCAGCCGCCGAAGCTGTGGAAGGCCACCGGTACCGGCAAGGGCACGTTGATGCCGACCATGCCGACCTCGATCTGGTCGGCGAAGCGGCGTCCGGCCTCGCCATCGCGTGTGAACAGGCAGGTGCCGTTGCCGTACTGGTGGTCATTGATCAGCGCGATGGCATCCTCGAAGCTTGCCACGCGCACCACACAGAGTACCGGACCGAAGATCTCGTCACGGTAGATGCTCATGTCCGGTGTGACGCGATCGAACAGCGTTGCGCCCAGGAAGAAACCGGGTGAGCTCTCGACCAGCGGGTGAGTGCGACCATCCACGACCAGCTGGGCGCCAGCGCTGGCGCCTGCCTCGATATAGCCGGCGACCTTGTCGCGCTGCGAGGCATTGATCAGGGCACCCATGTCGTGCCCGGGTTCGGTGCCCGGGCCGATGCTCATGGCGCGTGCCTGAGGCGCGAGTCGTTCGATCAGGGCATCCGCGGTGTCATCCCCTACGCAGACGGCCACCGAGATGGCCATGCAGCGCTCGCCCGCGCTGCCGAAGGCCGCGCCGATCAAGGTGCTGGCGGCATTGTCGAGATCAGCATCCGGCAATACCACGGCGTGATTCTTGGCACCTCCCAACGCCTGGATCCGCTTGCCCTGACGGGTTCCCCCCTCGTAGAGACTCCGCGCCACGGGCGTCGAGCCGACGAAGCTCATCGCCTTGACCTCCGGAGCCGCGATCAGCGCCTCGACGGCTTCGCGATCGCCATGCACCACGCTGAAGAGTCCATCGGGCAGTCCGGCTTCGCGCAGCAGATGGGCCATCTTGTTGGCCGCCGACGGGCTCTGCTCCGACGGCTTGAGGATGAAGGCATTGCCGCAGGCCAGCGCCATGGGGAACATCCACAGGGGCACCATGGCCGGGAAGTTGAACGGCGTGACACCGGCCACGATGCCCAACGGTTGATGGTTGGACCAGGTGTCGATGCTCGGCCCGGCATTGTGGGAATACTCGCCCTTGAGCAGCTCCGGCACGCCGCAGGCATATTCGACGTTCTCGATGCCGCGCTTGAGTTCGCCCATGGCATCGTCGAGCACCTTGCCGTGTTCTTCACTGATCAGGGCGCAGATTTCCTGAGCATCCCGTTCCAGCAATGTCTTGAAGCGATACATGACCTGAGCGCGCTTGGCGGGCGGCATGGCGCGCCAGGCGGGTAGGGCATCCCTGGCGGCCACTATCGCGCGTTGCACGATGGTGGCATCGGCCAGTGGCAGACGGCGCACGGCTTGCGCGGTAGCCGGATTGAGCACATCCAGGGTGCGTTCGCCAGTCACGGCGTCACCGCCAATCAGGTGAGTCAGGGTATCCATCGGTCTGTTTTCAGCCTTGTGTTAAGTCGCAGAGAATGTGGTGGGGAAAGTCGCTGTCTTGAGCTTGAGGTTGCCGTGAGCCTGGATTGACCTGTGCTCAGAATTGACGCCCCAGCAGTGCCTCATCGAAGGGATAGCGCGAGATCTTCTCGATGCCGGTCTCGGTGATCAGCACCTCTTCCTCCAGCTTGACCCCATCGGCCGCACCGACTTCGCCGATATAGCTTTCCACCGAGACGACCATGCCGGGTTCCAGCACGCCATCCTTGGAGAAGCGATCAAAGTCCATGTGGTGCGCGACCAGCGGTGTCTCGCCATGCATGCCGACGCCGTGGATGATCGAGGGGTAACGGCGATCAAGGAAACGCTCGGGAATCTTCCAGGCGCTCTCGGCGATTTCGCGATAGCTGATGCCGGGCTTGAGGATCGACATGTTGTGGTGCACCTGCTCGTGCGCCATCTGGTACAGACTCTGCTGATAGGCGGTCGGTCGGCCCGGCCCGACATGGAAGGTGCGTGAGAAGTCGGAGTAGTAGCCGTGGCAGCCGATGGTGTCGGTATCCAGCGCGACCAGCTCGCCGGGGCGAATCACGCGGTCGCTGGCCTCGTTGAACCATGGATTGGTGCGCGGCCCGGACGACAGCAGGCGGGTCTCGATGAACTCACCGCCCTGGCGGATGACATCGCCGTACATGATGGCGAACAGCTCATTTTCGGTGACGCCGGGCTTGATGGCGGCTTCCACGGCGGCAACCGCGGCCTCGCTTCCAGCCATCGACTGGGCCAGGCAGGCAATTTCCTCAGGCGTCTTGAGGCGGCGGCAATGCAGGGTGTCCTGCATACAGTCGAAGACCTCCAGTCCCTGGGCTTCCAGCGAGCGCGCCAGATTCAAGGTGCAGCGATCCAGCCCGACCTTGCGATTGCCGCCACCATGTTCCTCGACCAGCTGGGCAATCTCGATGCCGAACGGGTCGCTCGAGAGGTTGTCGCGCTGGTTGACGGCGGACCACACCACCTTGGACGTGCGCGCCTCATCGATGGTTTCAAGCCAGGTCGAGACGTGGGCGCTACCGGGGTATTCGAACAGGATCACCGGCCCCTCGAGGGGCACATAGATGTAGCGGGTGGAGTTGCGCAGGAAGTAGCCGAACATGTTGCGCGAGCCGGTGGCATAACGCTGGTTGTTGGGATCAAACAGCACCACGGCGGCGTAGCCCTGCTCCGCCATCATGGCGCGCAGGCGAGCTAGACGACCACCGCGCAGCTGCACAGGATCAAAGGCCGTGGGAATGCTGTCGCCATTGGCCATTGGCGCGGACGGCACGATCGGGAAACTTGCGGGTTCACTGTCGGTCAGGCGTTCAAAGTCGACGATGCTCATGGGTAGTCTGGGCTCACGGTCTGATGAAGAAGGGCAGAAAAAGCGCTGGGCAAAGGTGAATCACGTACGTCTTCTGGCGCGTCAGTCCGCCAGGTTGTCGCTGCGCTGCATGCCTTCCTTGAGCAGGCGCTCGTGGATAGGCGCCATGCGGCCGAAGATTCGCTGGGCGCGCTCAGGGCGACCGATGAAGCCGGGCTCCTTGGCGTAAGCGAAGATCACGGTATGGCGTTCTCGCTCACCACGAACCGGGGTGACGCGATGCAGGGAGTAGCGGCCGAAGAAGATCTGCAGGTCGCCCGGCTTCAGGTCGATGGCGGTCAGGCGCGAGCGATCTCCGTCGAGCACCTTCTCGACGCCTTCGAAGTTCTCGCCCTCGGGACTGCGGATACCGGCGGCGTACTCAAATCGGCCACCCGCATCGGACTTGCGGGTCATCATGGTGACGATGAATTCGTTGGTGTCGTAGTGCCAGGGATGCTGGCAGCCATCGCGCAGCACGTTGACGACCAGGTCCGCGAGCGGGTCGGCATATTGGTGAATATCGTCCATGCCGACGACACTGGCGATGAAGTGCTGGAAATCGGGATGCGTGTAGACCTGGCGAATCAGGGTGTCCGAGCCGATCCGGTCGCCCGCCACGAAACCGTTGGTGCGATCATCGAAGCGATTGCGCGGATGCGATGCAGGCAGTGAGTCATCACCGTCGCTGTTGTAGGGGTTGGTGACGGTCTGGTTATAGTGCGCCAGCGGTGAAAGGCGTTCCGTTTCCTGCTCCAGACGTGCCAACGCCTCCTGAGGCACGAAGCCCTCCAGCACGACGCAGCCATCCTGCGCGAGCTGTTCGCGACATTGGCGCATCAGTTCGCGACCCCGCGCTTCTGTCAGTCGATGGATGGGGTAGTGTTCAAGATCTATCAGCCCATCGAGAGAGGTATCACTGTCCTGCTGCTGGATTGCGTTCATGCCCGGCCTCCTGTTCCCTGATCGCTAAATAACGTAGGAATAGGTTAGAGGGCGTGTTTTGATAATAGAAATGAATGGTCAAGATCAAATGCATTGCGAGGGCTCATAGATCATGGATACCGACCTGCTTCGTGCCTTTGTCACCGTGGCCGAATGTGAAGGGTTCAGCGCCGCCGGCAAGGTGCTGCATCGCACCCAGTCTGCCGTCAGCCTGCAGATCAAGCGGCTGGAGGATCAGATGGGCGGAGCGCTGTTGTCCCGCACCAGCCGTCGGGTAGAACTCACGGCGTCGGGAGGGCGGTTGCTGCCCTATGCGCGGCACATTCTCAAGCTGCAGGATGAGGCGCGGCAGGTGCTCGGGGTCGATCGCAAGAATGAGCTCATCCGGCTGGGCACGTCGGAAGAACAGGCCAGTACCTACCTGCCCGAATTGCTGTCGCGCTTCGCCGCGGACCACCCCGAAGTGCGTCTCGAAGTGACCTGCAAGATCAGCGCGTCGCTGGTGCATGATTTTCAGGAAGGCTTGCTGGACGCCGTGCTGGTGGTGCGTCACGGGCCGACCCAGACCGGGCGGCTGTTGGGGCGCGAGCGCATGGTGTGGGTGGTCGCCGAAGACCAATCCCTTGCAGACTGGGAGGTACTGCCGCTCGCGCTCAATCCGGAAGGCTGCATCTTCCGCGCGCATGCCTTCGCCGCCTTGGGGCGGGATGATCGACAGTGGGATGTGCGTTACTCGAGCCAGTCACCGACGGGCATCAATCTGCCGGTGAAGGCCGGACTGGCACTGACCGTCAAGACACCGCGCAGCGTACCCTCCGGCTGTCGTATCGTCGGCGATGACGAAGGCTTGCCGCCGCTTGGCCATGTGGAAATCGAGCTTCATCGCTCGCCGGGCCATGTCAGTGATGCGCTGAGTGACTTCTGCGATCACCTGGAAGCCATCGTCACCGGCAAGGGCAAGCTTGAGAAGGTCGAGGCATTGGAGGCGTGTTCTCAGGAAAGTCCAGAGGTCAGCCCTCAGGCTGGCGTTGAGCCAGATATCGCGACAGCGCGCGAGACAGCGACCGCTGGTTGAGCAGTAGTGCCATGCCAGCGTTGCGAGCAGGTTGAGATGGTGAGCCTGGCGGGATATCGATTCATGGATTTGACCCGGAGACATATCAGCCAATGGGCGATGTAGCACCCGGCGTGGCTTGCGGCGTGTATGGCCTACGCGCCCCCAGAATGCCCGAGCGCTGGATGATCTCGGGCACGAAGGCTTCCTGACGATGCGCCATGATATGCACGCCGCTGACACCCTCGATCTCCCGTAATTGCTGGATCATCTCGATGCAGATATCACGGCCCTCCGCCTTTTGATTCTTGGCGCCCTTGAGGCGTTCGATCACCTGGTCCGGGATATGCACGCCGGGGACGTGTCGACGCATCCACTCGGCGGTGCGTGCCGAGGCCAGTGGGCCGACGCCGGGCAGGATGAAGCATTTCTCCACCAAGCCCAGATCACGGGCGCGATGCATGAAGTCCTGAAAGCGCGGCAGGTCGAAACAGTACTGTGTCTGGATGAACTGGGCGCCGGCGGCAATCTTCTTGGCCAGTCGATGAGGGCGAAACGCGAAGGGCGGGGCGAAGGGGTTGGCGGCGGCGCCCAGGAATACCTGAGGTGCTGAGGTCAGTGACCGGCCGCTTGCGAAGGCGTGCTTGTCACGCAGTCCGGCGACGATTTCCAGCAGCGACAGGGAATCGAGATCGAACACCGGCTTGGCCTCGGGGTGATCCCCGACCTGCACACCATCGCCAGTCAGACACAGCAGGTTGCGGATGCCCAGCGCCGAGGCCCCCAGCACATCGCCCTGGATGGCGATGCGGTTTCTGTCACGACAGGAGATCTGCATCACCGTTTCATGGCCTTCGCGGGCCAGCAGGGCACACATCGCCATGCTCGACATGTGGCAGTTGGCGCCCGAGCCATCGGTGGCGTTCATGGCATCCACATGGCCGGCAAACAGCTTCGCGCGCGCATGGACGTCCTGTGGATCGGCCGAGTCGGGCGGTGCCAGCTCAGCGGTGACGGCAAACTGACCGCTTCTGAGCACTCGCTCCAGGTGACCGACGTTGCCATCTCGCTCGGCAGGTGGCGCCTGGGTGTCGTCCGGGATAGTGAGTCTGGAGGTCATTTCAGGCTCTCTCGACGCTCAGCGGCTTGCCGAGCCACGCGCAGCCAGGATGAAGTGCCCTGCAGGCGATGGTCCACTGGCAACTGCACAATCTGGAGCGCGTCGCTGTTCTTCATCCGCTGGCTGCCTTCCCAGGCTTCCACCCAGACACAGCGCTTGTCGGGCTCGACTTCACAGTTGCCGTTCTGCATGACACCGCCGCAGGGGCCGTTGCGCAGGTTCTTGGGGCAGTTCATTGAGCAGGACATGCCGGTCGAACTCAGAATGCACTGGCCACACATCTGACAGTCAAACAGCAAGCCCTTGCAGGCTTGCTCCAGCCTGGCGACGGGCTTCTCGGCGCGTGCGTAACCGACGGACTTCCACAACGGCTGCAGTTTGATGATCACCGGCTCGACGGCCTGATAGGTGAGCTCCAGCAGTCGCGCGTGACGTGCGGCCCACAGACGAATCGAATACACGCATGCCTCCTGTCAAAACCTGGCGGGGGTAACGCCCTGGGCGTTTCAAAGCGCTATCTTCGCATGGCCGCTACCCGAGCCGACATCCCGTGGGCGACAGCGTCACTATCGAAAGGCGCAGGCCAAGGCGCAGGAGACGGGCCATGAAGGACTCATTGTTCGGCGGCGAGACTTTCAATGATGAAGCTCTCCATGGCCTGCGCCGCCGGCGACAGACTTGAGACCTTGCGGCTCGCGACTCACGGGGACCTTGGCCAGCGGGATGAAGCGCAGACGCTTGTATTCTTCGGGGAACGACTGTCGTGATGCTGGTGATGGAGTGACCGTCACTTTTGCATCGTGCCTTCCCCACCTTCTCTATTGATGTATCAGAGTGCTGCCATTGATTTCGGGATAATTTTTGTCTGCACCAGTCAAGGTCATGCTTTTGACTGGTAATCTCCTCATTGCGCCATCCTGGGGGGAGTTTTGTGCACGATATTCAGTAATTCACCTGTTTGGTGCAAATGGCTGGCTGGCATATTTTTGATTGCGCATATTTGGTGCGGCTTATATTCAAAACGATATCGAGATTTCCTTTTGGCTGAACGATGGCAACGCACGGCACCGATGTTTCGTGCGATTGCCTGCTTTGCTGGCACATCAATTGCACTACCTCAGTCGGGATAACAAGTACAACAAGACACGAGGGAATGTCGTGAACAAGAAAATCGCTGCCGCAATGCTGTCCGCCTGTGTCGGTTTCTCGCTGGCCAATGTCGCCCAGGCGGAAGAGGGGCCGATCAAGGTCGGCATCCTGCATTCACTGTCCGGCACCATGGCGATCAGTGAATCGACACTGAAAGACACCATGTTGATGCTGATCGAGAAACAGAACGAGAAGGGCGGGCTGCTGGGACGCAAGCTGGAGCCCGTCGTGGTCGACCCGGCCTCCAACTGGCCGCTGTTCGCCGAGAAGGCACGTGAGCTGCTGGCGCAGGACAAGGTCGACGTGATCTTCGGCAACTGGACGTCCGTCTCGCGCAAGTCGGTGCTGCCGGTGGTCGAGGAGCTCAACGGCCTGTTGTTCTATCCAGTGCAGTATGAGGGCGAGGAGTCCTCGGAGAATGTCTTCTATACCGGGGCGGCGCCCAATCAGCAGGCGATTCCGGCAGTGGATTATCTGATGAACGACGTGGGCGTGGAGCGCTGGGTGCTGGCAGGCACGGACTATGTCTATCCGCGTACCACCAACAAGATCCTGGCCGCCTACCTCAAGTCTCACGGTGTGGCCGACGAGGATGTGATGGTCAATTACACGCCCTTCGGTCATTCCAACTGGCAGTCCATCGTCTCGGACATCAAGTCCTTCGGCAGCGCCGGCAAGAAGACGGCCGTGGTGTCCACCATCAACGGCGATGCCAATGTGCCGTTCTATCGCGAGCTGGCCAACCAGGGCATCGATGCCGAGGACATTCCGGTGGTGGCCTTCTCGGTGGGCGAGCAGGAGCTATCGGGCATCGATACCGCACCGCTGGTCGGGCATCTCGCGGCCTGGAACTACTTCATGAGCGTGGACAGCGACACCAACTACGACTTCATCGATGAGTGGATCGCCTACACCGGCAAGGAAGATGCGGTCACCAATGACCCGATGGAAGCCCACTACATTGGCTTCAACATGTGGATGGAAGCCGCTCGCAAGGCGGGCAGTGTCGAGGTCGATGCGGTCAAGGACGCCATCATCGGCGTATCCGTTCCCAACCTGACCGGCGGCTACGCCACCATGATGCCCAACCATCACATCACCAAACCGGTGCTGATCGGCGAGATCCAGGACAACGGTCAGTTTTCCGTCGTCTGGCAGACCCCTTCCACCGTGGCAGGCGATGCCTGGTCAGACTATCTGGAAGGTTCCAAGGACCTGATCAGTGACTGGCGCAAACCGATGGAGTGCGGCAACTACAACGTCGTGACCCATTCCTGTGGGGCTCAACAGAACGTCGCCACGCAATGAGGCGTAGCACGTTCTGAGAGTGAGGCGGCGCGCATGTGAACCTGCGTGCCGCCTCGCTGAGTGTCGGCTCCGAGGTCGCGACGCCCTCGGAGACCGATGACGCCTTCGCGCGTTCACCATGGATGGCCTTCTTGATGTCTATCTCCGTTGCAATGATGTTCCGCTGGTGCTGGCAGAGGATGCTGCTGATCTGTCTTCTGTCCTTCCCCCTGTTTGCCGCTGCCCAGTCCGAATCCGCGACTGGGCAGTCAGCGCGTCTGTCTGACAGCGCTGCCCAGACCTTGCTGACCCGACTTGCCGAGGCGCGCAACCCTGCCAAGCGGGACGTGATCGATGAGATCGCCGTGAGCGGCGATGCGCGCGCGCGTGGTTGGCTGGAAGCCTTCTCCTCAAGCAAGCTGGCTCGCCTCAAGAGCGGCGAGCGTTTCCTGATCATCGACAACAATCGCGGCCGCGAATGGGCCGTTTCCGACGCCCTGTCCGGCGATTCCGCCGGCAAGGTCTCGCGGCGTGAACTCGAGACACTGCGCAGCAACAACTCGCTGCGTGGGCATATCGATGGCGTGCTATCGATGATCGACCTGTCGTCCCCGGAGGCCGAGGTCAGACTCGCGGCGGCGCGCGGCCTGCGCGGCAGTGTCGATGAGGCCATGGCCGAGCGGCTGCCGAGCCTGATCGAGCAGGAAGGCGATGACACTATCCGCGACACCCTGGCGGAGGCGCTCGCCATCCAGCAGCTGGAAGCCACTGGCGACCCTGCTGCGCTGGAGACGCTGTCCGGCAGCCTGAACGCCGCCGCCATCGCCGCCATCAATGGCGCCGCGGCGAGTGATGACCCGCAGCTGGCCCAGGCCGCCAAGGTGGCGCTGGCCGGTATCGAGCAGAAGCTGAAGCTCAACAGCGGGCTCGAGACGCTCTACTTCGGCCTCTCGCTGGGCTCGGTACTGGTACTCGCGGCCATTGGGCTTGCCATCACCTTCGGTGTCATGGGCGTGATCAACATGGCGCATGGCGAACTGATCATGCTGGGCGCCTACACCACCTGGGGTATGCAGCAGCTGCTGCCCGGGCAGCCGGGGCTGGCACTGCTGCTGTCGATTCCGGCGGGTTTTCTGGTCGCGGCGGCGGTGGGCGTGATCATCGAGCGCAGCGTCATCCAGCATCTCAAGGGGCGTCCGCTGGAAACCTTGCTGGCCACCTTCGGCATCAGCCTGATCCTGCAGCAGCTGGTACGCACCACCATTTCCCCCCTGAATCGCATCGTGGTCACGCCGGAATGGATGAGTGGCTCGTTGATGATCAACGAGGCGCTGTCATTGACGCTCAATCGCCTCTACATCATCGGCTTCGCGCTGTTCGTGTTCGCCGGTCTGATGCTGATCATGCGCCGCACCCGTCTCGGGCTGGAAGTGCGGGCGGTGACCCAGAACCGTGCCATGGCGCGCTCGATGGGCATCAAGGCGACGCGTGTCGACATCATGACCTTCGCACTCGGCTCCGGCGTTGCCGGCCTTGCCGGTGTCGCGCTATCGCAGATCACCAACGTCGGGCCGAACCTGGGCCAGAACTACATCATCGATTCCTTCATGGTGGTGGTGTTCGGCGGGGTCGGCAATCTGTGGGGCACGCTGGTGGCCGGCATGTCGCTGGGGCTGCTCAATCAGTTCCTCGAGCCCTGGGCGGGTGCGGTCCTCGCCAAGATCGTGGTGCTGGTCTTCATCATCCTGTTCATTCAAAAGCGCCCGCGGGGACTCTTCCCGCAGAAGGGCCGTGCCGCGGAGGGTTGATCCATGCCTGATTCACGTTCCTGGCTGGCGCGCCCCTTCACGGAGCGCTCCACCCAGATCTTCCTCGCGGTGCTGACACTGTCGGTACTCGCGATAACGCTGCTGCATGTGCTGCTGCCCGAGAGTAACCCGCTGCATGTCAGCACCTTCACCGTCACCTTGCTGGGCAAGTACCTGTGCTATGCGCTGCTGGCGGTGGCGGTGGATCTCGTCTGGGGCTACCTGGGTATCCTCAGCCTGGGCCACGGCGCCTTCTTCGCGCTGGGCGGTTACGCCATGGGCATGTACCTGATGCGCGAGATCGGTGATCGCGGCGTCTATGGCAATCCGGAGCTTCCGGATTTCATGGTCTTTCTCAACTGGCAGGAGCTGCCGTGGTTCTGGCAGGGCTTTGACATGCCCGGTTTCGCCTTCCTGATGGTGCTGCTGGCACCGGGGCTGCTGGCGCTGGTGTTCGGCTTCCTGGCCTTCCGCTCCCGCGTCACCGGCGTCTATCTCTCCATCATCACCCAGGCGCTGACCTTCGCCTTGATGCTGGCGTTCTTCCGCAATGAGATGGGCTTTGGCGGCAACAACGGCCTGACTGACTTCAAGGACATTCTCGGCTTCGATCTGCGCACGGATGCGGTACGCATCGCGCTGTTCATCGCCAGTGGCGTAGCGCTGGGACTCGGTTATCTGCTGTGTCGCGGCATCGTCGGCTCCAAGCTCGGGCGCGTGAGCATCGCCTGTCGCGACGCCGAGGCGCGCACGCGCTTTCTGGGCTATCGCGTCGAACGTGTCCAGCTGTTCATCTTCGTGGTCTCGGCGATGCTGGCCGGAGTGGCGGGAGCGCTGTATGTGCCGCAGGTCGGCATCATCAATCCCGGCGAGTTCTCGCCGCTGTTCTCCATCGAGGTGGTGGTGTGGGTGGCGCTCGGTGGCCGTGCGACGCTCTACGGCGCCGTGCTGGGCGCGTTGATCGTCAATTACGCCAAGACGGTGTTCACCGGCATCATGCCGGACGCCTGGCTGTTCGCTCTCGGCGGTCTGTTCGTGCTGGTCACCGTGCTGTTGCCCAAGGGCATCGCCGGTCTGTTCGCCCAGCGTGGCTGGGGCAGACGCTCGTCGTCCAGGGCGAAGATTGATCCGACGAACGCGACTCGTCCCACCGAGCAGGAGGCCACTGCATGAGCCTGTTGAAAGAGATGGCCACGCGGGATCGCGTGTTCGACTTCCTGTCCCCGCGCGTCTCGCCGGTGGATGTGACCCACGGGCCGATCCTCTACCTGGAGGATGTCAGTGTCAGCTTCGATGGCTTCAAGGCGATCAATGACCTCAACCTGACCATCGACGATGGTGAGCTGCGCTGCATCATCGGCCCCAACGGCGCCGGCAAGACCACGATGATGGACATCATCACCGGCAAGACCCGCCCCGACAGTGGCTCGGTGTGGTTCGGCAGCCGCCACGACCTGCTGCACATGAGTGAGCCGGAGATCGCCACCCTGGGCATCGGGCGCAAGTTCCAGAAGCCCACCGTCTTCGAGGCGCTCAGCGTGTTCGAGAATCTCGAACTCGCGATGGCCACCGACAAGCGCATCTTCCCGACCCTGACCGCGCGCATGACCGGCGAGACTCGGGATCGGATCGAGGAAGTGCTGCAGACGATTCATCTCAAGGAATGGCATGCGCGCGAGGCGGGCATCCTGTCCCACGGCCAGAAGCAGTGGCTGGAGATCGGCATGCTGTTGATGCAGAAACCGCGTCTGCTGCTGGTCGATGAGCCGGTGGCCGGCATGACCGAGCAGGAGATGGAGCGCACCGCGGAGCTGCTGACCAGCCTGGCGGGCCGCCAGTCGGTGGTGGTGGTCGAGCACGACATGGGCTTCGTGCGCTCCATCGCACGCAAGGTCACGGTGCTGCATCAGGGCTCGGTACTGGCGGAAGGCAGCATGGATGCGGTATCGACCGACCCGAAAGTCGTCGAAGTCTACCTGGGAGAGAGTGACGGATGACGCAAGCGCAGATGACCGATACCCCGATGCCCAACGCATCGACGAGCCATGACCCGGCGACGAATGACACGGAGACGAGTGACCCGGTGACGAACGGCGAGTCGCCGCTGCTGAGCATCGAGTCGCTCAATCAGTTCTACGGCGAGAGTCATACGCTGTGGGATCTCACGCTGGAAATTCCCGCCGGCCAATGCACCTGCGTGATGGGCCGCAACGGCGTCGGCAAGACCACGCTGATGAAATGCATCATGGGTGAGGAGAGCGTCCGTGACGGCAAGCTCCTTTACCGCGCCGATGGCGATGCCAGTGACAGCGATTCCGGTCGCGATGCCAGTGGCCACGAGCCCCTTGATCTGACACGTCGCAAGCTTGAGGAGCGCGCCCGACTGGGCATCGGCTATGTCCCCCAGGGACGTCAGATCTTCCCGATGATGACGGTGGAAGAGAACCTGCGCACCGGGCTGGCCGTACGTCGTGATGGGCTGCGTCAGATTCCCGAGCGCATCTATGAGCTGTTTCCCGTGCTCAAGGAGATGCGTCACCGGCGCGGGGGCGACCTGTCCGGCGGCCAGCAGCAACAGCTCGCCATCGGCCGCGCGCTGGTGATCGAGCCGCGCCTGCTGATTCTCGATGAGCCCGGCGAAGGCATCCAGCCCAATATCGTCGCTCAGATAGGCGAGGTCATCCGCCGCCTGATCAAGGAAGACGGCCTGACCGTCTTGCTGGTGGAGCAGAAGCTGCCCTTCGCGCGCAAGTACGCCGATCGCTTCGTGATCATGGATCGCGGCCGGCGGGTGGCCGAAGGCGAGATCGCGGCGCTGTCCGATGAACTGATCAGGCAGCACCTGACCGTATGACGATCCAGCGCATGATTTCCGCAGACGGCGCGACGGATGTCGCGTCCGGCCATCGCTTCGATGATCAGCGTCAGTGGCAGGCCTCGCTGGCGCTGCGCTTCGAGACCGACACCCGCGATGGCGCAGGCCCCATCACGCGACTGACGCGTCGCCGCCATCACGGCCCGCTGCGCGTGCAGCGACCGTTCTATCCGGAAGGCCGCCACGGCTGCTGCCATGTCTATCTGCTGCACCCTCCCGGCGGGCTGGTCAGTGGTGATGCGCTGCATATCACGGCAGAGGTCGAGGAAGGCGCGCAGGTGCTGTTGACCACGCCGGCGGCCGCCAAGCTCTACAAGGCGGATCGCAACGGCGTGGCCTGGGGCCAGCATACCCATCTCAAGGTCGCCGACGGCGCCACTCTGGAATGGCTGCCTCAGGAAACGCTGGCCTTCAATGGCTCGCGCGGCGAGCAGACCACCACCCTCGAGCTTGAGGGCAATGCCCGTTGTCTGGGTTGGGAAGTGCTGGCACTTGGCCGGCCCGTCGGTGAGCTGCCCTTCGTCAGCGGCCATCTGGAACAACGCTTTCGCCTGACGCGTGACGGCAAGCCATTGTGGATCGAGCGCCAGTCGCTGGACCCGCTGCATCCACGCTTCACGGGGCGCTGGGGGCAGGGCGGCTGCAGTGTCCAGGCCACGCTGTGGGCGGTCGGGCTTGCAGATGAAGCGGCGGCCATCGAGGCCCTGCGCGAGGCGATGCCTGCCACTCCGCGATGGGCGGTGACACGCCGCGAGGGCGTGTTGCTGCTGCGCTATCTCGGCCATGAACGCAACGAGGCCTGGGCACTGTGCCAACAGGCATGGCGGATCCTGCGCCCACTGATGACCGGGCGTGAGGCACAGGTGCCACGTATCTGGCTGACCTGACCTCGAGAGCCCCCACGCAATGACAACCACAAGAGCCACGACATGGAACTGACGCCAAGAGACAAGGACAAGCTGTTGCTGTTCACCGCAGCACTGCTGGCCGAGCGCCGCAAGGCCAAGGGCCTCAAACTCAATTATCCGGAATCCATCGCCTTGATCAGCGCCGAGATTCTGGAAGGCGCCCGCGAAGGTTTGAGCGTGGCCGAGCTGATGGGGCGCGGCGCGGAGGTGCTGACCCGTGAGGACGTGATGGAAGGCATCGCCGAGATGATTCCCGAGGTGCAGGTCGAGGCGACCTTCCCGGATGGCACCAAGCTGGTGACCGTTCACAACCCCATCGTGTGAGGTAAGCAATGATGATTCCCGGGGAATATCAGGTAGCGGACGGCGAGATCTCTCTCTGCGAAGACCGCCTGCGCACCACGCTCTCGGTCGGCAATACCGGCGACCGACCGATCCAGATCGGCTCGCACTATCACTTTGCCGAGGCCAATCCGGCGCTGGTGTTCGATCGCGAGGCCGCCCTCGGGCAGCGCCTGGATATCGCCGCCGGCACGGCGATTCGCTTCGAGCCCGGGCAGACGCGTGACGTCACGCTGATTCCCTTCGCCGGCAGTCGCCACATCTATGGCTTCCGTGGCGAGGTGATGGGGCAGCTCAAGGATGACGGCAGTGTCGAGCGCTGAGCGAGAGACAACCTTTCCGTCAAGGCGTCAGGCAATGGCACCGACAGGCATTTACCTTGGAGCTCATTCAGAGACTGCGGCTCAGGGATCAAGAGGCAACCCATGAAGATAACGCGACAGGCCTATGCCGACATGTACGGCCCGACCACTGGTGACCGCGTACGTCTGGGCGACACGGCACTGTGGATCGAGGTGGAAAAGGACTTCACTCACTATGGCGAAGAGGTGAAGTTCGGCGGTGGCAAGGTGATCCGCGACGGCATGGGCCAGAGCCAGCGCGCCGATGACAGCGTGATGGATACCGTGATCACCAATGCGCTGATTCTGGACTGGTGGGGCATCGTCAAGGCGGATGTCGGCCTCAAGGCCGGGCGCATCGCGGCCATCGGCAAGGCCGGCAATCCCGACACCCAG
This sequence comes from Cobetia sp. MB87, assembly GCF_011319755.1. Classification (NCBI taxonomy): domain Bacteria; kingdom Pseudomonadati; phylum Pseudomonadota; class Gammaproteobacteria; order Oceanospirillales; family Halomonadaceae; genus Cobetia; species Cobetia sp. MB87. Next base: position 48,896 of record NZ_VFBC01000003.1, on the reverse strand, counting down.
CCTGACGTGGACATCGTGATCGGTCCGGGCACCGAGATCATCGCCGGCGAGGGCAAGATCCTGACTGCCGGCGGTGTCGACCCGCACATCCACTTCATCTGCCCCCAGCAGGTGGAAGAGGCGCTGATGAGCGGCATCACCACCATGCTCGGCGGTGGCACGGGGCCGGCCACCGGCACCAATGCCACCACCTGTACGCCGGGGCCCTGGCATATCGGCAAGATGCTGCAGGCGGTGGACAGCCTGCCGATGAACATCGGCTTGCTCGGCAAGGGCAATGCCTCGCTGCCCGAGGGGCTGGAGCAGCAGATCGAGGCCGGCGTGATCGGCCTCAAGCTGCATGAGGACTGGGGCACCTCGCCGGCCTCCATCGACAACTGTCTGACAGTCGCCGATGCCTACGATGTGCAGGTGGCGATCCATACCGACACCCTGAATGAATCAGGCTTCGTCGAGGATACGCTGGCGGCCTTCAAGGACCGTTGCATCCACACCTTCCACACCGAAGGCGCCGGTGGCGGCCATGCGCCGGACATCATCACTGCCTGTTCGCGGCCCAACGTGCTGCCGTCCTCCACCAACCCGACGCGGCCTTACACCGTCAACACGGTGGATGAGCATCTCGACATGCTGATGGTCTGCCACCACCTGGACCCGAGCATCCCCGAGGATGTGGCCTTCGCCGATTCGCGCATTCGCCGCGAGACCATCGCCGCCGAGGACATCCTGCATGATCTGGGTGTCATCTCGATGATGTCCTCGGATTCCCAAGCGATGGGCCGTGTGGGCGAGGTGATCTGCCGCACCTGGCAGACCGCGCACAAGATGCGCGAGCAGCGCGGCCTGCTGGCGGAGGATGCCGAGCGCGGCACCGACAATTTCCGTGCCCGCCGCTATATCGCCAAGTACACCATCAACTCGGCCATCACTCACGGTATCGCCCATGAGGTCGGCTCCATCGAGGTCGGCAAGCTGGCGGATCTGGTGCTGTGGTCACCGGCGTTCTTCGGCGTCAAACCGGCCTGTATTCTCAAGGGCGGCATGATCGCCGCCGCGCCGATGGGCGACCCGAATGCCTCGATTCCCACGCCGCAGCCAGTGCATTACCGCCCGATGTTCGGCGCCTTCGGCAAGGCAGCCAGCGCCACGCGCCTGACCTTCGTCTCTCAGGCGGCGCTCAAGGCCGGTGTCGGCGAGGCCCTCGGACTCGACAGCCCGTTGTCCGCCTGTCGCGACGTACGCCAGGTGCGCAAGCGTGACATGAAACTCAACGATGCCTGCCCGGAGCTCAAGGTCGACCCCGAGACCTACGAAGTCTTCGCCGACGGTGAGCTTCTGACCTGTGTGCCTGCCACCGAGCTGCCGCTGGCCCAGCGCTATCACCTGTTCTGAAGACCGGTTCTGAGGGCCTGTTTCAAGAGCCTGCTCTGATTCCCTATTCGAGATTGACGCCATGATGGAACTGATACATCGCCTGCCAGACGCCAGTGGCTCAGGCGACCCAGCGAGCGCTCACACCGAAGTCGAGCCCCTCGACACCCTGACCCTGCCGCTGGAGCTGCGCATCCGCGGGCGGCTGCGTGCCACCACGGACGGCGGGCGCGAGGTCGGCCTGTTTCTGGATCGCGGACCGGTGCTGCGTGACGGCGATCGCCTGGCCTCACGCGAGGGTGAGGTGATCCGCATCCGCGCCGCGGATGAGCCGGTAGTGACTGCCTACATCGCCGCAGGGCGCCCGATGGCAGCGCTCTGCTATCACCTGGGCAATCGCCATGTGCAGCTGGCGATCGGCATGCAGGAAGCCGAGACCGGCTGGGTGCGCTTCCCGCCGGATCACGTGCTGGAAGCGCTGGCCGAACGACTGGGCGCGACCCTCACCCATCACGAGGCGCCTTTTGACCCTGAGCCGGGCGCCTATGCCCAGGCGGGGCAAGCGCATTCCCATGCTCACGGCCATGACCATAGCCACGATCATGGTCATGGTCATGAGCACAGCCACGGTCATTCTCACAGCCACGCCCATGAGCACACGCATGAGCATTGATGCCATGGCGGGCCTGCCGGCTCAGGAGGACCTGGCACTGCTGGGGCTCCTGCAGCTGGTGAGTCCGGCCTTGCCCATCGGTGCCTTTGCCTGGTCCCAGGGGCTGGAGAGCGCCTTCGAGCTTGGTTGGGTCACTCAGGAGCGCGAGCTTGGCGAATGGATCGACGGCGTGCTGGAAGACGGGCTCGGCCGTTGCGAGCTGCCGTTGCTGGTGCGCCTGCAGCAGGCGTGGGCCGAGGGGGATGCATCGGCGCTCGACGAGTGGGGTGGCTGGCTCAAGGCGACACGCGAGACCGCCGAACTCAGCGATGAGGACGCACGTCTCGGGGCGGCGCTGCTGCGCCTGCTCAGAAGCCTCGAACTTGAACCGCCAGCGGCGCTGATGCCCGAGACACCGGGCTACGTCACGGTGTTTGCCTGGGTGGCGCACCAGCGTGGGGTGCCACTGCGCCAGACCTTGATCGGCTTTGCCTGGGCCTGGCTGGAAAACCAGCTCGCGGTGGCCTGCAAGGCCATGCCGCTGGGGCATACCGCCGCGCAGCGCCTGACCGAACAACTGCGCCCCCGCGTGGTGGAGGTCGTCGCACAGGCGCTTGAGCGCCCGGATGCAGCGCTTGGCCCGATACTGCCGGGGCTGGCACTCGCCTCCGCCCAGCACGAAACCCAATATTCCCGTCTGTTCAGGAGTTGAGCGAACGCCGCCTGTCCTGAGGCGGCAGCGCCTGAACCGACCGACACGAACGCCTGATATCTCACGAGAAAGGAAGCTGTCATGAAGCATTGTCTACGCGTAGGAGTGGGGGGGCCGGTGGGCTCCGGCAAGACGGCGCTGTTGCGTCAGCTGTGTCTGGCCCTGCGCGATCACTACGACATCGGGGTGGTCACCAATGACATCTACACCCGCGAAGATGCCGATTTCCTGCTGCGCCATGAAGCGCTGGAGGCGGACCGCATTCTCGGCGTCGAGACCGGCGGCTGTCCGCATACCGCGATCCGCGAAGACGCCTCGATGAATCTGGCGGCCATCGATGATCTCCAGGCCCGCCATCCGAACATGGAGCTGGTGCTGGTGGAATCCGGCGGTGACAACCTGTCCGCGACCTTCAGCCCCGAACTTTCCGATCTTACCCTCTATGTGATCGATGTCTCGGCAGGCGACAAGATTCCGCGCAAGGGCGGGCCGGGCATCACCAAGTCGGATCTTCTGATCATCAACAAGATCGACATCGCCGAGCAGGTGCATGCCTCGCTTGAGGTGATGGACCGTGACTCACGCAAGATGCGTGGCGAGCGGCCCTTCGTATTCGCCAACCTGTATGACGGCGTCGGCCTGGAAGAGATCATCGCCTTCATTCTGGATCGCGGCATGCTGCCGGAGCGCCGCCCGGAAAAGCTGGCCGCACAGGCCTGACGGCTCAGCGTTTTCTGCCACTTGCCTGTCGCCCATTGTCTCCCGGTAGTCGACACATGGCGGATATCGGGTGAATTCATCATCATCTTGTTCAGGAATGACACATGAAGCGTTCTCACTCTGCACTGCTGGCCACCTCACTGTTGCTGGTGGCGACCTCGGCCTCCGCACATCCGGGCCATGATGCCCAGGGACTGATGGCCGGTTTGACGCATCCCTTCACCGGGCTGGATCACCTGCTGGCCATGCTGGCCATCGGCATCTGGAGTGCACGCCAGTCACGGGCCTTGAGGCTTGGCACGCCGCTGCTGATGGTCATCGGCATGCTGGCGGGAGCGGGGATTGCGCTTCTCAGCGGTGGACAGGCGCTGCATGCGCTGATCGCGGAACAGGGCATCCTGCTCTCGGTGCTGGTGTCCGGTGCTCTGGTGGCATTGCTGATGCGTCTGCCGACTCTGGCTGGCGCCGTCATGGTGGCCGGCTTCATGACGTTTCATGGTTTCGCCCACGCCATGGAGATGCCAGCGTCAGGTAGCGTTACGCTCTATATGGCAGGTTTTGCGGTCGCCACAGTGGTACTGGCGTTGCTGGGCCGTGTAGCGGGTCAGCGTCTGATGGGCGTGCCAACCATCGCATCTCGTCTTGTGGGCGGGGCAGTGATGGCCTCTGCCGTGATGATGGCGGTCTGATCGTCACCTGACATTCTGCTCACGACGAGAAACGCCCCGCTGGCTTGCCAGTGGGGCGTTTTCTTTCTTTCTGATGCTGATGAGACAAGGAGGTGGGGCGGTTCATCAGAAAATGGCTGACGGAAGATTATGTTATAACGTATCATTTATCGCATCTGATGATCGAGAAACCAGCGGTCCCCCACGTCCAGGCACTCACCTGTCCCTCGCCCTGACCCTGCGCCGGCAAGAATGCCTCCAGGCGAAAGCGACGTGGCCAAGACCCTATCCTATCGAGGTACCGCCTGATGACTTCCCCCCGAGTGTCTCCAACGCAACACCCGTCTCAAGCCCTGTCGCGGCCCCTGCCACAATCCCTGCCAGTCACTGTGCTGTCCGGTTTTCTGGGCGCCGGCAAGACGACGCTGCTCAATCACATCCTGGCCAACTGCGAAGGGCGGCGGGTGGCGGTGATCGTGAATGACATGAGCGAGGTCAATATCGACGCCGCCATGGTGCGTGGCGCACCCGGCACAGGCAGCGAGGTGGCGCTCAATCGCGCCGAGGAGCAGCTGGTGGAGATGAGCAATGGCTGCATCTGCTGCACGCTGCGCGAGGACCTGCTCATCGAGGTGCACCGGCTGGCCGAGGAGGGGCGCTTCGACTGCCTGGTGATCGAATCCACCGGCATTTCCGAGCCCCTGCCAGTGGCGGAAACCTTCACCTTCGAGGACGAGGATGGCCAGTGCCTCTCCAGTGTCGCGCGTCTCGACACCATGGTGACCGTCGTGGATGGTGCCAACTTCCTCACCCAGTATCGCGAGGCGCAGTCACTGGCGGAAGCGGGAGAAAGCCTCGGCGAAGACGATGAGCGCAATGTCGCGGATCTGCTGGTCGATCAGATCGAGTTCTGTGATGTGCTGTTGATCAGCAAGACGGACATGATCGAGGCAACCCAGCTGGATGAGCTGAAGGCCGTGCTGCGCTCGCTCAATCCCGAGGCTGACATCCAGTCCATGGCCCACGGCGCAGTCCCGCTGGAATCGGTGCTCAATACTGGCCGTTTCAGTTTTGACCGGGCACAGCAGGCACCGGGCTGGCTGAAGGAGATGCGCGGCGAGCACGTGCCGGAGACCGAGGAGTACGGTATCTCGAGTTTCTCCTACCATGCGCGCGTACCGTTCCACCCCGAGAAATTCCATCAGCTGCTCCACGGAGACTGGTTCGGCGGCAAGCTGCTGCGCTCCAAGGGCTTCTTCTGGCTGGCCACGCGCCCGCAGTTTGCCGGGCAGTGGAATCAGGCCGGCGGCATCGCCCACTACGGGTTCGGCGGTATGTTCTGGAAGGCAGTCCCGGAGGTTGAATGGCCAGAAGACCCCGAGTATCTGGAGTCGATCCAGGACAAGTGGGAAGAGCCCTTCGGTGACATGCGCCAGGAGCTGGTCTTCATCGGTCAGAACCTGGATGAAGCCCGTATCCGCCAGGCGCTGGACGACTGTCTGCTCGATGACGCCACGCTGCTGGCGGGCAAGGAAGCCTGGCGTGACCTGCCAGACCCATTCCCCGCCTGGGAGTGAGCGACGGCATCTGAGTCTCTGAACTGCTGACACTCACCAAGACACCCCACTGATCCGCGCTCAGTGGGGTGTTCTGTTTCTACGTTCCTGGCAGAGATGGCTTTCCCATTGAAGGCCGGCTGCCCATGCACGTCGGGTTTCCCCGGTGGGTCATCGAGTCAACTCATGACGGCTTGGCTGAGCGCTACGTCGCTTGAGCGATGCCCAGAGGGGGAATGTCAGGGCAGAAGTGATGCAGAAAGTGCCAAGCCATTGAAGGGGCCCGAATGACTCGCCCATCCACGCAAAGCCCAGCACCGTTGCCGTCAGCGGGCTGAAGATTCCCAGCAGTGATGCGGAAAAGGCGGGCAGTCGCTGGATGCCGGCAAACCAGAGGCCATAGCCGAGTACCCCACCCGGCAGGATCAGGTAGCCATAGCCCAGCAGATGTTGCGGCTCGAGACTGGTCGGTATGCCTTCCGACCAGGCGGCCAAGGGCAGCAACAACAGTCCACCGAAGATCAATTGCCAACCCGTCAGACTCAATTGACTGACGTCGGGCGGACGTTGCCAGCGCTTGCTGAGTACGATGCCGGCAGCCATCGATACAGCACCGAGCAGTGCGATCCCGACCCCTGTCATGTCCAGCCCACCCTGGCCGGGATTGAGCAGCAGCACCACTCCCACCATGCCCAGTCCACACTGCATTGCGGCTGTCATGCTGAAGCCTGTCCCCAGCCACCAGCGGCTCAGCAGTAGAACCCACACCGACTGACTTGCCAGCAGCAAGGCGGCCATGCTGCCGGGGATGCGGTAGGCAGCGGCAAACAGGCAGGTAAAGAAGAGTCCGATATTGAGAGTGCCCAGCACCATGGCTTTCACCCACCATCCTCCTGACAAGGTCTGTCGTGTCCAGAGCAGAATCAGCATTCCCGCGGGAAGGGCGCGAATGGTGGCTGCGGTGAATGGGGTGTCGGCAGGGAGAAGCGTCTGTGTCACCAGGTAAGTACTTCCCCATATGATCGGGGCCGTGGCGGTCATGGCGAGAACCTTCAGGTGTGAAGATGGCATATTTGTCTCTCCTTGAAGTATCTTTCTAAAAAGACAGATGTGAGAGTACTCGCAAAACCGCCATCATCAAAGTATCTTTTTGGAAAGATAACTGGGAGTTTTCATGATGACGGATGCCGTGGATCGCATTCTTGCGCAGTGGGAGAAGGCTCGCCCCGATCTGGATTGCCGGCCGATGGGCATATTCGGGCGTATCAGCCGAGCAGGTCGCGTGTTTGGCTCGAGGATGGAGCAGGTATTCGAGAAGGAGGGCCTGTCGACTGTCGAGTTCGACATCTTGGCGACGCTGCGACGTTCACAGGCGCCTTTGACACCGACGCAGCTGTATCAGACGTTGATGCTCTCTTCCGGTGCCATGAGCACGCGGATAGATCAGCTGGTGAAGCGAGGGTTGTTGCAGCGACAGGCCAGTGATGAGGATCGGCGCAGCAATCGGGTCGCTCTGACCGAAAAGGGGGCCCGCCTGATCGACGGTACGCTGGAGGCGCATGTGGAGAACATGCATCGTATGGCGAGTGCACTGGACAGCGATGAGCAGCATCAGCTTGCCTGTCTGCTGCGCAAGCTGATGCTGGAAGAAGAACGCTAGTCAGGTGTCATGCCGGCCCAGGCGGCCGCTGCCTGGGCGCGCACACGTCAACCTCGAGCAGAGGTTCCGCTGCCGGCCTGTGAGCCACGGCGGATGAGACGGGCTGATACGCTGCTCAAGGCAAACAGCGAGGCGGCGAGACACACGATGGTCGGGCCGGTGGGGGTATCCAGCCAGTAGGCCGCCTGCAGTCCGCCGGTGGTGGAGACTCCGCCGATGATGGCCGCGGCGATTGCCATGAGTTCGGGGGTGCGACAGAAGGGACGCGCCGTGGCCGCGGGGATGATCAACAGCGCGGTGATCAGAAGCGCCCCGACCACCTTCAGGGCAACCGCGACCACCACGGCCAACGACAGTGTCAGCACCAGCTGCTCACGTCGTGGGTTGATGCCGCTGGCGCGCGCCAGGTCCTCGTTGAGCGTGGCGGTGAGCAATGCCGACCAGCGCCAACGGATGAGACCGATGACCAGCAGGCCACCTGAGGCAATGATGGCGAGATCCGTCTTGCTGACGGCCAGAATGTCGCCGAACAGGTAGGCCATCAGATCGATGCGCACCCCAGGCAGGAAGGAGACGGCGACCAGTCCGAAGGCAAGCGCGGAGTGCGCCATGACGCCAAGCAGTGTGTCCATGGCATAGCCGCGCCCACTGAGCAGCGTGACCAGTGTTGCCATGATCAGCGAGACGGCGAGCACGCCGATCAGAATCGAGGTGGACATCAACAGCGACAGGGCTACGCCGAGAATCGCGGCGTGGGCTGTGGCATCACCGAAATAGGCCATGCGTCGCCAGACGACGAAACAGCCCAAGGGTGCTGCTGCAAGCGCGACGGCAATGCCTGCCAGAGCGGCGCGGACCATGAAGTCGTCCAGGAAGGCGTCAAGCATCAGTGCAGTCTCTCTGAAACGGGAGTCGTGGAGGTATGTGACGGGATACTGTCATCCAGCGGCGGTGCCGAGTGGCTGTGGTGATGGCTGTGTCGATGGTCATGACGGTAGAAGGCGAGGGCGTCAGCGGTGTCGAGTCCGAACAGATCCTGATAGGCCGATGACGCCATGACGCGCTCGGGCGTGCCCTGACAACAGACGTGCCCATGCAGGCAGACGACGCGGTCCGAGGCGCGCATCACCACATGCAGCTCATGACTGACCATCAGGACTCCGCAGCCGAGGGTGTGACGGACACGGTCGATCTGACGATAGAAATCCGCGATGCCTCGGTGATCCAGCCCCTGAGTCGCTTCATCCAGCAGCAGGAGATCAGGGGAGTCCAGCAGTGCGCGGGCCAGCAGAATGCGCTGGAACTGGCCGCCGGAGAGGCTGGCGACCTGTTGCACCTCGGCTCCGGGAATACCGGCCTGCAGGAGGGCATGGGCCACGGCATCCAGCGAATGCCGATGTGGCAGGTTCAGGAAGCGTTCCACCGTCATCGGCAGTGTCGGGTCCAGACTCAGACGTTGAGGGACATAGCCGATCTTGAGTCCGGGCTGTCGCGCTATCTGGCCACGCGAAGGGGTGATGGCCCCGATGATGCTGCGAAGCAGCGTGGACTTGCCCGATCCATTCGGTCCTACCAGAGTGACGATTTCACCGCGCTCCACCTGCAGATCGATATCCTCGAGAATGCGGTGTTTGCCAAGGGTGACGGTGAGATTCTCGATCGATAACAGCGGCATGGAGTGGCCAGGGCCTCCAGGTGATGAAGTGTTGACGGTTCAATGACACGAAGTGTTATGTTATAACATATTTTGTCGGGGCGGTAGCGTCGCCGACTTTCCTTCCGTGACATCGCATCTTCTGGAGAACCGTCATGCGCAATCGGTCGCTGCCCTTCCTCTCGCTGCCTTTGATGATGGCTCCGGTCATGGCCATGGCTGACGTGCCCTCGGTCGCGGTGGACATCCCCCCGGTGCATTCATTGGTCGCGCGCGTCATGGGAGAGCTGGGCAGTCCCGAGCTTGTCATTCAGCCGGGTGCCTCTCCGCATGGGTATTCCATGCGGACCTCCGAAGCCAGATCACTCGCCGACGCGGATGTCATATTCTTCGTCAGTGATGACCTGACACCCTGGCTTGCCAAGGCGCGTGCGTCGCTGGCGGCGGATGCCGATGTCGTCGAGCTGATGGAAGTGCCCGGCACCCTTCATCTGAGCTATCGCGAGGGGCCCACCTTCGAAGCGCATCATCATGATGACGAGGCGTCTTCTGAACATGATGAAGTGCATGGCGATCATGAAGAGCATCATGATGGTGATCATGACGAGCACGGTGATCATGAAGAGCACGGTGACCATGACGAGCATCATGATGGCGGTCACGAAGCCCATGCGGAGCACGACGAGCATCACGACGGCCATGACGAGCACCATGAGCATGCCCACGATGGCATGAACCCGCATGGCTGGCTGGACCCGATGAATGCGCGTCTCTGGCTGGCAGCGATCGCGGAATCGCTGGCAGCGCAGGACCCGGAGCACGCGGCGACCTATCGCAGCAATGCCCGGGCCGGTCAGCAGGAGCTAGAGGCGATGACGGACGCACTGTCTGCGCGTCTGGCGCAGGTCCAGGGCACTCGCTATATCGTCTTCCATGATGCCTACCAGTACTTCGAGCACCGCTTCGAAGCTCCGGCCTCCGGTGCCATCTCGCTGGGGGATGCCTCCACGCCCAGCCCGGCGCGCATCAAGGAGATCCAGGCGCGTGTAGCGCGAGACAACATCCAGTGCGTCTTCCGTGAGCCACAGTACAACCCGGCGTTGATCGAGAGTGTCTTCGAGGGGACCGGCGTCAAGACCTCTATCGTCTTCGAGCCGCTGGGGGTCGGGCTGCCGCTGGGCGAGACACTCTATCCGCAGCTGATCGAGCGCCTGGGGCAGGGCATCCTGCAGTGTGCAGACGCCTGAGCGATCACGTGACATCAGGGCGGGGAGGCCGGCAGGTCCCCGTCTTTCCTTCCAAGTTCTCAAGAGCCTCATCCTCAAGGGAGAGCCACAGCATGCCTCATCCGACGTCCCCTCCATTGACGGAACGTGACGCTGAATTCTGCATCAATGCCGCGACGCGCACGCTTGAGCGCTGGGCGATCGCCGTCACTCGCGGCGAAAAGGAGACGCTTCTCTCGCTGTATGCCGAGGATGCGATTCTGGTGCCGACGGTCGCCGATGACGTGCGTGAGAATCGCCAGCAGCGTCAGGCCTACTTCGATGGCTTTCTCGCCAATGAGGCACTGGCCTGCGAGCTGGGTGAGTACTCGCCACGGGTCAGCCGCAAGCTGGGGACCGTCGTGATTGGCGGGCACTATACCTTCGAGTATCGCGCCGCTGACGAGACGGTCACGATACCGGCCCGTTTTCTGTTCACCTTCGAGGAGATCCTCGGCGAGTGGAAGATCACCGGCCATCACTCCTCGCGACTGGCGGGATGAACCTGCGCTGATGTCGAGTCGTCCGCGCTGTGTTCTTCACCTCTCCTGACACTCCTCACACTTCGGCGGAACTCAGTGCCTGCCTCCCACCGACGTGAGGGCGGCGGCGCTGTTGAGAGCCGCTCTGGATATCTGACGAATGACCGCAATACTCCCCGACGTTTCCCTGACCGAGCGCTCCCGCTCCCTGAGCCCTCTGGAGTGGGTGGGCATGCAGGGGATCGATCTGCCCGTACTCATCGAGGAGGGCGATTATCGCCGCGAATTGCATGCCCACGTGGATGCGCAGGTCGACCTGCCGATGCCGCATACCAAGGGCATTCACATGTCGCGCCTCTACCGCCTGCTGGATGGGCTGGCGGAGGGCAAGGCGCTGACCCCGGGCAATCTGCAGGAGGTACTTGCCGCGATGGTGGCAAGTCACCATGACTGCGCTTCACGCAATGCCCGCGTGAAGATGGCGTTCGCACTGCTGGTGAAGCGTCCGGCGCTTGTCACGCCGGAGCTATCTGGCTGGAAGTCCTACCCCGTCACGCTGGAGGCCAGGCTGCAGGAGGGTAGGTTCTCATTGCTGGCGAGCGTCACGGTGGGCTATTCCTCCACCTGCCCCTGCTCGGCGGCCCTGTCGCGCCAGCTGATCGAGCAGGCGTTCCTGGAGGCTCACCGCAATGACGCCACGCTGACGCCTGAGCAGGTCGCCGAGTGGCTCACCCACCATGCCACCCTGGCCACGCCCCATAGCCAGCGCAGTGAAGCGCTGGTTCAGGTCACGCTCAAGCCTGAAGCCGAGGATCTGGGGCTGATCGCACTGATCGATGCCATCGAGCAGGCCGTGGCCACGCCCGTCCAGACAGCCGTGAAACGCGCCGATGAGCAGGCGTTTGCGGCACTCAATGGTCAGAATCTGATGTTCGTTGAAGATGCCGCACGTCGCTTGATCAATGGTCTGGCGATCACCGACGGCGAGGCGCATGTCCATGTGCGGCATATCGAGAGCCTTCACCCCCATGACGCCGTCGCCTGGGGACGCCGTGACTGAGTGACGCCCCGTCGGACTGTCAGCCGGGTTTTTCAAACTAGCGCCTCAGCCGGCTGTCCAGTCGGGCTGTCCAATCGTAGTCTTCGCCCCCTTTGCCGTCCCCTTTTGCGGAGACGTTGATATCTCTGCCCTGTCGGAAAGCCCTGCCGAGGACATCGGCGGGGCTTTTGGTTTTGAGGGGGGCTGAAAATCCTTTAAAGACCGCGGCTGACAACATCAGATGATTGATGTCGGTATGTGGTTTGCCATTCAGTCCAGATAAGCTCGGGGAAGGGGGATTGTTGCGTTTATCGCTAGACAAAGGTCTATTTCTGCGGCGCTTTGATTGACCGGTGAGGCAGTGGGCGACTAAGTTTTGCTTCATCTGGTATGGTTTGCAGTCCACTTAAGGGAGTGGCGTTTGAGCGTGAGTCACCTGGGTCTGCCTCGCCAGCACAGGCTCAGGCCCGAAGCGATCAAGCGACAAGCCAGACCCGATACGCCCATCTCCAGAATCATAACAATCAAAGGGATTCGACAATGAAGCGAGCCATGCTTGCCGCCACGCTGTTAGCCGCCACCCTGGGTACCACTTCCGCACATGCCGACAAGATCGTGTTTGCCATCGGGGGAAGCCCCAACAGTCTGCAGGGCCTGACTGCACAGCATTTCGCCGATAGTCTGCAGGCGCGACTCGGCGATGAACATCAGGTCGAGTACTACCACAGTGGCCAGCTGGGTGATGAGCGCCAGCTGATCCAGAAGCTGCGCCTGGGTACGGTCGACCTGGCCGCGATTTCCTCGGTGATGTCGTCCGTGTCACCAAGCTTCGCCCTGTTCGACATGCCGTTCATGGTCAAGGACCGTGAGCACCTCAAGCGCATCGATGACGAGATCGTGATGACGGACCTGGCCGAGGATGCCAAGGCCAAGGGCCTCAAGCTGGTCTCCACCTGGGAGAACGGCTTCCGCCAGATCACCAACAATGAACATCCCGTGGTGGAGCCGGAAGACTTGGACGGGCTGAAGCTGCGCACCCCGCAGAGCGAATGGCGTACCGGCATGTTCACAGCGTGGGGTGCCAATCCGACACCGATGGCCTTCTCGGAAGTCTTCGTGGCACTCCAGACCGGGGTAGTCGACGGCCAGGAGAATCCGCTGTCCAATATCGATGGCGCCAAGTTCCAGGAGGTGCAGAAGTACCTGTCACTCTCCAATCATGTCTATTCGCCCATCTGGCTGACCAGCAGTCAGGCCGGCTGGGGCAAGATGCCCGAGGACGTGAAGGCCGCGATTGCCGAGGTGTCTGCCGAGACCCAGAGCTGGGCCTTCGCCAAGGGCGCAGAACTGGATGACAAGCTGCTGGCGAGCCTCAAGGCGGGCGGCATGGCCGTCAATGAGGTGGATCGGGATGCCTTCGTCACCGCGAGTGCGCCGGTCTATCAGGCGTTCTCCGACAAGGTCGACGGTGGCCAGGCGATGGTTGACCGGGCCATGGCACTGGCCAAGGAGTAAGTCATGAGCTCGCATTCCCATGCGGCCAAGGCAACCTTCCCCACCGAGAGTGGGGAAGGACTGACGGCCACGGCTGACTTGACAGTGCTGGAAAGGATCAACCGTGTGGTAGAACGCTGCCTTGAGGTATTTACCGTCAGCCTGCTGTTGTCGCTGACGGTGATCGTGCTGGCGGCGGTGGCCTTGCGCACCTTCGGTGGCTCCTTGCCGTGGTATGACGAGGTCGCCTCGATCAATCTGGCATGGCTCAGCTTCTATGGCGCCTGTCTCGCGGCCTTGAAGCGTTCGCACATGGGCTTTCCCGGCTTGATCACCAAGGCGCCCATCGCACTGCGCAGTACGCTGTTCATTACCTCTGAGCTGATCGTGATCGGATTCTTTGCCGTGGTGGGCTGGTTCGGGTATCAGGTGCTGGACGTGCTGGCCTGGGATGCCTTGATCGCCTTGCCAAGTATCGGCCTGGATGTCACCCAGTCGGTGATTCCGATCAGTGCGGCGCTCTTCATCCTGTGTGAACTGCTGAGCCTGCCCCACGCATGGCGCAAGATGTGTGCAGGCGTCAACAGCGAAGAGGAAGAGATCGCGGAAGCCATCCGCCTCGCCGAGCAAGACCTCAAGGAGCACCGCTCATGACGCTACTGATCATTATCGCGGCCCTGTTCGCACTTGTGCTGATCAACGTGCCCATTGCGGTCGCCATCGGCACCGTCGGGGTCGTGGGAGTGGTGATCTTCATGGGCGTGGACGCGCTGGTGAACGTGCCGCTGACGCTCTTCAATGGCGCGACCAAGTTTCCGCTGATCGCGATTCCGCTGTTCATCCTCGCCGGTGCGCTGATGAACACGTCAGGCATCTCCATGCGGCTGATCAATCTCGTCACGGCGATGGTGGGGTTCGTGCGCGGTGGCCTGGCCATGGTCAATGTCGGGGTGTCGCTGTTCTTTGCCGAGATTTCCGGCTCGGCGGTCGCGGACGTGGCAGCCACGGGGTCGGTACTCATTCCCGAGATGAAGAAGCGCAAGTACACGCCAGAGTTCTCGGCGGCGATCACGTCATCCTCCGCGTCATTGGCGATCATCATTCCGCCGTCGCTGTCGATGATTCTCTACGGCGCCATCGCGGACACGTCCATCGTCAAACTGTTCGTCGCCGGCATCATCCCGGGGATCCTGGGTGGTCTGGGGCTGGCGATGCTCTGCTACTACTACGCCCGCAAGTACGACATGCCGCGTGAGGCTGCCTTTTCGCTGTCGACGCTCGGCAAGGCGTTCCGCGAGGCCTTCTGGGCGCTGACGCTGCCGGTCATCATCCTGGGTGGCATCTTCGGCGGCTTCGTGACCGCGACCGAAGGGGCTGGCATCGCTGTGCTGGCGGCGCTGGTCATCGGGGGCCTGGTCTATCGTGAGCTGAACCTGCAGGTGCTGTATCGCGCGGTGATCGATGGCGTGATCCAGACGTCCGTCGTCATGCTGCTGGTCGCCACGTCCGCGGTGCTGGGGCTGTTCCTGACCGAGATGCAGCTGCCGCAGCAACTGGCGCAGGAAATCACCTCACTGACCACGGACCCGGTGGCGGTGCTGGCGTTACTCAATATCCTGCTGCTGTTGCTGGGGATGTTCCTGCATGGTGCAGCGGCCATCATCCTGGTCGTGCCGATCGTGATGCCGTTGATCCAGCAGATCGGGATCGACCCGATCCACTTTGGCCTGATCCTGACGCTCAACCTCGCCATCGGTCAGCAGACCCCCCCCGTCGCCTCGGTGCTGGCGACCTCCTGCTCGATTGCCAGAACGGACATGTGGGAAACCACCAAGGTCAATCTGCCGATGATCTTCGTGCTCTTCCTGGTGTTGATGCTGGTCACCTACGTGCCGGCGATTCCCATGAGCCTTGTCGAGCACTTCTATGGTTAAGCAATATGGCTGAGAGGGCAGTGGTGGAGACTGCTCGCCAGACATGCCAAGGCCGCCCTTTGAGGCGGCCTTGGCATGTCTGAAGCCAGCAAGCGACCCCCGAGGTGCATGCCCCTCAGGCAAGTCACGCTGCAGAAGGCGGGGGATTTCACTTTTCCGGTCCAGCAACCGGCACGCCTTGTGCTATCTGGCGGGGGCCGGACACATGCTGTTCGGCGCGGAGAATCCGGGTGACACCTCCAGGCATCAGCAGCATGCCCAGCACTTCGTTGGTCTGGGGCCATCGTCGAAGCTCAGGACATATAGTGCGACGGGGCAGGATGTCTTGGCAGCAGCCCTGAACGTGAAAGAGCCACCCCGTGGGGTGGCTCTTCTAACAGGCGTGGACTGCACTACATATTGTTCAATGGCGAGGCATCACCCCTCCCGCACCCCACCCACCAGTCGACTGATGCCGGAGGGCGCGTCGTGCTTGAGTTCCGGTGGTAGCAGGGTATCCGGCAGGTCCTGATAGCAGACCGGACGCAGGAAGCGGTGAATGGCGGCGGTGCCCACCGAGGTGGTGCGGCTGTCGGAGGTGGCGGGCCAGGGGCCGCCGTGCACCATGGCGTCACAGACTTCGACTCCTGTCGGCCAGCCATTGACGAGGATGCGTCCGGCGCGGCGCTCCAGCACCGGCAGCAGCTGACGTGCGGCGTCGTGATCGGCGTCATCCAGGTGCAAAGTGGCGGTCAGCTGACCTTCCAGCGCGCTGCAGACCTGCTTGAGCTGAGCGAGATCATCGCATTCGATGATCAACGAGCTGGAGCCGAAGACTTCCGCCTGCATGGCTTCATTGGCCAGGAAGTCACTCGCCCGGGTGCTGAACAGCTGGGTCTGGCAGGGGCTGGCGATGGGAGAGTCGCTTTCGCCACTGGCCAGGCAGGTAATGCCGGGCTGTGAGGACAGGCTTGCCACGCCCTCGGCATAGGCCTTGTGGATGCCCGGCGTCAGCATGGTCTGCACCGGACTTGCCTTGATGGCGGGAATGGCGGCTTGCTTGAAGCGCTCCAGTGCTTCGCCCTTGATGGCCAGCACCAGCCCCGGGTTGGTGCAGAACTGACCGGCGCCCATGTTGAGCGAGCCGACGAATGCGCTGCCCAGCGCTTCGGCGCGGGCTTCCAGGGCCGCTGGCATCAGGATGACCGGATTGATGCTGCTCATCTCGGCGTAGACCGGAATCGGCTGCGGACGCGATTGGGCGAGCGTCAGCAGGGCGGTGCCACCACTGCGCGAGCCGGTAAAGCCGACTGCCTGAATCTCGGGATGCTTGACCAGTGCCTGACCGACCTCATTGCCGGGTCCGAACAGCAACGAGAAGACGCCTTCTGGCATCTGACAACGCCTGGCGGCGCGAGCGACGGCCTGACCGACCAGTTCCGAGGTGCCCGGGTGGGCCGAGTGTCCCTTGACCACGACCGGACAGCCTGCGGCCAGCGCAGAAGCGGTATCGCCGCCGGCCACCGAGAAGGCCAATGGGAAGTTGCTGGCACCGAAGACGGCCACCGGGCCAAGCGGGATCTGACGCTGGCGCAGGTCTGCCCGCGGCAGGGGAGTGCGCTCCGGCAGCGCAGGATCGACGCGCACATCCTGCCACTCACCGCGACGCAGCACCTTGGCGAACAGCTTGAGCTGGCCGCAGGTGCGACCGCGTTCACCGTTCAGGCGTGCTTCAGGCAGGCCGGTTTCCTGCATTCCACGCTGGGTCAGGGTCTCGCCGAGTGCCTCGATCTCCTCGGCGATGGTCTCGAGGAAGAGGGCTCTTTCTTCGGGCGTCGTGGCGCGATAGGCATCAAAGGCCTGACCTGCCAGTCGGCAGGCGTCTTCCACATCCCCTGCATTGGCCCCCGGGTAGCCGGGCGCCAGGCGCTCTCCGGTGGCCGGGTTGATGGCGTGGATCGCCTCGCCCTTGGCGGCAAAGCTGCGCTGTCCGATGAGCTGATGGCCGTTGAGTGTCATGGTGCCTCCTGTCTGGCATGTTGGGTGGGTCTGGCATCGTGGGTGATAGCGGCATCGTGGGTGATAGCGGCAATCGGCAGCCGATACCAGTGAATGGCGTTATCGTGCAGAACCTGGTCGAACGCGATCTGGCGTTGGTCGTGAGACGCCGTCTGCGCGATGGCACCCGTCACCAGCGATAGCCAGTCGCCATAGCTGACCTTGAGTCCGGAGACCGGGAAGTTGCTTGCGAACAGGCAACGACGGGGGCCGAAGATGTCCAGTACCTCGCAGAGCAGCTCGTGATTGGCGCTGGCATCCCAGGCATGCCAGGGCGTGCCCAGTTCCGAGAGCTTGACGGCGACATTCGGGTTCTCAGAAAGCGCCCGCATACCTGCGCGCCACTGGGCGAGGCCTTCCGGCGTGCGATCCCACGGCAGGCCGCTGTGATTGAGAATGACGCGCAAGCCGGGATAGTCCTGAAGCGTCGTGGCCGCCTCTTCGAGATGCCAGGCGGGCACGCGCAGGTCCCAGCTCAGGTCACGCTCCGTGAGCAGCGCCAATCCCTCGCACCAGCGCGGGTCTTGCAGACTGCCACTGGTGCCCGCCACCGACTGGCGGGTCTGGGGCGTGGCGGCGGTGACTGGCTTGGCACGCACGCCACGAAACAGCGGTGAGTCACATTGCGCGTCCAGCTGTGCGGCGCACGCTTCAGTACCAAAGGCCGCCCAGCCGACATGCGCACTCGGCAGGCCATGAATGGCTGCTTGCTCGGTAATCCAGCGCGTCTCTTTCTCAGCCTGTGGGCGTGACGCTTCGGCTTCGCAGTGCACACTGCCGACCAGCTCGAAGCCCTCAGGCACCAGACGCTTGAGATCCGCGACCTGAAAGGGCTGGCGGATCGCGGCATAGTCGCCGAGAAAGAAGTTCTCTACCGGCGAGTCTTCCAGCCAGGGGTACGCCACCTGGCCATCCAGCGCCCAGAAGTGATGGTGCGCATCGATCAAAGGGTGCGCGTGAATGTTGCTGTTGATCGAAGGCGAGGTCATCTGCATCTCCTTGCATTCATGATTGAGCGCAGGGTTGCCCTGTGTAGCGTCCACGTCTTCATCGTCAAAGCCATCATGAGGTCATCCAGTACAGGGGCGCGGTGATGATCTGCGGGAAGGCCACGAACAGCAGCAGAATCACCACATAGGCGAGGGCGAAGGGCGCGACCCCGCTGACGGCCTTCTCGAACTTGAGGTTGCCGACGCTGGTGATCACGTTGAGCACGTTGCCGACCGGTGGGGTGATCAGGCCGATGGCACAGTTGAGGACGAACATGATCCCGAAGTAGACGGGGTCGATACCGGCCAGCTTGACGATGGGCATCAGGATCGGCGTGAGCACCAGAATGGTAGGCGTCAGGTCCATCACCATGCCGACCACCAGCACGATGCCCATGATGGCGAGCATCAGGATGCGCGGGTCATCGGCCAGCGGCTGCAGCAGGCCGGCGACCATCAACGGCAGCTGGGCGATGCTGATCAGCCAGGAGGCGACCATCGCCGCAGCCACCAGGAACATCACGATGGCGGTGCTGCGCGCGGCCTGGGCGAGCACGTCATACAGCTGGCTCAAGTCCAGTTCGCGGTAAACCACGGTGGCGACGAAGATGGCGTAGACCGCCGCGACCACACCGGCCTCGGTCGGTGTGAAGATGCCGCTCTTGATGCCGCCGATGATGATGACCGGCAGCATGATCGCCCAGAAGCTGTCCTTGAGTGCCTTGAGGCGCTCACGCCCAGTGGCCTTCTTCGTGACGACCAGATCTTCCTTGCGGGTCATGAATAGCCACATCACCACCAGGGTCACGCCCATGATCAGCCCCGGCACGATACCGGCGAGAAACAGCTTGCCGATGGAGATGCCACCGGCGACCCCGATGATGATCAACGGGATGGAGGGCGGGATGATTGGCGCGATGATGCCGCCTGCGGCCATCAGGCCGGAGGAGCGGCCCAGTGGATAGCCCGCCTTGCGCATCATCGGCAACAGCATGCTGGCCAGCGCAGCGGTATCCGCGACCGCCGAGCCGGACAGGCTGGCCATGATGATGGCGGCAAAGATGGCGACGAAGCCCAGGCCTCCCTTGCGGTGTCCGACCATGGACATGGCCAGACTGACGATGCGCTGGGAGAGACCACCGCGTGACATCACCTCGCCTGCAGTCAGGAAGAAGGGGATGGCCAGCAGGGTGTAGCTATCCGCGCCATTGACGAGGTTCTGCGCCAGTATCTGGGAATTGAACAGGTCCAGGTGCAGCATCAACACGATGGCACTGACCAGCAGGGCGAAGGCGATCGGGAGGCTCAGGCCGATGGCGGCCAGCAGGGAGCCGAGGAAGAGCCCGATGGTCATGGCGTGTCTCCTTGCTGTTCAGATGAAGGACTGGTGGCATTCGGTGGCGTGATGCCATGCAGGGCAAGGGGCGTCAGCAGTCGCCAGAGCAGGATCAGCGACATCAATACGCCTGCCATCAGGCCGGCGAGATAGAAGACGCCGACGGGAATGCCACTGATGGGGGAGAGATTGCGCCAGTTGAGCACCGTCTGATCGAAACTGCCCTTGAGCAGCATCAGGCAGCAGCCGAGCATCACCAGGGTGACGACGCGATCCAGCACCCTGCGACATGCCGCCGGCAGCTTGTCGGCGAAGGTGTTGACGCTCAGGTGCTCCTGGCGGATCAACGCCGTGACGGCGCCCATGAAGGTGACCCAGACGAACAGGAAGCGGGACAGCTCGACGCTGATCGAGATGCCGCTGTTGAAGCCGTAGCGCAGCACGACATTGACGAAGACCAGCGCGATCATCGCCACCAGTGCCAGCACCATCAGCAGAGTGAGGGCCTTCTCCAGTCCCTTGAAGATCGTCGTGATGCCGGTGGCAGTGCGGGTAGGCGCCGCTGACGCCAGCGGGGTGGCGTGGCTTCCCCGTGACTCGGCGGATGGCGCGATGGGCGGTTTGATCGACATGGATAACGGCATCTCGTGGGTCAGTTTGTTCATGGTGTTATCCCCGAAGGAAGCATCTCGATGACGGCGCGACAGTGCGACGCTGTGGCGAGTCGTGGCAGCACTGCCGCGGGTCGTTTTCTGAGACTGGTCACCGGAACGGGTTGCTCAGACTGGTTGCCGGGACTGGTTATGTTGACTAACGGGCGTCGGCCAGCGCTGCCTGGAATTGCGTCACCACCGCCGGGTCCAGTGCCTGGGTGTGCTGCTGGATCACCGCTGCCAGTGCCTCGCGCATGCGTTGACGTTCACTGTCCGCCACCACGTTGACGGTCATCTTTTTCTCTAGCGCGCTCAGCAGTTCCTCGTTCATGGCACGGCTCTGTTCACGCTGATAGAGCGTGGCTTCACGAGCGGCCTCGCGGACCAGCTGGCGTTGGGCGTCATCGAGTGACTGCATGAAGCCTGCCGAGGCGACCAGTACCTGGGCGTCATAGGCATGCGCGGTACGCGACAGGTACGTCTGGACCTCGAAGAAGCGCTTGGCGTCGATGACGGTGTAGGGATTTTCCTGACCATCCACCGTGCGGGTTTCCATGGCGGTGAACAGTTCATTGACCGCCATGGGCACGGCGTTGGCGCCCAATCCATTGAAGAGGTCGATGTAGAGGGCGTTCTGCATGGTGCGGATCTTTAGTCCTTCGATATCCTCGAGCGTCTCGATGGGGCGCCGGCTGTTGGTCATGTGACGGAAGCCGTTCTCCCAGTACTCGAGCGCCACCAGCTTCTTGTCATCGAGGCTTGCGAGCAGGGCGCGGCCAGCCTCGCCATCCAGTACGGCATCGGCGTGTTCACTGTCATCGAACTGGAAGGGCAGGCTGATGATATTGAAATCAGGATTGAGGCTGCTCAGGGTGGCGGTGGAGGGCACGGTGAAGTCGAGCGTCCCGGACTGCAGCATCGAGGTCATGTTGACGTCGTTGCCCAGAATGCCGTTGGAGAACACCTTGATAGTGACCTCACCGTCAGTCTTGTCCTCGACCAGCTCCGCGAACTTCCTGGCACCCAGCGTCTGCGGGTGAGCATCCGGCAGACTGGTACCCATGCGCGCGGTGATCTCTGCGTGGGCGGTGGTCGCGAAGCTCAGCATCAGTCCCAGGGTGGAGACCGTCTTGAGCAGGGTATTCGTGTGCCGGGAGTTTTTTAACGGAGTTTTTTTGAGCAAAGCGTGGCGGATGGACATGGCAAATTCCTTGCAGGTTGTTGTTATAGGGACTGTTGTTATAGGGACTTTTTCAGAGCCCGTGGTCATGGGGACGGATGTCATGACGTCGAACGAGCGCTAGGTACTGATGTCCAGCTAGGTACTGATGTCCAGCGAGTAGCAGCGCACGGCGTTGTCACAGAACAGCTTGAGGCGGTGTTCGGGACTCAAGGCGCGACTGAGGTCCTTGAAGGCCTGCCACAGCGTATCGAGCGAGGTCACCAGCCCATCGACCGGGAAGTTGCTGGCGAACATCACGCGGTGGACCCCGAAATGGCGCAGCACGATCTCGAAGACCTCGCGGTTGTCTTCCAGCCGCCAGGGCTGGCCCGCGATGCCGAGCCCCGAGAACTTGATCATCACATGTGGCCAGGCGGCGACCTTGTCCAGGGCCCGTGACCAATGACGCAGGGTGTCGGGATGACGATCTCCGGGCACGCCGGCGTGATTGATCACCACCGGCATCTCGGGATGGCGTTGCAGCAAGGGCAGCAGTTCCTCGAGGTGCCACCAGGGCACCTGCAGCTCGAAGATCAGGCCACGACGTGCGACTTCACCGACGCCGTACTGATAACGCGGGCACCGCAGCGAGCCGGGCAAGGCGTGGGTGGCAAGCCTCGGATCGTGACGCTCCAGTGCGACCGGCTTGTGACGGACACCCTTGACCATCCCTGACATGCAAAGCCTCTCGAGCTGCTCGCCGATGTCATCCTGATCCAGCCAGGCCTGGGCGATCATGGCGTTGGGCCAGCCGCTCTCGCGGGCAGTCTCCTCGATCCAGCGCACTTCCTTGAGCGCATCGCCCCGCACCCATTCCGCCTCCATGTAGACACACCCGAGCAGTCGGTGCGCCTCGCTCGCCGCCTGCAGATGCTCGGCGGGCAGGTAAGGGCGACGGATCGCGGAGTAGTCGCCGTAGCGGAAGGGGATTATCGGCTCATCACACAGCCAGGGGTGGTAATTGAGCGTCGGATCCCAGACATGCATATGGGCATCGATGATCGGCAGGTCATTTTCTTGCTGCGTGGCCAGATAGCGCTCGCGCTGCTCGCCCAGTTCGGCAAGCGATACGGGCCCCACCGGGGATTCGAGTGAGTCAGAGAGCATGGCGGGCTTCCTCTGGTGGCGAGTCAGGTGAGCGTGATCAGCGCGCAAGCGCGGTGTCGATGCGATCCAGCAGCTCGCTGCCGTGCTTTGCGGTGAACTCGGCGCGTACCGGCTCGGCGACCTTGGCACGCATGCTGGCGGTGTCGGGCTCGCGCACGACCTGCATACCCTGATCTTCCAGGAAAGCCAGATCGCCCTGCTCATTGTCATGATTGAGCTGACGCTGATAGCGGGCCGCTTCCTGAGCTTCCTCCTTGAGCAGCGTCTGCAGTTTGGGCGCGAGGCTGTCGAACGTCTGCTTGTTCATGATCAAGGGCGCGGCGGTGTAGGCGTGTGCAGTGAGCGACAGGTGATCCTGCACGGAATACAGGTTGGCGGAGCGGATCAGGCTGACTGGATTCTCCTGGCCGTCCACGGTGCGGGTTTCCAGCGCGGTATAGAGCTCCGCGAAGGGCATCGGGGTCGGGTTGGCGCCGAGTGCCTGGAAGGCGGCGATATGCGCCGGATTCGGGGTGGTGCGCAGGGTCAGGCCGCTGACGTCATCGGCAGTCTCGACAGCACGCCGTGAGTTGGTCAGGTTGCGAAAGCCGATTTCCCAGAAGGCGAGTCCTTCGATCTGTTGCGGCTGCATGGCGGTCAGCAGGTCCTGGCCGATATCGCCGTCCAGTACCTGATAGGCCTGCTCGCGGGTGTCGAACAGGAAGGGCAGGTCGAGCACGTTCAGCTCACCGACCAGCCCGCTGAAGTAGGGGTTGCCTGAGAGCTCGATATCGATGGTGCCGCTGCATACGCCCGAGATCATGGCCTGGTCATTGCCCAACTGGCCGTTGGGGAAGATCTTGACGGTCAGCTCACCGTCACTGCGTTCTGCCAGACGTTCGGCGAAGCGTTCGGCGGCCAGGTGCTGCGAGTCGGTGACCGGATGCGCATGCGCGAAGGTCAGCGAGGTGGCGGCGTGTGCGGCTCCTGCCAGTAGCAGACTGGCAAGGGCGGCGGTGATGAGTGAGGCGGCGGTGTGGCGGGTCGAGAGTGTCATGGCGAAGCCCTTTTCTCGTTATTGTCGTGATGCTTCTGGTGCGTACAGGCGTTATTGACGCCGGTGTTGCTGGTGCTGGTGCTGACGGGGTCAGGGCCGGGTGGTGGCGACACCCTCCAGGCCCTGATCCCTCCTCTATGGCTCGTACTTATCAAGCGTGCTCACAGCACTGCCATGGCGGATGGCTGCTCAGCGTCGTTGGCGTGGATCTCGAACGCGACGGGATTGCGCAGTGCACGCCCGAAGGCGGGCAGTTCGATCTCGAAGCGATCACCCTCCTGCACCTTGATCTGATCGGCGAAGCTCAGGGTGGCGGTGCCGAAGAAGTGCACGTGCAGATCTCCTGGCGCGCGGAACTGGGCGTACTTGAAGTGGTGGTGTTCCAGATTGGCCAGGCTGTGGGCCATGTTGGCCTCACCGGTCAGGAAGGGCTTCTCCCACAGGGTCTGGCCGTCGCGGGTGATGCGGCTGGTGCCTTCCAGGTGCTGGGGCAGCTCGCCGATCAGCAGTTCAGGGCCGTAGCTGCAGGCGCGCAGCTTGGAGTGGGCCAGCCACAGGTAGTTGGCGCGCTCGGTGATGTGGTCGGAGAACTCGTTGCCTACCGCGTAGCCGATGCGATGCGGCTGACCGTTGGCATCGTTCAAGTACAGGCCGACCAGCTCGGGCTCTTCGCCGGCGTCTTCGGCAAAGGCCGGCACGCTGATCGCGGTTTCCGGTGCCACCACGATGCTGCCGTCACCCTTGTAGAACCACTCCGGCTGCGCGCCGACCTGCCCCTCGGCAGGCTTGCCGCCCTCGAGTCCCATGCGGAACATGCGCATCGAGTCGGTAAGGCTAGCCTCATCCTGCGCCTGAGCGGCGGCATGCATGGCGTCGCGGGTATCGGCGCTGCCCAGATGGGTCAGGCCGGTACCGGTGACGGTGCAGCGCGCGCGATCCGGGTGGGTGACCGGCGGCAGCAGTTCGCGGCGATCGATGGCCTGCTTGTAATCGACCAGGGTGTGGGAGTAGTGCTGCTCGATCAGCGCGCTGAGCCCGATGCCCAGCTCGATGGCGCGGGAGGCCAGCTCATAGGTGCCGCCCGGGAAGTCGAGCAGGCGCAGCTGGTCGCGGCTCTCGACCACGGCGACCCGTGGGCCATTGGCGGTGCGAAGTTGGACGAGTCTCATGATGGCTTCCTCACTCGATGATGTTGAACTGATCGAAGTAGTCGCTGTTCAGCTCAAGGCCCAGCCCCGGGGTTTCTTCGTCGAGATCGATGAAGCCGTTCACCGGCTCCGGGTCGCCCTTGAAGATGTAGTAGAAGAGCTCGTTGCCGATCTCGACATCGTGCACCGGGAAGTACTCGCTCATCGGGGAGGCCAGCGAGGCCATGGTCAGGTGGTAGTTGTGCATCTGGCCGGCATGCGGGATGACCGGCACGCTGAAGGACTCGGCTAGCGCATTGATCTTGCGCGCGGCGGTGATACCACCGACCCGGTTGGTGTCGTACTGGATGACGGAGACGGCACGCTTTTCCAGCAGCTGGCGGAAGCCGTAATGGGTGAATTCGTGCTCGCCACCGGAGATGGGAATGCTGGTCAGCTGATTGAGTTCGGCGTAGCCATCGATGTCATCGGCGATCACCGGCTCTTCCAGCCAGCGCGGCTGGAAGCGTTCCAGCTTCGGCAACATGCGCTTGGCGTAGTCCAGGTTCCAGCCCATGTAGCACTCGAGCATCAGGTCGACATCCTCTCCGATGACTTCGCGCACGGCGGCGACGCTATCCAGATTGGCACGTACGCCTTCGACGCCGTCACGCGGACCGTAGCCGAAGCGCATCTTCATGGCGGTGAAGCCTTGATCCAGATAGGACTGGGCCTCTTCCTGCATGCCCTTGAGGTCGGTGCGGTAGAGCTTGGAGGCGTAGCAGGGGATCTTGTCCTTGGTGCGCCCGCCCAGCAGCTTGAAGACCGGCTTGCCGACCGCCTTGCCCATGATGTCCCAGATGGCGATATCCACGCCGGAAATGGCGGCCATGCCGATGCCCTTACGGCCCCAGGCGTGGGTGGAGCGGTACATGCGCTGCCACAGGTATTCGTAGTCGAAGGGGTCCTGGCCGATGATCAGCGGCGCGAGGTATTGATCGATGATCGCCTTGGCGATGCGCGGCGCCAGTGCCACGTTGCCAAGTCCTATCAGCCCGTTGTCGGTCTCGATTTCCACCACCGTCCAGCCGTGGAAGCGGAAGGTGCCCATCGAGTCGCCCTTGTCCCACAGCTCATCCATGGCGTTGGAGCAGAAGTGGGCAGTGGGAGGAACGGTATGGCCTTTCCATTCGAAGACGCGGGTTCTGACCTTGGTAATCTTCATCGAATTATCCTTGTTGTGGATGGCGTTGATTCAGGTTCATGAGCGTGAGGCGCAAGCGCATCAGGCCGACGCGGTCTCGAGCCGCAGCGCACGCAGGTTGGTGCCCATGCGCTTGGCGATCGCGAAGGCATTGCGGGTCGGGTTGACGTCCGCCTTGCCCTGGCCGGCGATATCAAAGGCGGTGCCGTGAGCCGGCGTGGTGATGGGGATCGGCAGGCCGCCCTGGACGGTGACGCCGGACTTGAAGCCCAGCAGCTTGATCGCGATCTGCCCCTGGTCGTGGTACATGGTCACGATGGCGTCGTACTCGCCGTCGCGTGCCTTGAGGAAGATGGTGTCAGCCGGGAAGGGGCCTTCCACGGGGTAGCCCTGGGCGCGGCACTCGGCGACGGCCGGCGCGATGACATCGATCTCCTCACGCCCGCAGGTACCGCCCTCGCCACCATGGGGATTGAAGGCGGCCACGGCGATGCGCGGGTGCTCGACACCGGCCAGTGTCAGCGAGTCATGGATCAGCTGGCTGGCGGCGATGATGCGTGGCTGGGTGACGTATTCGGCAGCGTCCTTGAGCGGAATATGCGACGAGATACGCGAGGTCCACAGCGTCCCCAGCGTATTGAACTCGCAGAAGTAGCCGCTGACGCCAAGCTTCTCGGCGAAGAAGTGCAGTTCGTCTTCATGGCCCAGGCCGCCTTTCTTCATCGACAGCTTGTTGAGCGGCGCGAAGCAGATGGCGTCGACTTCCTCGTTCTGGGCCGCTTCCAGGCAGCGAGACAGCACCGCGAGGGTCGAGGCGCCACAGGCAGCGCTCTCCTCGGCGATGGTGACATCGGCCTTCGCGACGCTGTCCACGGTCATCATGGTCAGGCCCTCATGCTCGCGGGCAGCTGCAAAGCTTTCGACACGGGGGAGATCACTGAACAGGCCGGCCTGCTGCTGGCCCTGTTCCCACAGCCATTGATCGCCGATCAGCACCGTATGGGTATCCGCGAACTGTTCGCGCTCCGCGATCAGGCGGGCGATCAGTTCGGGGCCGATGCCGGCAGGGTCACCAAGGGTCAGGGCAATGACGGGGCGTGTTGCGGACATGTGAGTTCCAGCCTTGTGAGAGTTGGCGTTGTTGTTGGTATCTACAGTGAATTCGCATCTTATGGTCTGCTGGTTGGTTTACCAGACCAGTTGATGAAAAAGCTAGCTGACAAGTTCTCTTCTGGTCAAGGTTTTTGGTGAATTTGCGACTATGGTCGGTTTTCTGGTGCGGCATACGAGCGTTTCAGTTATGCTGGTATGAAATGTATACCAGTGGGGGCCACATGAACCAGACGCCTTTCGCCTTCGAGAAAGCGCTGAAGAATCAGACCAAGAAGGAAATTCTCGCCGACAAGCTCATCGAGATGATCCTGACCGGCCTGCTGCGCGATGGAGATGAGCTGCCCAGCGAGCGTGAGCTGGCGCAGTTGTTTGAAGTGAGTCGCGAGACCGTTCGTGGGGGGCTGGCGCTGTTGACGGGCTATGGCCTGCTGAATGTCTCGCATGGCAGCAAGTCAAGGGTCTGCGCGAGCGAGGCGGTGATCGACAGTTTCCGCAATCATCCCGCGCGTCAGCAGGGCGACGAGCTCAACAACCTGGATATCGAGAGCGTCTTCGAGAGTCGGATCGTGGTGGAATCGGCCATTGCCCGTCGTGCCGCACGACATATCGATGAGGCAGGGCTCAAGAAGCTGGACGCCTTGCTGGATGCCCAGTCCCAGCACTTCGACTCACCGGTGAATTTCCAGCTCTCGGATCAGAATTTCCATCACGTCATCGCCGAATACTCGCGCAATGAGATCCTGATCCGCTATGCCGATGAGCTGTATACCTACGCGCTCAACATTCGCCGCCAGGTCATGGCCGAGCATGGCTCGATCAAGCGCAGCTATGAAGAGCACGTACGCATCGTCGAAGCGCTGCGCGCCGGCGACCCTGACGCCGCCGAACGCGCCATGCTCTCGCATATCGACAGCGTCTATTACACGACGCGGGACAAGATGAAGCGCTGATGGATGGTGATTTTAACGGCTAATCCTGGCAGGCGGAATCGACTGACATAACGCAGTGCTAACTCGCTCACTGGCTATTGCTGAGGTGCCAGGCTCGCATGATTTCTTCTGGGGATATGGCGGTCGCATTGAGTCATGTTTAAAGCTAAAGCCTCACTAGGCACTCAGATGATGTTCAGACCTTTTCAAGGGAGAGCCCACATGAGTTGGGAGTCAGCGAGACAGGTCGATGGCTTCCCTGTGGGTGCTGATTTCACAGTTGGGTAATATCTTCCACACCAACTTCGTAAGTCTCTTGGGTGCGGCCAATGTGTGCATCCAGTAGCGCGCGCAGAGCGGTGATGTCCTTGGCTTGAACAGCGTCGACTATCTCGGTGTGTTCTCTGAGCGAAAGACGGGTATGGTCCGGCCGGGTTGCCAGGTGAGTGCGTAGGGCGGCGATCTTTCCAGCGTATTGCTCGTAGGAACTCTTTAAGTAGGCGTTTCCACAATGGTTGAAGAAGGCCATGTGGAAGGCCGAATCCAGGTCCAGATAATCGGTTATGCGCCCAGATCCGTGTGCCACCTGCATCTGGCTTTCTACCTGTCGGAGCTCGTGATAGAGGCCAGGCTGATCAAACTCGATTGCCAGTGCCAGTGCGGCTGGCTCCAGCGTACGGCGAAAGGTACAGATGTTACCGACTTCGCGGGCGCTCAGGGTGAAGACCTGAGCACCAGATTGCGGTTTTATGATCACCAGGCCCTCGTGCTTGAGCCGAGCCAAAGCTTCACGCACCGGTGTCTTGGATACGTTCAGCAATGCCGATATACCGCGTTCAGAGATAGCTTCGCCTAAGGCGAGTTCGCCGCGTACGATCATGTTACGTACGTGATCGGTGACGAGGGTTCCTAGGGAGGGGGGGCGTTCAAAGTCCTGCATCTCGGTCCTTGTAGGCTGTGGTTCAGGCCCGAGACGGGCCCTGGGATTTAGCCACAGAGTAGCACAGGCGACTGGAATACCAGATGCCTATGTCATTGGGAAGATTGATCAAAGATTTTAGACCTATGGCAGCAGGGCCGAGCAAGCATGTGAACTTGTTTTCCAGCCCGTGTGTCAGTATGGACGGGCGTGTTCACGCAGGAATTCACGATCGATGGTAAACCCGAGGCCATCACCTGTGGGGACGGTGACCCAGCCTTCACTTTGAGTGATCGCTGCGGTGACCAGGTTGGAGCGGAAAGGATGGCTCGAGGTGTCGTATTCGAAGATCGGACCGCTGGCCGCCAAGGTGGGATTGACTAACGGCATCGCGGCGATTGCATGCAGCGATGCATACTGACCGATCGCGGTCCCCCAGACATGGGGGTTCACCTGGATACCGTTGGCGAGGGCCAAGGCAGTGATATGCGTCATCGCGGTCAAGCCGCCGGCCATGGCCACATCTGGCTGGGCGATATCGATACAGCGTCCGGCCAGTAGGTCGCGGAATCCGAAGAGAGTGAATTCTGCTTCGCCACCTGCCAGGGGTATCAGCGTCTTCTGCTTCAAAAGACGATAGCCCTCCTTATCATCAGGATTCACCGGTTCCTCGAACCATCGTAACCCGTATGCCTTGAGGCCATCTGCCAGCTGCGCTGCTTCGCTGACGGTATAGGCGTGATTGGCGTCAATCATCAGTTCGACATCATCGCCCACAGCATCACGTATATCGGTCATGACTTTGATGTCATTGGCCACCCCGAAGCCCAGTTTTATTTTCATGCTGGCAAAGCCTGCGTCACGGTGGCGACGCGCTTCTTCGACAAGACTGGCGGTGTCTGTACCAAGTTCGATGCGAAAGAAGCCGGTAGCGTAGGCTTGCACCTGTTTGCGAAAACCACCGCCAAGTAGCTCAAAGACAGGTCGTTGCGTGATCTTGCCCTTGAGATCCCAGAGAGCGATATCGATAGCACTGATGGCGGCGATCACGACTCCCTTGCGTCCGTAGTCTCGAGTGTGATTGTAGAGCTCGTGCCAAATGACCTCGCTTTCGAACACTGAACGGCCGATCACCAATGGCGTGATTATGTGCTTGAGGACTGAAGCGGACAGTTCCGGTTCCAGCAGCCCTGCGCACAGCGCTTCACCCCAGCCGCTTTGTCCATCCTGAGTTACCACTTCCACTAGCGTTGCGGATCGACGGGTGATCCATTGCTGGGAGAAGGCGAAGGGGCGTGGCAGCTCGGATGTCATTGTGTAGATGTTGACTTGCTTGATGATCATGGAAGTACTCCAGCGGAGGTAAGGAGCTTGCAAGCGCGTTGTGCTACCTATGGCTTGGCTGTCGCAGCCCAGCTGGCGTGGGCTGCGATAAATGCTCTTGCTCGCCTGGCGACCTCTGTATTGGCGATGCCAGATTGATAGAGCGCGCCACCGAGGCCGAACCCCCGTGCTCCTGCCTCGAGGTAACCTGCCATGGTGGCTGGCGTGATGCCTCCCACCGGCAACAACGGCGTTGTCTCTGGTAGCACAGCACGCATGGCCTTGACTGCCGCAGGCGAGATCGCCTCGGCAGGGAATAGTTTGAGAAAGTCGGCACCGGACTCGATGGCAGTGAAAGCCTCACTGACAGTGCCTACGCCGGGGCCGTAGATGAGCCCTCTGACCGAGGCTTCGCTTGCGATCCGGGGATCCAGGTTAGGGGCAATGATCAGGCGGCCACCAGCCTGCTCAACATCGGCTACGCTATCTGGCGCGGTGACTGTTCCTGCCCCCACTAAGGCATCGTCCCCGACATGGGCTGCCAAGCGGCGAATGCTTTCCAGTGGGTCGGGAGAATTGAGCGGGACCTCGATCAGCCGGAATCCTGCCTCAAGCAGGGCATCGGCTACCGGTATGACTTCCTGGGGTTTGATGCCGCGCAGGATGGCGATGAGAGGGCAGGCGTCGAAGGCCTGTTGCCAGTTCAGCATGTAATCAGCTCCGCGGCTCTTGCGATGGCCAGCTGTCCGTGGCGTGACAGCCCGGGCGTCGCCATAGTGGAGGGTAGTGACAGAAAGTCGGTGGCAATACGGTATCGTTCCGCAAGATCATGGCGGCCGATGATGGTGACCTTGCCAGGGGCTGCCCCCTGTTGTAACTGGCCGAGGCATTCCTCGCCGATCAGCAAGCCGGAGAGGTAGTCAGCGCTTTGCTCTGGGGATAGCTGGTCGAATAGGTGAAGCGCGCGAGTGGTGAATAGGGTCGCTAGAAGTTGTCCAGGATGCTGGCGGGCGGTCTGTAACCCACGCTGAAAGGCTTCTGGTGAGAACTCGCCTTGGCGTATGGTGCGGCCAAGCAGTGAGTGCTCACGAAGAATCGCATAGAGTTCGCCGGTCATGCAGGTGACAAAACGGGTGATCTTATCGTGCTCGACCGTCAACCATTTGTTGTGTGTCCCGGGCAGCAGGAAGGTGCCATCGCTGACACCTTGGGTAGACAGATACCCGACTATCTCGGTTTCTTCGCCACGTATGACATCGGGGCGCTCGCCATCGGGCGATTGCACCGCGCCAGTGACGAAGTGCACCTGGCCGAGGTCGGGAACGGTTTCGCAGACCAGAGCATTGGCCAGCTCATTGATCCCCAGAGGGAGAGGTTGGTAGGGCGTCTCAATCCAGCCATTACGGCTGGTTATCATGCCCGAGGCAAGAATCGGGATGCCGGGGAAGTCGGTCAACCAGCTTTTGATGCTGTAACGAAGGAAACCTGCAAAGTCCCTGTCGGATACCGCGAGAATCCCGTTGGGACTCTCGCGGGTATCGAGGGCCTCGCCGTGACGATTGACGAGGCTTGCACGAAACGATGAGGTTCCCCAATCGATGCCAATCATGAGGGGGCGCGACATCCTAGATTCTCCCGAACTCGGC
This sequence comes from Cobetia sp. MB87, assembly GCF_011319755.1. NCBI lineage: Bacteria > Pseudomonadati > Pseudomonadota > Gammaproteobacteria > Oceanospirillales > Halomonadaceae > Cobetia > Cobetia sp. MB87. The sequence continues at coordinate 17,048 of NZ_VFBC01000003.1, read as the reverse complement.
CAGCAGGTCCTCGACGGTCTTGCCTTGCTGAACCCATGCGCGGGTAGCTTCCTCACGCTCGGCCTGCTCCAATGCCAGTTCGACTACCTCGGCTGCTCGGGCCAGCGGAATGACGGTTACCCCCATCACATCGGCCACGATGAAATCACCAGGATTGACCGGTACGCCGCCACAGGCGATAGGCACGTTGATCGACAGCTCCTCCTTGCGATCGGAGAACATGGTGTGGGTACCACGCGGAGTGATGGCGCGTGTCCAGATCGGCCATTGGATATCTTCGAGTTCATCGGTATCACGCCCCGCGCCGTCCACTACCATGGCTCGAATGCCACGATTCTGGGCCAACGCGCCCATCAGGCCACCACATACCGAAGTGTTGGGATCCCCACCGGCGTCGACAACGATGATGTCACCTGGCTGACCCATCTCCAGTGCTTTGAGGGGATCGACCAAGTCACCTTTTGATAGCTGCACGGTAATTGCCTGGCCACAGACCTTGGCGCGGAAAGCCGGCTTGATGCCGCTGTCCATCACGCCAGTTCGGTACTGGGAGTCGGCGAAGACAGCCGTGGCGGAGTAGTAGGACAACACCTTGTCGAATTTCTCGAGCAGTGCCGGATCACGCTTGAAATCATTGAATTGCTTGAGCATGGGTTAGTTCCTCTGATCGTTGTGTTTTCGTGTTTCAGCGAGCCGGCGTGTTGACCGGATTAAGTGGTGCCTGGCCGGTCAGCACCCGGGCGACTTCCTGGGCAGCGATAGTGCGGGCCGCACGCAGTGATTCCTCCGAGTAGTAGGCCGCATGAGGGGTCACGATGACGTTGGGGAGTGAGAACAGAGGGTTGTCGTTGGGGGACCAGTGTTTACGTTTGGCTGGCTCCTCCTCGGGATCATCGAGTCCCGCCCCAGCTATCCATCCCTCTGACAACGCCTTGTAGAGCGCGCGGTTATCGATGGTGGGGCCACGGCCAGTGCAGATCACCAATGCGTTGGGTTTCATTGAGCGAAATTCCTCCTCGCTCAAGAAGTGACGAGTTTCCGTTGTCATAGGCACCTGCATCATGACCACGTCGGACTCTGCCAGTAGTGCACCCTTGTCCACTGCCGCAACCTGATGGGCCGCGATGGTGGCGCTATCGACGTAGGGGTCGTGAATGATCACCTGGGCGCCGAATGCCTTGGCACGCTGTGCTATGGCCTGGCCGATGGCACCAAAGGAAACGATGCCAACAGTCTGGCCACGAAGACGATTTAGAGGAGCCGCGGTCTGCCAGCGCCACTCACCACGATGGGTGGCCCGGTCGTAGGCGAACAGCCCGCGCGCCAAGGCCAGCCAGAGACTGATGGCGTGGTCAGCAACTTCCTCGGTGCAGTAATTGCGCACGTTGGTGACCTGGATCCCCTTGGCGGTGGCTGCCGCCACGTCAACGATGTCCGTGCCGACGCCGTAACGGGCGATGACCTTGCAGCGCTGCATGGCGGCGATGGTGCTGGCACCGATGTAGGCATATTGGTTGATCATGGCAGCGCAGTCGGCAGCGTGTTCTAGTAGGTCCTGCTCCGATTTGGCTTGCAGGGCTATTACTTGGGCTCCCGCCTTCTCGAGAATTTCGCGCTCCAACTCGATATCGGCGAAGTCGTGATCAGTGATGATCACCTTCTGTCTGGTGGGCATGGCACTACCTCGTAATTGTTCGTTGCTGTCTTTTGTTCAACTGGTGTACCAGGCACCAGATGAGCTGAAATATACAAGCTAGCGGTGAGCTGTCAAAGAGGATTGGTCGATAGTGTCATTAGACATTGGTCATGTGAACTAAAGTAACCACGGTGCCGAAGTCGCTATCTTGAGGTGTTGGAAATCGATGCTTCGTGCGCTTTCTAACCTAATAATTATTCATTTAAAACAATGTTCTAGGTGTGTCTTTCGGAAGGCGTGACGCTACCGGTTTGGCGGGGAAGTAAGGCAATGCAAAACAGAGGTAGATCAGAAGAGGGGCGATAGCGCCATGGCGCTTTCTTGACAGATCCTTTTGGCATCAATCAATCTTCATTTCGAGATCTGGAATACCAGTTCCGAATTGACTACTCAATAACAATAGTGAGAGTTCGCCATGATCAAGAAATGGATGCTTATCAGCCTGCTGGTCGCCGCCACGCCGGCTCAGGCCACCACCATCATCAAGCTGGGACACGGGACCAATGAAAATTTCCATATGGCGCGAGCGATGGTGGAGTTCGAGCGTCTGGTGGAAGAGGGCTCACATGGCGAGATTGACGTACAGATCTTCCCGTCGTCCCAGCTGGGGGGGGATCGATCCATGATTGAAGGGGTGCAGACAGGCATTCTTGAAATGGCGGTGTCGCCGTCATCGTTTTTCACCAACTGGGACCCGGCTTTTGGCGTGGTCGAGCTGGCCTATATCTACCCGGACAAAGACACTGCGCTTGAGGTACTCGACGGCCCAGAAGGCGATGCCTTGTTGGGACGACTCGATCGGATCGGTCTGAAGGGACTTGGCTGGGTCGAGAGTGGCATGCGCCACCTCACCAATAATGTTCGTCCGATCAAGACTCCGCAGGATCTGGAGGGCATCAAGCTGCGCACCATGAAGGTGCCTGCCCATGTCGATACCTTCAAGGCGCTGGGGGCCAATCCGACGCCGATGAACTTCGGTGAAGTTTATTCCGCTCTACAGCAGGGAGTCATCGATGGTCAGGAAAACCCGCTTTCGTTGATCGACACGCAGCGCTTCTATGAGGTGCAGAAGTACCTGACACTTACGGGGCATATCTTTACGGCCTATACGCCGGTCATCTCCCAGACATTCTTTGACTCTCTGCCTGAAGGTCAGCAGCACTTGATTGAGCAGTCGATGGATCAGGCCATCGCCTACGATCGTGAGCTGGTAGCTGAGGAGGACGCCGATCACCTGGCGCATATCCAGAGCTCTGGTGTTGAGGTAAACAACCTGTCCGATGAGCAGCATCAGGCCTTTGCTGATATCGCCGCAAGCGTCAACGCCCAATATCGGGAACGTATTGGAGTTGATGTCTTTGATGGATGGATGGCTGCCATCCATCGCGCCTCTGAACAGTGATTAAGCACAGAGCCGGCACGCCAACCGCGAGATGCGACCAATTGGAAGAGGTCTCTCACTCAATGCGCGAAGCCGGGAATTCGAGGACATGCCGATGATTCGTTGGCTGAATGAAAGCTTGGAAGAGTGTTTGTCAGTTGTGCTGCTAGCACTGATCGTCGCACTGGTATCTGCCAATGTGCTGGCGCGCTACGTGTTCAACGCGTCCCTGTCCTGGGGGGAGGAGCTGGTGGGTTGGCTCTTTATCTGGTTTATCTGGATAGCGGTAAGCTACGTCTTTCGTCAGGACAAGCATATCGAGATTACCTTTTTGAAGGAGCAGCTGCCTGAAGCGATCCAGCGTTACTTGACACTGGTGGTTAGGCTGGTCGTGGTGGCATTTCTAGTCACCATCAGCCTCTACTGCATCCAGCTGATGCTCAATCCCATGGTGCGGTATCAGGTATCGGTGGTGCTCCAGATGCCGATGCCCCTTTACTACGCCTCTGCACCCGCCGGTGCGCTATTGTCGGCGTTTCGCATTCTGCAACATTGTTGGCTGGCGTGGAGATTGCCTCGCACCCGCCTTGAAGGAGGTGCCCTATGATCGCTGTTTCACTGATCGGCATGTTATTCGCCTTTATCGCTGTGGGCATGCCGGTGGCCATGGGGATGGGGCTTGCTACGCTACTGGTGATATTGCTGATCGATGGTGCGCCACCAGTGGTGCTTCTAGCGCGTTCGCTGGTGACGGCAGCGGACTCCTTTCCGCTGATTGCCGTTCCCCTTTTTGTACTGGCCGGCGATCTGATGCAAATGGGGGGCATGTCACGACGTATCGTCGGTTTTGCTCATTCGCTGGTAGGGCACGTCAAAGGCGGGTTGGCCTATGTCAATGTGCTAGCTTGCTGTTTCTTTGCCGCCATTTCCGGCTCGTCACCGGCTACCGTGGCAGCGATTGGGTCGAACATGGTGCCGGAGATGGAAAAGGTCGGTTACTCACGCCGCTTCTCGTCTGCTTTGACGGCAGCCGGAGGCATGGTAGGGGTGATGATTCCACCGTCCATCCCCTTCATCATCTATGGCGTATCCGCGGAGGTCTCGATCGGCAAGCTATTCATGGCGGGGATCGTCCCTGGCATCATGTTTGGTATTGCCTATATGCTGACCGCACGTCTGATGCTCAGGCACAATCGTAAGTTGTTGGAGGAGAGCACCAGCTTCTCGAGAAAGGCGATGACCACTTCGCTGCGCGATTCGATCTGGGCGCTGCTGGTCCCAGTCATTATCCTGGGTGGGATTTATGGTGGGATATTCACGCCTACCGAAGCGGGTGGGGTAGCCGTCATCTACTCGATCATCATCGGCGTCTTCGTCTACGGTGATATTCGCTTGTCGGAGTTGCCCAAGGTGTTTGCGCGTAGTGCCTCGACTAGCGGACAGATCCTGATCCTGGTAGTGGTGGCCGGTGGCTTTGGCCAGTTACTGACCATTGCCCAGGTGCCGAAAGATCTGGCAGCTGCCATTACCGGGTTTTCGACCAATCCTTTGGTACTACTACTGATGATCAACCTATTGCTACTGATCGTCGGCATGTTCATGGAGACCATTGCAGCAATCATCATCCTGACACCACTTTTATTACCGGTAGCGATTGCTGCGGGCGTCGACCCGATCCACTTCGGAGTGATCATGACCGTAAATCTTGCTATCGGCTTCTGTACGCCACCTTTGGGGGTCAACCTGTTCGTCGCCTCATCCGTATCCGGCGTCAAGATCATGGATGTATCGGCGGCAATCATTCCCTACTTTGTCGCAATGATAGCGCTGCTGCTGGCCATCACCTATCTGCCGGGCATCTCGATGTTCCTTGCAGGCGGCTAGCTGTACCAGCGGATATTTCATACCGTTGCTTGTACTCTTCAACCGGCGCTTCGATCCTGTATCGTGTGCCGGTTTTTTGTATATGGCCGCATATCGGTACTTTGTTTCTCCTCGATGTAGCTTGTGGAATCAGCATGTAGGATCAGTAAGAGCTTGCTGTGCGGAGAACTTTCGTAAAGGAGTGATGTTCGTACGGGGTACAGTGTCGGGCCTAGCGAGGCGACCCCCAGCACCTTTTTCAGAACTAGCCTGTTACCCCATTGCATCAATACTCCACGCCCGTCATCACCCAGACGATGCGGGTCTCGGTCTCACCGGGGTTGCGAATCCAGTGCGGTTCCTCACCGGTCAGCGAAAAGCTGTCGCCCGGGTTGAGCAGGAATACCTGCTCGCCGATGGTCAGCTCCAATTGGCCACTTTCCACATAGCCCGCTTCCTCACCGCGCCGCTCACGAGGCGTCTCACCGCCGCTGCCGCCGGGCTGCAGGCGGGTCATGATCAGGATGAGCTGACCGCTCAGGCGGGGGGAGAGCAGTTCTTCCCGTGCACCGATGGCGCTGAGATTCATGGCACGGCGTTGATCCGCGCGCACGATAGTTTCCTGCTCGGCCGCCGAGTCACTCCCGCCCGGCTGGAAGAACCAGCTGACGCGCACACCGAGGGCATCACTCAGGGCCTGTAGTACCCCGATGGGGAGGGATGAGACGCCGCGCTCCACCTGGCTCAGATAGCCGACGGATTTTCCGACGCGCTTCGCCAGCTGGCTGAGTGTCATCTGCCGGGACTTGCGCAGGTCGCGCAGCTGTCTGCCGATACGACGGTCTTCCTGTTCTGCATTGCTGAGTGCGGTGCTGCCGACTGATGCCTGTGAGGAGTCTGTCTCCGTGGTCATCCGGTTTCCTCTTGGCAATGGGAGCTGGCGGTCAATGCGTGGCGTTTCATGTGGATGAAAAGCATGCTGCAGTTTTCATCAGCAAGATTATCAGCATGCGGCGTGAAGAGATAAGCCTGTGTCGTTATCAAATCGTCGTGTTGAAATAGGTATTGATAAGCAAAAGGCCAGTCATGATGACTGGCCTTTTGCTTATGCGCTGCGCGTTACCCTCAGGCAGCTGGAGTGAAGGCCGGTCGTTGCTTGCGGAAGGCCTGTTTGCGGGTGATCTTGCCCTTCTCGATGGTGAAGAGATCCACGCTGTCGGCCTCGACACGCAGGCCATCGGGCTGGGTCGCCATGAAGGTGCATTCGGAGACGACACGCTGATCGGCGAAGAAGAACTCGCCCTTGGCCCACTTTACATCGGGCATGGTCGTCCAGGTGTTCACGAAGGCATCGCGTACGGCGGCCTTGCCGACGATTCGCGTGCCGTGCGCCTCATCGCCGGACACGGTGTCGAAGACCACATCATCGGCGAAGTACTCCATGACGTCATCGATGGCGTGGCGATTGAAGGCATCGAACATGGCGGTCATCTGTTCACGGTTCATGGTACGGGTCTCTGGTGCATGCATGCCGCGAGTGGCATGCCAGTGGGAGGTGCCGCGACGTCATTCGGGAGCGCCGCGGCGTGTTGAGCAGCATGAAAGACGCTGGTCGATGAGCGTAGAGAGCGAGTCGAGGCTCAACTCACCTTGTCCAGCACTTGGAAATACTTGTAGAGCAGATGCTGCCCCATGCGCCGGATCGGCCTGAGCGGATGGGCGGGCAGCGGGGAGTTGAAGATCGGCAGGTGGCGCTCGGGCAGTGACTGACCGGCGATCAGCGCGGCGAGTTGTCTGGAGGCATAGGCCGAGAACGACACGCCGTTGCCGCTGTAACCCTGGGCATAGAAGATCTGCTGCTTGGGGTCCGGCTGCACGATGCGCGGCATCATGTCGTGGGAGATATCCATCCAGCCATGCGAGAACCACGGCGTCTCGATGCCGGCCAGCGCCGGGAACTTGCGTGCAATGGCGGCATGCACCACATCCAGATGACGAGCATTCTGCGCATCCGCGCCGCTGATGGCGCTGCGCGTGCCGATCTGCAGGCGTTTCTCGGGCAGCAGCCGATAGTAATAGCGCAGCTTGCGGGTATCCGTGGTAAGGATGGTCGAACGCAGGCCGCAAGCCTCGATCTCATCGTCGGTCAGTGTGCGCGTCCATACCGAGTTGGCCATGATCGGCATGTTGCGATAGGCAGTCAGTGAGTGGAGGTTGGGGCTGGTGTAGCCCGCCGTGGCGATGCCTACCGCGCGTGCCTTTACCGTGCCTCCCGGTGTCTGCAGATAGTGGATGCCGTTCTCTGTCGTCCACTGCTGCACCGGGCTGCTGGTGTGGATTCTGGCGCCGTGGCGGCGTGCGATACGCGCATAGCTGTAGGCCAGCTTGAGCGGCTGTACCGCGATGCCCTCGGGCTCCAGCATCGCGCCGTGACTTTCCTGATCGCCCATGAAGTCCCGATGTACCGTCGCACGGTCCAGTGTCCGGGTTCGGTAACCGAGGATGTTGTTGCACAGGCGTGATTCGGCCTCGAGATGCTGCATGGCCTGTGGGCTGTGGGCGATCAGCAGATTGCCCAACGGTTGAGGCTCGCAATCCACTTCCGGGTCCTGGGTCAGAGACTTGAAGACTTCGAAACCCTCGAGGCTATTGGCGTGCAGCTGGCGCGCCATGTCGACGCCCCATTTCCTGACCCACTGGCTGCGGCTCAGGCGTCCCCAGGCCAGATGCCCCTGGCCGCCATTGCGGCTGGTGCAGCCCCAGCCGATCTGATTGGCCTCCAGCACCACCGCCTTGATGCCGTGCTCGCGTGCCAGGAACATCGCCGTGGCAAGGCCGGTAAAGCCGGCGCCGATCAGCACCACGTCGGCCTCCATGTCGTCAGTGACGGGGCCATCATCCTCGGGAGGCGGGCCGGCGTGGTAGCGCCAGTAGCTCGGCGCATAATCCACTCCTTCACCCGGGGAGCTGTCCTTGAGAGGGTCGTAGTGAGGGTTGTAAGGCTGCTTGACAGTCATCGTGGGTCACCATCCGTGTTGTTGTTGGCGATCGTTGTCATTGGTGATCGTTGTCATTGGTGATCGTTGTCATTGGTGATCGTGGTTGTCGGTGATCAGTGTCATTGGCGATCAGTGGCGGTGCTTGTCCAGGTGCGCTGCGCTCTGGGGGCTCTGCCTGCCCGAGTCGACGTGAGGCGCGTCATACCGCTCAGGTCGCGCCCGGGATGGGTTGGCTTTCCGATCCAGGGAGGGCGTGCGGCGTTGGCGTGGCTGTAGCACTTGGCGTGATACTGGACGTACTAGCTGGCGTGGCGGGTGTGGCAGCGCTCGAGGCTTCTGGCTCGGCAATGTCGGCAGGCATCGGTCTGGCCTGAGAGGCCGGTTGCATGGCCGTCGCCGGCTGCTCGTGGGTCGCCTTGAGCATGCGATAGACCGAGAACATGTAGGCGATGCTGACGAGGAAGAAGGGCGCGCCGACCACGATCGCCAGGCTCTTGATGGCGTTGAAGCCTCCGGCGAGCTGGAAGACGATGCCGGTGACACCGATGATCACGCCCCACAGCAGGCGCATCAGGATCTTCGGATTCTCGTTGCCATTGGAGACCTGCATGGCCGAGAAGAACGAAGCCGAATCCGAGGTGGTGACGGCGAAGACGACGATGTTGAACAGCACTGCGAGGCATAGCCACCAACCGCCGGGCATGCTCTGCAGCAACAGGTAGATGCCGGATTCCGGGTTGCCCTGCACGCTTTCCCATAGCGGCACGATCTGATTGACCTCGGCATAGCCGGCCGAGCCACCCCAGATGCTGAACCACACGATCGACAGCAGCATCGGCACCACCACCACGCCGAATACAAATTCGCGCAGAGTGCGACCACGGGAGATGCGCGCGATGAAACCGCCGCAGAAGGGGATATAGGAGATGTACCAGAGCCAGTAGAAGATCATCCACCAGCCCACCCATTCGCGCTGTTCGAAACTGCCCGCGTCGGTCCAGAACTGAGTGACAAACACCGAGCCGAAGTAGTCACCGAACTGCTGGGTGATCATGTTCAACAGGTACTGCGCCGGGGCGTGACCGAAGGCCAGCAGCGCCAACAATATGGCACCGGCCATGACCATGTTGAGCAGGCTGAGGTACTTGATGCCGCGCTCAATGCCGGTTGCCGCCGATGCCACGTAGGCGATGATGATCACCAGCATCACCATGGCCTGACCGAAGGCACCGAACTCGAGCCCGAACAGCACCTTCAAGGCATAGCTGATGGAGGTGACGCCCAGGCCGATCATGGTGGCATTGCCGCCGATGGTGCCGATCACGCCCAACCCGTTGGCAAGCTTGCCCCACAGGCTGCTGTTGCAACGCTCCCCCAGAAGACCGTAGAGGCCGGTGGCGACCGTCAGCGGCTGTCCCAGGCGATAGGCCGGAAAGGCGATGGCCCAGGCGGCCACGGCAAACAGTGCCCAGCCATTCATGCCCCAGTCCATCAAGGTGTCGAGAATCGCGGTCGATACCCCGGCCTGCTGGCCGACTTGATTGAGGTCCTGCACATGCGAGGAGGTGTAGAGATGCGTCAATGGCTCGGCGACGCTGAAGAACACGAAGCCGATGCCCAGTCCGCAGCTGAAGATCATCGAGATCCACGCCACATAGCTGAATTCAGGGCGTGAGTCGTCCGGCCCCAGCCGGATGCCGCCAAAGGGGCTGAGCAACAGATAGAAGCTGAAGATCAGTGTCGCGGCGACCCCGAGCACGAAGCTCCAACCGAAGTTGAAGATCAGGAAGTCACGTATGCCGGACAGCGCCGCGCCGGTCTGCTCCGGTGCCGCCAGGGCGTAGATCATGATCAGGGTGTAGATGCTGAGAACGGGCCAGAACAGCCCCTTGTCGTAGTCACCAAGCAGACCGGACGAGCGCGGAACGCCATTGCTGCCAGCGCGCTCAGCCGCTGCGGGATTGCGTGTTGCTGTCACTGGGTTGCCTCCAGGAAGGGGCCCTGATGCTCCAGCCAGATCTCGTCAGACACCTGACAAGCCGACAGGAATATCGAGAGCAGATTTTATTGTTGTCATGGGAGCGGGGGCTGGGACTTCGCCATTCATCGAAGCGGCAAGGTCCCCATTCATCGACAGTGAATGCGCTGCAGCTCATACAGCACTCGATGAATACTCTCGCGTCACAAGTGAAAATAGACGTCGGCATAAATCACGCAAGTGAAATTTTAAGGTATTTTTTCATTCACATGTAAAGTGATCCCGTGTCGACACCAACTCATTGAAATACAGCGAAATTAACGCCGGTACGCAGCCCGGTCCGATGGTGGCAGCTCAGTGAACAGAGGTCGGGATGGGAATAGAGAGGGAGGGGTGGAGAGAGCAGGGAGCAGGGAACAGGGAGAGCAGCAGGGGAATCGGCAGCGGAGGTGGAAGACAGTTTTCAACTCCGGCCCCACTGCACGCAACGCCGTGTGCCACTTGTGCCTTGTGCCCTCACCATTGCATTTCCTCGGGTCATCCCAACGTCTTGTGTACTGTTTATTCGAATGAGTGAATGTATTGCTCATCCTTCACCGCAACTCCACGGAAAAGGAAAGCGCCCCCATGTCCAAGTCCCATTCTTCAGCACATAGCGTCTCCGAGATCATCACCGAATCCCTGCTCGAGGCAGGTGCCAAGCGCTGTTACGGCATCGTCGGCGATACCATCAATCACTTCACCGACGCCATTCGGCGTTCCGAGATGGAGTGGGTGCATGTGCGGCATGAAGAGGTGGCCGGCTTCGCGGCAGGGGGCGAGTCCTTCATCAGCGGGGAGCTTTCCTGCTGTGCCGGCACCTGTGGCCCGGGGAGCACCCACTTTCTCAATGGTCTGATCGAATCACATCGCAATGGGGCACCGGTGGTGTTCATCGCCTCGCAGATCGATACCGCCGAGATGGGCGTGGGCTTCCCGCAGGATGTGGATCAGAAGGCACTTTATTCCCAGTACAGTGTGTTCTGTGAATACCTGACCAATCCCGAGAATGCTCGCCGCATGGTGGCCATCGCGGCGCAGAAGGCGCTGGCGGAAGGTGGGGTAGCGGTGCTGATCGTCCCGGGGGACCTTTTCCCGCAGAAGCCGAAAGCCTCGCTGCCCTGGCGCGCCCACCGCTTCTCGCCGGTGATCCGCCCGAGTGAGCAGGAGCTGGCCGCCGTCGCCGAGGCGCTCAATCAGCCGGGCAAGGTGTCGATCTACGCCGGGGTCGGCTGTCAGGAGGCGCAGGAAGAAGTGCTGGCATTGGCACGTCGCCTCAAGGCGCCGGTGGCCTGGACGTCGCGCGCCAAGGACTTCATCGAGCCCAACAACGAGCAGGAAGTCGGCATGACCGGCGTGTTCGGCCTGCAGGGTGGCTACGAGGCCGTCGCGGAATGTGACATCTTGCTGCTGCTGGGCTGCAGCTTTGCCTGGTCCCAGTTCTATCCGGACAAGGCCACCGTGATACAGGTGGATCTCGACCCCGGCAAGATCGGTATCCGTCACCCGGTGGATCTCGGTGTCGTCGGTAGCGTCAAGGACACCTGCGATGCGCTGCTGACCCGCGTGGACCCACGTGACGACAGCGGCTGGCTCGATAGCTGCCGCAAGAAATATCTCGAGGCACGCGACGAGGCCGCCGTCACCTCCGACGATGAGCATCTGATTCACCCGCAGGAGCTGACCCTGGCGCTGGACCGTCATGCCAGTGAGGACGCCGTCTTCACCGCCGATGGCGGCAGCCCCATGGTGTGGTGTCTGCGTCATATCCGCGCCAACGGCAAGCGCCGCACGCTGCCAAGTCTGATGCATGGCACCATGGCCAATGCCTACCCTCAGGGCATCGGCATCCAGAAGGCTTACCCTGAGCGTCAGGTGATCGCCATGTGCGGTGATGGCGGTCTGTCGATGCTGATGGGGGACCTGCTGACCATCAAGCAGGAGAAGATTCCGCTCAAGATCGTCATCTTCAACAACAGCACGCTGGGCTTCGTGGAGCTCGAGCAGAAGGTCGAGGGCATCCTGGATACCTACACCGAACTCGAGAACCCCGACTTCTCGCTGGTCGCCCAGTCCATGGGGCTGTGGGGGCGTCGTGTCGAGGAGAAGCACGAGCTGGATGAGGCAGTGCAGAGCCTGCTGGCCCAGGAAGGCCCCGGCATTCTCGAGGTCAAGGTCAACCGCATGGAGCTGGTGATGCCGCCGCATATCGAAGCCGGCCAGGTCGCCTCCACCGCACTCTACTCTGCCAAGGCGGTGCTCAATGGGCGCATGGATGATGTGGTCGATCTGGTGCGCAACAACTTCACCGGTCGCTGAGTATGGCGTGAGAGGTTGTGACCCACTCATGCCTTCACTCAAGAAGGCATGAGTGAAGGCGCAGACCAGAAGTTGCCAACGACAAGGCCCCGATCCAGAGGATCGGGGCCTTCTCGTTGGCACGGCAGATGACGGAAGGAAACTTCAGCACGACCGGCCGTCGTCTGCGAGAGCAGAGGTCAGCTCGCGGCCAGGATCACTTCCATACCTGTGAGGCGAAGCCACGCCAGTAGTCATCCATGTCGCGATAGCTGGTCATGTCATACAGGCTGAACTTGCGATTGAGGCGAGCGCCACCATCGCGGGTCAGCGGGTTCCAGGCCAGGCCGACAGTGTCGCGACTGGAGTGCATGAAGAATGCATCCAGCGGCAGCACGATGTAGAGGCCCTTGTCGAAGCTACCCTCGCCGAAGTCGTCGCCGGCATCGGTGAAGGTGGCCCAGGCACCCATGCGTGCACCATTGGCGAAGCCGCGTGAGACATCCAGCGTCATGCCGACATCTTCTGCCAGGTAGCGGCCGAAGCTGGCCTTGGCCAGCACGTCTTCATAGCCGGTATCCCAGTAGATGCTTGCATGGCCAGTGGTGGTCGAGTAATCGCGCAGCCCGAACTGCTGATCGAACTCGCGCTGCTTGACCCAGTTCACATCGACCCCGTAGGCCAGTGGTGAGCCCAGCGGGCGATAGAGCACCTCGGCGCCGACACCGGCATACATCATCTCCAGAATGCCGCCGTAGGCCATGCCATACCAGTCGCGCCCGAACTGGTGAGTGCGGGTGTACTGCAGGTTGTCGATACCGACGTCGGTCTCTTCGATGTAGCGACCGATATAGGAGCGTACCCTGGGCAGCTTGGAGTCCGAGATGTAATCGAACTTGTCGAAGTTGTCGAACAGGGTCAGCTGTGCCGAGCCGGAGAGCCAGCCGTGGCGATCGGTACGCCAGGCGGCCGAGCCACGCAGGTAGGCCTGATACAGATAGCCATCCGGGCCGCCGATGTTCTGGTTGAGGCCAGGCGAAAAGCCGGCGCTCCAGCGATCATCAGGATTCTCGAGCAGCACCTTTTCACCGGTATAGCGGGCCGCACCTTCACCATCCCCATCGGTCGGCTCGGTGGCCGCCAATGCATAGACGCTGTGGGTATAGCGCAGCTGCTGGCGTGCATCGTGACCGGCGTTGACGATATCGGCGCGCTGGTGGACATCTTCCCGAGTATCCAGACCCCCGGAGCGCAGGCGGTAATGGAAGCTCTCGAAATAGTCATCCAGTCGGTTGTGCAGCACGCGGTTGGCACGGCCTTCGGCCTGAGCGGTAGAGCGGAAACGCGTGCTCTCGCCACTGACGATCAGCGCTGTGCCTTCGCGGGACAGGCTATCGACACGAATGCCGGATTGCACCTGGATCTCGCGGGAAAGCTCGGGCCAGCTGACCTGGTTGCGCGTGGGGGCTTCGGCATTCAGGCGCTCCGGTGGGCTATCCAGCTTGGCCTGCGATAGCCCGGCGAGATCCACCCCGAAATTGACGCCGAACATCGCGGTATTGCCACGCTCCCAGCCGGCCTTGACGGTCAGGTTGTCGGTCACGCTCAGGCGGGCACCCAGGTTGATCGGGCTGTCCTGCGCTTGATCGTTGTCCTGCGGCTCGCTCTGATAGTCATTGCCATCAAGCTCTGCCATCAGCACCAGCGGGTCCCACGGCGTCTGCCATTCCACACCGCCGAAGATGCCGACATCACCCTTGAACAGGCTGTTGAGAGAGAACTCACCGCCCTGGTCACCGCCGGTCTCGCCACGGCCGGGACGGTCGTTGTAGCTGTCACGCACCCAGCCAAGCGGGTTGCTGATGTCACCGCGTGAGCCGAGATAGCCCCAGCCAAGCCCCAGCGTGAAGTCAAGGTCATACCAGCGCTTGCTGGCGACCAGGTATTCACTGCCGAACAGGCTGGTACCGCCCATGTCGCGCAGGCCGACCGCGACTTCAGGCAGATAACGGCTCTCTTCCCAAAGTCGGAACTTGGCGTCGACACCTTTATCCAGGTAGTCGCGGTCACCGGCGATGGCTTCGCCATACAGGCGGTTGGTGACTTCCGTGTAGCGGAAGCCGACCTCCAGCCAGTCGAGCGGCTGCAGGCTGACGTTATAGCGCTGGTACGGTTCGACCTGGCTATAGGAGAAGTGAATGCTGCCCGGCTTCTGCATGCGCGCGGTCGGTGTCTGCATCAGGCCGACACCGCCGAAATCCGATTGTCCATGCCCCAGGCCGCTGAGACGTGTCTCGATCGGCTGCGGACCATCCAGCAGGCCGGCGTAGCTCATCGGGGCCAGCAGCATGCCCGCACTGAGCATGGCCAGTTGCCGGATGGCGCGCGTCAAGGGAGTGAGCCGGGCACGCGCCGGCGCCATGGAAGTGAAGTGCGAATGATCCATGCTGTCTGCTGCCATCCTTTGCCTGCCTGAGCACGAGGCGTCCTGCTGTGTCATTGTCGCGTCGCTCATGGAGTCTCGCCCTGAGGGTGCGCGCCACTGTCCGTGTCATCACTTTCATTACTGTCATCACCCTCAGCGTATTGGCGCGCTATCTGCAGATAGTCGCGCTGCTGGGGCTCACCCGTGATGGCGTCCACGCTGCGGCACTCCTTGCCCGGCCATTGCAGACTCAACCACTCGGGCAGGCTGCGATTGACCCAGGCGGCGGCCGCCGAGATACGCGGCATGTTGACCACGACACGGTCACCCGGCGCCAGCGTATAGGGCTGATCATTCCAGGCGCTGATGCCGCGGACGATGATTCTGCCGCCCAGTGTGATGACGCTGGCGTGTTCCGAGTCCGCCTGCGCGCCTGGCAGGCCAGCGATGGCGTCGTGCAGCGTCAGGCCGGGGCGCCAGTCCAGCTGGCGCACCCCAACGGCACTCCAGAGCTGAATGCGAGTCTCTGTCTGGCATTGGCCTATCCAGTCGCCCGTCGTGAGCGGGATGTCCAGGCGCGGAAAACGCCACAGAGCGATGGGATCGATCCGCCCGACCTGCCGTCCCTCGACCGGCGTGCGACCGATGATGCGCATCCAGTGCTTGAGCCCTTCAGCCGACAGTCGATCATCAAAGACGGCCTGCGAGCTCAATTGACGCAGCTCGAAGAACAGGCGGCGCCCAAGCTGACGTGTCCTGTCGCGCGTCTGCTGGGTGGCCACGAACGCATGCGGCCACTCGATACCGTTGGCATTGGTCAGCACGCCGAGCTGGCGCGATAGCGCCTCACTGATGGTCAGTGTCTGGGTGCTGGCCTCCTGGTCTTGGGATAGGCCTGACGATACTGTCGGAGTCTCGCTGGCCAGCGCTGCGCCAGGCAACAGGAGCACGCCGCAAGTCGATGCGAGCACCGCTGCGCCAAGGGCGGCCTTCAGACGTTCATGCAGATAGCGTTTCACGGCACCTCGGCGGACAAGAGAAGTGACACCACGATGGACAAGCGATACACCGCCGGCTCGTGCAGGCGGGGCGGCATGATCCTGGCGCTGAAAGAAAAATTCTTGGCACTTACCACCAGCCACGCGCCACCTCCCAGCTCCAGTAATGGGAATCCGGCCAGGGTTGAACATCCGCCGCCCAGATTCTTGGTGCCGCATTGGCATCAGTCGCGGAGGGATCAATCACAGCAGCAACCGCATAGCGATTGACGCTACGCGAGCCATCTTGCCAGAGGATGTTTTCCTCACACTGGGCCACTGTCTGATCACCCAACGGCAAGGCCTGCACGGAGGGAGGCGCGCATTGCCAGCTTGCCTGGCCCTGGGCGTAGCCCTCTATGCCATCAGCGCGCTGCCAGCGTGAGTGAATCGCATAGCTGGGTGTGGATTCACCCCTTTCCAGCGCTGACATCAGCGTGGCCAGTGATGCGTCGCGTCGCATGTACAGCAGGTCGGTGTCAAAGCCGGCGGTACCGCTCAGCCAGCCGTTCTCCAGGCGCACGAAGGCATGATCCGCGGTTTCGAAACGTGCCAGCTCTGTCGTGCTCGAAGGCTGGTTTGCCTTCGATTCAACAGGCGTGGCGGAAGAGGGCAGGGCTGCCAGTGGTGTCAGCCCTGTGGGTTCTTGCTGATAGGTCGCGTCCGTTGCGTCCATGTCTTTGCGGTTCGCTGTCTCCAGCGACGCCAGCACCACCATCCCGGTGTTGCCGTCATAGCTGAAGCGCAGCGTGGCATAGGGCAGGGCGCGCGCGCGCTCGGCATCGAATTGATCGCTGCCGAGTATTGCGCTGGCCGTCTGCCCCAGCTGCCCCTGCTCAAGTGCGGAGCAGCCCCCAAGCATCAATGCGCCGGACACAAGCAAAGGGGCCGCCAGGCGGCCCCCCATCATGATGGATGTCGGCTTCATGGTGATCAGAAGGTACCTGTGGTGCCGGTGGTGCCAGTCGTACCGGTAGACCCTGTGGTGCCAGTCGTTCCGGTTGTACCCGTTGTGCCAGTGGTACCGGTGGTGCCTGTCGTGCCCGTTGTACCATCGCCATCACCCGGCTCGCCGCCTTCATCGGGGTCACTGCCGTCATCGGGATCGGTGGTGCCGGTAGAGCCTGTGGTGCCGGTGGTACCAGTCGTGCCGTCGCCGTCACCCGGATCCGTGCCATCGCCCGGATCAGTACCGCCGTCGCCACCATCACCCGGATCAGTACCGCCGTCGCCGCCGTCACCCGGATCAGTGCCGCCATCGCCGCCGTCGCCCGGATCAGTACCGCCGTCGCCACCATCGCCTGGATCAGTACCGCCGTCGCCACCATCACC